>CAYPGY010000041.1:0-16018 GCA_964410435.1 uncultured Candidatus Bathyarchaeia archaeon
GCCAAGTGCACAGAACTAGTAGGTCTTGCCCTTGTACACTGTTTTCCATTTTGCTGTTCTCTCCTCTACATCCATGTTGCACACTAAGTCTTTAGCCATAAATCGTTCACCTCCCTACTAGTCAACATTTGATTACTTAGAGTTTTGGTTTAAACCGACGCAGCAGCGACGCATTCGTCACTACCGTCACGGAACTGGACGCCATCGCCGCAGCCGCCCAAACAGGATCAAAGATCACACCAGTAACCGGATAGAGCACTCCAGCCGCCATAGGCACCAAGATGATATTATAGAAGAACGCCCAGAACAGGTTCTGACGAATCTTACGCATAGTAGCCCAACTAAGTTGGATAGCAACCACAACGTCCCGCAGGTCGTTTTTGATTAGCACTATGTCGCCTGTTTCCACCGCCACGTCTGTGCCTGTGCCGACTGCAATGCCGACATTTGCCTGAGCCAAGGCTGGTGCATCGTTGATTCCGTCGCCCACCATCGCCACCACTTTCCCCTCTGCTTGGAGCCGCTTGACTTCGCTAGCTTTTTCACCCGGCAACACCTCAGCCAACACCCTGTCAACGCCGACTTGGGATGCAATGGCTTTAGCTGTCCGCTGATTATCACCTGTTAACATCACTACTTCGAGGTCCATCTTTTTAAGCGCCGAAATCGCCTCCGCCGAATGTTCTTTTAGTGTGTCGGCGACTGCGATTAAGCCAGCTGTTTTTCCATTAACCGCCATAAGCATCGCCGTTTTGCCCTGCTCCTCAAACGCCGTCATCTTCGGCTCAAGCCAAGAGATGTCTACCTTGTTGGTTTCCATCAGTTTACGGTTGCCCAGCAGCACCCGTTTACCATTATATTGCACTTCGACTCCGTGTCCCGGAATCGCGTTAAAATCATCTGGCCACTCAACGTTAATGCCCCGTGTAGTTGCAGCTTTGACGATTGCTTCGCCCAATGGGTGCTCAGAATTCTTCTCCGCAACCGCCGCAAACTGCAGCATCTGCTCCTCACTGAGAACATCTGTGGTTACAATGTCGGTTACTTCAGGTTCACCCTTAGTTAAGGTGCCGGTTTTATCGAATACAACTGTTTTCAGCTTATGTGCTGTTTCGAGGGCTTCGCCGCTTTTGATTAAGATGCCGTTCTCTGCGCCTTTTCCGACACCAACCATGATTGCTGTCGGAGTCGCAAGTCCCAGTGCGCATGGGCAAGCGACAATCAGCACCGCAATGAACACTGTTAGTGAGAAGATGTAGGTTGCACCCAATAGAAAATACCACGCAAACGCCGCCACAGTCGCGATAGTAATGATAGCTGGCACGAAGTATCCTGCCGTGACATCGGCTATCCGCTGTACAGGTGCCTTAGAAGTAAGTGCGTCCTCGACTAAATTGATTATTTGCGCAAGCGCTGTATCTTTACCTACTTTTGTGGCTTTGAACTTGAACGTGCCCGTTTTGTTCATGGTTGCTCCGATAACTTGGTCGCCTTTTCTTTTCTCAACTGGGATAGATTCGCCCGTGATTACTTTCTCGTCAACACCCGAGTAGCCTTCCGTGACTATACCGTCAACTGGAATTTTCTCTCCTGGACGCACGACAAGTACGTCGCCGACTTGCACCTCTTCAACAGGTAACTCCACTTCGACTCCGTTATGGATGACTCTGGCGGTTTTGGCTTGGAGCCCCATGATTTTTCGGATAGCTTCCGATGTTCTGCCTTTGGCTACGGCGTCAAGCAGTTTGCCTGCTAGGATGAAGGTTATTATCATTACGGATGTGTCGAAGAATACTGCTGAGTGGTGGAAAATGTCTGGGAAGAAGGTTACTATAGTGCTGAATATCCATGCGGTTGAGGTGCCCATGGCTATTAGGGTATCCATGTTAGCGGTTTTGTTACGTAAACCCTTGTATGCGCCTACGTAGAAGGTCCAGCCGACTATGAACTGAACTGGTGTGGCTAATAGGAACATGAGCAGATTGTTTTCCCACATAGTTGGCAAGGGCATAAGCCACATGATGAGCATGATTGGAATCGTAATTGTAACGCTAACCGCTAAAAGCACTTTTAAGCGTTGAATGTGGCGCTGTCGCGCTTTGCCTTCGGCGTCTTCAACATTTTTCTCTTGCTCAACAACTTCGTAGCCGACTTTCTGAATCGTTTTTTTAATGCTGGGCAAGCTGATTTGGTTAGCGTTATACTCCACGGTTACTCGTTCAGCCGCGAAGTTGACTGTTGCGTTGTAGATGCCTTCTTTGGCGTTTAGGGCTTTCTCTATGGTTTTGGCGCAGTTGATGCAGGTCATTCCGCCGACTTGGATGCTGATTTTGTCGTGGATGACTTGGTAACCAGCTTGGGTTATTGCGTCCTCTATTGTTTTCTGGTTTAGGGTGTCTGGGTTGTAGTCTATGAGTGCTTTTTCTGCGGCTAAATTGACGGTGGCTTGTGTTACGCCGTCTAGCTTTTTTAGTGCTTTTTCTATGCTGCGTGCACAGTTTATGCAGCTCATGCCGCCGATGTTTAGAACGAGTCTTTTGGTTTTAGACTGGCTCATAGGCTTGCCTCTTTTATAACTGTTATTATATGGGGTTTACGCAGATATAAATGTGTCTTAATTAGATATATCTTTAAAACGTTAAACTACCGCACCAGACAAAACCACTAAAACCGCCAACACCGCAGATCCAACATAGAGGCAATTAGCTACAAAATTAAATCTGTGCCCCTGAAAGCTTCCACGACGCTCAAGCCAGCTATACAGCGAAACTAGAAACGATAACCAACACGCCCCAACCAGCAAAGAACCCAAAACATCACTAAACCAGTGAGTATTCAAGTAAACTCTATCAAAACTTACCAGTCCAACCATTGTACTAAACAAGCTTGCAATGCCTGCTCTTGCTGTTGTACTCTGCCAGTGACGCCAAGCAAAAAAGGCTAAGACGCCTGCCAACACCACTATGCCGACTGCGTGGCCGCTTGGGAAAGAGTAGCCTAAATTGAAGACTAACGCGTTTTCGGGTCTGGAAATCAGTGCAATACGTTTGATTATTGAAACGAATAACGCGGCGCCAGCTAAACCGCCCACCAGCAGTAAACCCTTCTGCTTCTGGCGGCCAATAAAAAAGACCGCTGCAATAACTACTGAGTAAAGGACAAGGTAGTTTGTGTCAAAGTATTCGTCGATTCCAGCAGCAAAAAAGGTTAAACCCGCTGACTGAACAGTTGGCATCCACAAGTTAACCGAAGTATCAACCGTGTGTAGGCTTGAATGGAAACCTGCTACAGTCAAGAAAGCCACAAGAAACAATAAGCAAACAACAGTTACTCTGTTTCTTGAGAAACTACGCTGTAGGCTAATACCATTCAAACGTATGCAACTCTTTATCCGTGACGAGTAAGCTGGGTAGTGCGCTAATTTTACTCTATGCGTTTAATGATGTGGTATCCGAACTGGGTTTTAACTGGGCCTGAAACTTGGCCTTTCTGGAGTTCAAACGCGGTTTTCTCAAATTCCTTAACCATCTTTCCGCGGCTAAACGTTCCGAGGTCGCCTCCTTTTTTGCCTGATGAGCAAAGTGAGACTTGTTTGGCTACTTCGCCGAATTTCTCGCCTTTATCTAATCGGGCTTTAACGTTGTTTGCTTCTGTTAGGGTCTTTACCAGTATGTGGGCACAGTGGACTTTGGCTGACATGACTCTTTCTTTGGGCGGTTTCGGGATATAACTCTTACTTGACCATCAAAGCAATTTTTTATGGAGAAAGCGGCGAATTTTAAGTTTCAAGTGAATACTTCCATGCTATGTTGAGGCCTTAGCGCTATGGATTTTACATGAAGCTGTTAAAATGATGCGCTGAGGTGAGGGTGCTACTTCGAAGTTCGAAGTAACTCTTGGAGATACTGTTATAGCAAAAGCAGCCCATAGAGGTAGTCATGCAAACCAATAACACACTATTCGACATAGATGCTGAAGAGCACCTTGACAGAGTCACAGCAGAGCAACTTGCAAAGATAGTTGAATTTCTGCTGAATTTAGAAGATTAAACCTCTTTTTCTTAAAATCTACTTATAGCCTTGTTGATTGTTGTCTAAAGATTAACGATTTAAAAAACATTAAACCCTGCTTTAGTCAAAGTTGTTAAAAAATTAGTTAATAAAAGAGGAGAGCTCTCTCAGATGCGTGAGAGACTTACTTTTTGGTTTTACTCGATTACCTGAATTGCACCTTCTGGACACTGTGACTCACAGGCTCTACAAACTAAGCATTCGCTTTCTTTTGTAGGGACTGACTTGCCGTTCTTGATTTCGTAAACGCCGACTGGGCAAGTGTTTACACAAGTTTCGCATCCAGTGCATTTGGCATCGACAACAATTTTTACCATTTTTGTCTTACCTCACTGTAATTTCCTCAAAAGCATCCATGTAAAATAAAAGGGTTTAGGTGAATTAACGGATTTTTTCACGTAACCTCAAAAGAATTCCATTTATCGCCGCCTCTGCCTTATCTCGGGTTTTCTGTGCGTCAGCGATGTTGCGTTTGTAGCTTTCTATGGCGATTTCTCCTCTACTTTGGCGTGCTTCAAGGTTGCGGATGCTCTCTTCTGCTTCTGCTTGGTCTGCTTCTGCTACGTCAAGCTGGTTCATGAGTTCAGGGTAGGTTCCTGCTGCGCCACGGAAGACTGCTTTGTTGCGCTGTATGCTTCTGTCTATGGCTTGAATCTTGTTTTCTAAGGCTTCGCGTTGTACTTTGTATTGGCGTCTGGGGATCTTGCCTTTCTGGGCTTTATTGTCTATCGCGTGGAGTTCAGCGGTTAGTTGTTTTTTGTCTTCGTAGGCGTCTATGAAGTCTCTGATATGTTCTGCTGTTATCTGTTCGCCCCTAACAACTTCGGTTGCTGTATTTTTCTTTGTTGAGGTTTTTTGTGGAGGTGACTTTACTGTTCTTGTATAGTTGGTTTGTTTGGGTTTGCGGCTGCGGTAGATGACTATTCCTGCGCAGGCGATTATGGCGGCTGCTACTGCCCAGAGTGTCGGTGTGAAGGATACCCAGACTGGGTTATACTGGTAGGCTAGCTCGATTGTGTTTGCTTGTGGGGCAAGGAAATCTACGAAGCTAACTTGGTCGGCTGTGACTGTTAGGGTGTCTTGGTATGTTCCTCGTGTTAGGGTTGAGGATGAATCAAGCTGGTTTGCTTCGGGCGAGGTTATGGTTGCTCCCTGCGGTAGGTTGAATGCTGCTGTTGCGTCTGCGATTACGTATTGGTAATTGGCGAAAAGCTGGAAGTCTGACATTATGTATTGATTGTTTTGCAGGGTTGCTCCTGGGAGGCTGTAGTGTACTGTTAGGGTTGTTGATTGGCCACTGGAGATGTATGATTGTAATGTTGCGTTGACTAGTAGCATGTTGCTGCCGCTTGATGTTGTTGAGGTTAGGGCTGTTCCGTGGGCGTCTCTGATGTCTATGTTTGTTGCCGCTGCTGGCAAAGTGAGTGTGTATGCGCCTATTGAGGTTGAGGCGTTGTTTATTATGCGGTAGGTCTCTACGGCGTTGACTGTTCCGGTGGCGTCGATGTTGATTTGGCGATCTAATGTGGGGATCATTGAGGATACGATGGTTCCGGCTGTGACTTTGATGTTGGCTTGTGCGACTGAGTAGGTGTATGCTGCGAGGTTGTTGGCGGTGTAGCTGGTGGCAGTTACGTTTCCGTCGTCTTTGCTGATGCTTATGGCTGAGGGGGTTTTGGGTGTGGTGACTTGGACGTTTACGGTGCCTACGTTTTGGTCGAGGCTTGGGTAAGCTGGGAAGGCGATTAGGAAGTTGCCGCTTCCCTGGTCGATTGTTACGCCGTTTGAGAGGATGAATGCGACTGTGAATTTGCTTGGTGTATACCCGTTGAAGTTGATTTGTACAGCGTAGAAGCCTGTTTGGTCGCCTAGTTGGATGCCGCCTTGGTTTACTGTGAAGGTGTGGCTGTCGTCGTAGGCTATGACTTTTAGTACGCCTGTGCTGAAGGCGTAGGGAACGGCGATTGTGAAGCCGTCTGTTACTGCGCCGCTGACATGTATGGTGTCTAGTACGGCGACGTTTCCGCTGTACATGACTTGTATGTTGTGGTCTACTTGGGTTATGCTGTAGCCGGCTTGGGCGGATGCGCCGCTTAATAATGCATATGGTAAGATGGCGCTTAATGTGAATGCTAACAAGAGTATGGATGCTATGGTTCGTTTCACGGGGTTTTCACCAAACAAGGTTTCGTTAATGTTATGTTAAGTTGTTTATTTACTTTTACCGTAATCTGAGTTGGCGTTTAGGGCTTGATTAATTGAGCAGACGTGAAATGGCGGCTGGTTTGGGGTTGCTTTGGCTCTGTGGGTTTGGTTGATGCTTTTGTATACAAGTTTTTCCTTTTCGGGATGTGGATATTTTTAAAACTGCACAAGATGGCTTGCGATGCAGACGCTGTTTTGCGAAGGGGCTGTTATTCTACGTCTGTTTACATGTGCAGGTTCCCATTTTTCCCACGTCCTCAACATGGTGCCATGCAGAATCTTGTGCATGTGAATGTGGTACTGCATAGACACCACATAAGTCTCCACATCCCGCTTCAGTTGCTCTGCCATAGATCCCCTCCCTCTATAAAAAGCGCCCACCGGAGCTACCCCCCATAGGTCCTGTGCATAGAACCGCTAATAGAGCAGATAGGTATACAGCTGTGGATTCTAAAAACTGGCTATATCAAAATTTGGTTGTGTGTCTTTTTTGTTACGCACACGTGTTTAATGGGTTGACGGCGTGTTTTCCACTCGAAAAGGTATTTTGGCAAAAGTCATTTTTTGAAAATTTGTTTTGGTAGCGGGGAGTAGATTTGAACTACTGATCTCTGGGTTATGAGCCCAGCGGGTTAATCCTGGCTACCCCACCCCGCTACATGCGGTGTTCAAAACGGGTTAAGCGCAGTCTAATATCGCAATGTCAGATATTAATAGTTTCTTTTTCCCAAATCAGCAAAAGCCTTTTAGTATCGAATCCATTTCCGTATGGCTGGATGAAAATTAATGGACAAGCCGTACTTGCGCAAACTCTCAAACCCGACCCTTGACAACCCAATCTTCATACAGGGACTGCCCGGCTTCGGAAACGTGGGACGAATCGCCGCTCACCTGCTCATAAAGTTCTTCGACGCCAAACCATACGCTGAACTCTACTCGCCAACCTTCCCCGATTACATCTCGATCTCCAGCAAGGGCATTGCGCATCTACCGCGATACGAATTCTTCTATGCTCCAGTAGAGAAGAACAACTTCATTATAATGACTGGCGAAATTCAGCCGAGTTTCGACGACACAGTTGCGCACTACGACGTCTGTGACTCTGTCTTGGACTTCGTTGAGGAAATCGGCTGCAAATTCATCGTAACCATGGGCGGCGTCCCGATTACCGAGGATAAAACTCAGGTGTTCATTGCAGCTACCTCGTCGCGGCTGGCAACTGAGTTTATGGAGAAAGGCGGCGTCATCTACAGCAAGGGCAAAATCGTCGGTGGCACCGGCTTAACTTTGGCGTTGGCTAAGGAACGTAAGATCGACGGCGTCAGCTTGCTGGGTACAACCATGGGTTTCAAGGCTGACAAAGGAGCTGGTTTCTTGGTTTTCAAGTTTTTAATGAAGGCTTTGGGAAAAGAGATAAAAGAAGGGTTCGCAGAAAACAATCAATCTGAAGAGACATAAGTTGGGCGCTCTATGACTGAAATTAATGAAACTGAAGTAGAAGTAAGTGGAGAATCAAAATTCACTCAAGCAATGTTCCTAATCATATCGGTATTCTTGATCTTTGTCGGTCCAACTTACATACCGTACTTGATCGCTGACGTCGCTAAGGCAGGCGCATTAGCGGCTGACGTTGTCGGCTTTTTGCTGTTCCTTGCGGGCATCGGTTTGCTGGTGTTTGTTCTCCGCAAGAAAATCGTAACCTAAAAATCCCCTTTTTAATTTTTAGTTAATTTTTGCCTCAGATACCCTAGAGTGCATCATCAATCAGCTTTTTAGATTCTTCATCGGCAGCAATAGAGGATTAAACCTGAGTTATTAACTATTCTTAGCCAAATGTGCTTTTACTGGACCTACCTCCCTCAGAGTGAGGTCATCCTTCCCTGCTTAATTATGATAAGCGACCGCATATTCGGTTCGCGAATGTTGATTTCTAATATGCTTCCAGAATTCGCAAGCCATATACCCGATCCCGGCAGATTAAGCCCTATGCTCGATGACAAGCCCCGATATCCAGTTATGCAGAAATCTGAGGAAGCGAAACGCACCACCGTAATACTGGAGCGTAGCGAACGCGACTACATCGAGTACCTCATTCGCGAGGGGAAAGAGCAGGGGATAAAGCAGCTAATATCCAAGATGCTTGAAATCTATCGGAGCCTAAACATGGATGATTGGCAGTTCCCCGGCGAATACTACTGCGGAATCAGCAGAATCGCCATCATCAACGTGGAGCTCATAAACATCTTCACCCAGTATGTGCCCAAAGAGAAATACCGCGAAATCGGGGCACGTATGGGCGACGCGCTGAAGGTATCTATCCAATCCACACTTGGGGTTGACTCCTCAAACAAAGATAGTTGGGCAGTAATTTTTAAGCGCCTAAAAGTTCAGGGCCTAGGCGACGTCTACCTTAAAGACCGATTTCTGCTAATCAAGGCGCCCGTTATCGCTGAGGTTGAAATATGGCGGGGTCTGCTAGAAAGCATGCTTAACATACAGCTTGAAACCAAGAATGCGCTGCCTCCGCTTGTTTTTGAAATAAAAACGCCCAAATAAGCCGCCGATTAGCCGTTCCTGACGTTTTGACAGTTAAATACTAGTGGAACAGGTTTATATGCTAGGCAAGCATTCAGGTGTCACCAAGTGACGTATGATGAGGGATTGCGTTCATACAAGGCGATTGCCTTCATTGAAAGCTTAACACAGTTTTATTATTGTAAATTAGGCGCAGTCCCCAAGCAAAACGTTCTCTTAAACAAACAAAACATCTTAGATAACCCCCTAAATGGTGAAATTTATGGATAAAATAAAATTTGCAATACCAAAAGGCTCCCTAGAAAAAGCAACCGCGGAATTCTTCGCTAAATCAGGCTTCAAAATCGGTTCTTCAGACCGCACATACCGCCCAAGCATCAACGACCCCCAGATCGAAATGAAAATACTGCGTCCGCAGGAAATCCCCGTATTCGTATCTGAAGGCCTGCAGGACATAGGCATCACAGGCGAGGATTGGGTACGCGAAAACAAAGCCGACGTCGAAGTCCTCCTCAACTTGGAATACGGTAAAATCCGCCTAGTAATCGCAGTCCCTAACACAGTTCCCGTTGGCACAACCCTCGGCGAATTCATGGAGCAAGTTTGGGCTGCTGGCAAAAACTTCCGCATAAGCACAGAATACCTAAACATAGCCTCCGAATACATCAAAAGCCTGCCTGAATACAAGAAACGATTCGGCGACCAAGACCCAACCCAAGTCACTCCATGGTGGAGAAAAGGCGATAACCAGCGCGTCAAAATCTTCCTATCATTCGGCGCAACCGAAGCTAAACCGCCGGAGAACAGCGACTGCATCATGGACGTAACAGAAACCGGCACCACACTGGAAGCCAACAACCTCAGAATAATCGAGACAGTCATGCGCTCATCAGCCAGCCTTATCGCCAACAAAAAAACGCTTGAAGACCCAGAGAAACGCGAGAAAATCTACGACATAGTTGCACTCTGCAAGGGCGTTGTTGACGGCTCTAAACGGATACACATCTTTGTCAACGTCAAGAAAGCGAATCTGCAGAAGCTGCTCACTGAACTGCCTGCACTGAAGAACCCGACTATTTCCCCGCTGGCAGACGACACTTGGGTAAGCGTCAACACAGTCATCGAAAAGGACTGCCTAATCCAGCTGCTCCCGAAAATCCGCAAGATAGCACAGGGCTTAGTCGTCTACGAGCCGCGCCAAGTGTTAGCTCTAGACGAGATCAGCCAGAAAGAGGAGTGCTCGTGCAAACCAAAGTCGAAGTAAAAATCTACAAAGCCACAGAGCTACCCAAAAACTGGGCTAAAAGGCAGCAGGCAGACCAAAAAGCCACCGCTGACCTTGAAGCCAACGTTAAAGCAATCATCAGCAAAATCCGATCTGAAGGCGACGCGGCGCTAATCGAGTTTGCGCAGAAATTCGACAAAGTCGCCCTCACCCCCCAAACCCTCAAAGCCAGCCCGGAGGAAATCAAGGAAGCCTACGGCAAAGTCACCAAAGAACAGGTCGCCGCAATCGAGTTCATGAAGCAACGCGTCAGCGTCTTCCAGAAACAGCTCCTCTCAAACTCCGACGTTAAAGCCTTCAACGAGGGCATCATGATCCAAACCGTCCTACGCCCAATTGAGAGTGTCGGATGCTACGTGCCCGGCGGCCAAGCAGCCTACCCAAGCACCGTCGTCATGACGGCTCTCCCAGCAAAAATCGCCGGTGTACCCCGCATTGTCGTCGCTTCACCGTCGGATTCAATGGGCAAAGTTAATCCGCTGGTGTTGGTTGCATGCGACATATGCGGCGTAGACGAGGTTTACAAAGTCGGCGGAGCACAAGCAATCGCTGCACTTGCATACGGAACCGACACAATAAAGCCTGTCCGCAAGATTATGGGTCCCGGCAGCAAGTACGTGACCATGGCTAAGGTGCTGGTTTCGCAGGACGTCGCCATTGACATGCCTGCTGGCCCAAGCGAAGTCCTCGTACTCGCCGACCAATACGCCGACCCGCGCCTAATCGCCTACGATATGATATCGCAGGCTGAACACGGGACCGACAGCGTAGCCGTCCTTATCACTACCTCCGACAGACTCGCATCGCAGGTGCAGGAGCAACTCGGCAAACTCGCCGCCGCGGCACCCAGAGGCGACAAAATCGCTGATTCACTAAACAAATACAGCTTCATCGTCACCTGCAGCGGCATGGATGAAGCAGTAGAGTTAACTAACGAATTCGCAGCCGAGCACCTAGAAGTCATGACTAAAGACGCCAAAGCCCTATCAGAGCGGCTCGTCGCAGGCTTAATCCTGCTTGGCCCCTACAGCCCTGTTCCGCTTAGTGACTACGCAAGCGGCACCAACCATGTGCTTCCGACAGGCGGTTTCGCCAAATCATTCTCTGGCCTCTCCGCTATAGATTACATGCGTCGAGTTAGCATAGCTGAGTGCTCAAAGGAGGGCTTAGATAAAGTCCGAGCGCAAGTCAAGGTGTTAACGGACACGGAGAACCTGCCTAATCACTCCAAAGCTATCAACGCGAGGTTCGAGCAGCAATGAGCAGCGCTTACCAGCAGTGGTTCAAAGAGAAGCTGCAGAAGCTCGGCGCCATAGACTGCTACTCCGCCGGAGTTACACCCGAAGGTTTAGCGGAGCAACTGGGCGTTGACATATCGGAAATCGTGAAGCTGAACTTCAACGAGAACCTCTTCGTCGACCGCAGCCGTCAGGTTCCGCTGATGAAGCAGCTCGCCGACGAAATCGACCTGCGCATGTACCCCGAGGATGAGGAATCTAAACTACGCGACAAACTCACAGGTTACCTCGGCGTCTCAGCTGACTGCATTGCAATCAGCAACGCAGGCGACGAATTAATCGACCGCATCGTCCGCTTATTCATCGAGAAAGGCGACGTCGCAGTCTCGCCGACGCCGACGTTTGCTATACCGAGGCTCTGCGTAAAGCGTCAAGAAGGCGACTACGTCACTGTGCCTCTAACCGCGGATTTCCAACTTGACGTTGAGGGGATGCTGGGGCAATTCAACGACAAAACCCGTTTGCTCTACATCTGCTCACCTAACAATCCGACATCCAACCAGATGAAGCCAGCGGACATTGAGCGCCTCGTCAAAGCCTTCCCAGGCATAGTCATCCTCGACGAAGCCTACGGAGAATTCGCCGACTACAGCTTCATACCCCGCCTATCTGAATTCCCCAACATGGTCATCCTGCGCACGTTCAGCAAAGCCTTCGGTTTAGCTATGCTTAGACTGGGCTATGCGGTTGCGAATCCGCCGCTGGCGAAGGTTATCCGCGAGAAGGCGCCGCTGCCCTACCCCGTGTCAGGCTTCACCATCCGCATGGGCATAAAAATGCTTGAGAACATGGATATAATGCGCAAGGCGGTGTCGGGGCTAGTTGCTGAGCGGGGAAAATTCATAAATGAACTCAAACAGATAGAGGGCGTAAAAGCGTTCCCCAGCCAAGCCGACTTCATCCTAATCAACACAGAGAAACCAGCTGACGAAGTCTACCAGGCGCTGCTTAAGCGGGGTATCATGCTAAAGAAGTGGGGCAAGCTTCTACAGTATGATAATTGCTTCCGCGTAACCGTCGGGTTACCCGAAATGAATGCCAAACTAATCCAAGCATTAAAAGAGATAATGAGTGAGAAGCCATGAGATGCGAAGAGGTATACCGTAAAACAAAAGAAACAGAAGTAAAAGTTAAAGTCAACTTGGACGGAGAGGGAAAAGCAAACATCCAGACTCCCGTGCCGTTCTTCAGCCACATGCTTACCTCGTTTGCCACGCACAGCTTAATCGACATCGACGCCACCGTTCAGGGAGACTTGGCGCACCACATGATAGAGGACCTCGCGCTCGGCTTAGGCGAAGCCCTAAACAAGGCACTGGGCACACGCGAAGGCATAACCCGATTCGGCAGCACAGCCGCACCAATGGACTGCTCACTCGCGTTCTGCGCGGTAGACCTAGTCAAACGCCCCTACTTCAAAATCGACCTTAAACTAAGAGGCAAAAAAGTAGAGGAAATGGCCACTGAGGACATAGTGCACTTCTTCGAATCCCTAACACAGACACTTCAAGCCAACGTACACGTCTACGTCGAGTACGGCAGCAACGACCACCACAAAGCAGAAGCCGCCACCAAAGCCCTCGCACTCGCACTGCGGCAGGCAGCAACCCCTGACCCCCGCCGCAAAGGCGTACCAAGCAGCAAAGGCGTAATCTAGCATGGCTAAAGCAGTAATATTCGACTACGGCGTAGGTAACCTGCTCAGCTTAAAAACAGCGCTTGAGAAGGCGGGTTTTTCCGTCACAATCGGCACAACACAAGCTGACTTAGCGGATGCTGACGCAATCGCGTTGCCGGGTGTCGGAAGCTTCACCGCTGCACTCGACAGGCTCGACACGGTGAAAGAGACTCTGCAGAAAAAAGTGTCGGAGGAAACCCCCATAATGGGCATATGCCTCGGCATGCAGCTTTATTTCGAGTCAAGCGAGGAGGGCCCCGGCGAAGGCTTAAGCTTCTTCCAAGGCTGCGTCCAGCAGTTGCCGCGAACAGTGAAGGTGCCGCATATGGGCTGGAATACCCTAAACATCGCTCAGCAGAATCCGCTGTTCGACGGCATCGCGGATGGCACATATGTCTACTTCGTGCACTCACTCTACCCAGAACCAAAAGACCAAAACATAGTCGTCGCCAAAACAGAGTACGGCACAACCTTCACAAGCGCAGTCGCCAAAGGCAACATCTACGGCACACAATTCCACCCAGAAAAATCCGGCGATGTAGGACTCAAAATCCTAAAGAACTTCCAAAAGATAGTTGTAAGGTGATTCTAATGCAGCTTATTCCAGCAATAGACTTGATGGGCGGCAAAATCGTCCGCTTAACAAAGGGTAAAGCAGAAACCGCCAAATGCTACGAAAACCAATTCGGCACCCCACTTAAGGCTGCGGAACGTTGGAAATCCGAGGGTGCAGGTAAACTCCACATAATCGACTTGGACGCAGCGTTCAGTATAGGCGATAACAGGGGCGTTATTGCGGAGATCGCCAAGAACATTTCGCTGCCCATACAGGTAGGCGGCGGCATTCGCAGCTACGAAGCCGCAGAGAACTTGCTTAAAGTTGGAGTTGCGCAGGTAATTCTTGGCTCGTTGGCCTTCAGTGACCCATTAGTCATTCCCAAGATAATCAAAAGATTCGGACACGACTCCGTCATCGTTGCCCTCGACAACAAAGAAGGCCGCATCATGGTAGAAGGCTGGCAAACCGCAACCGCCATGACCGTAGATGATGCCCTACAAAAATATACCGGATTCGGCGTCGAAACCTTCCTCATCACATCCATCGCGCAGGACGGCATGCTAAACGGCCCCGACCTGCAGACTCTCAGCGCAGCAACCATGTACCCCGGCGCCAAAGTCATAGCGGCAGGCGGAATCGGCGCCATCGGCGACCTCGCGGCGCTAAAGGACATCGGATGCGAAGGCGCAGTGATCGGAAAAGCCCTATATGAAGGGCGTTTCACCTTAAAGCAAGCATTAATGAAGATAGGAGCCTGAGAAGATGCCGCTTGCAAAACGTATCGTACCCTGCCTAGACGTTGACCACGGACGAGTAGTGAAGGGCATAAACTTCCTTGAACTGAAGCATGCAGGCGACCCCGTCGAGATGGCGAAACGCTACAGCGATGAAGGAGCCGACGAGCTCGTATTCCTCGATATCACCGCTTCAAACGAGAAACGCGACATCATGCGCCAATACGTCGAAGGCGTGGCTAAAGCCATCAGCATACCGTTCACTGTCGGCGGAGGCATACGCAATGTGTCGGATGCACGTAACGTTCTCTGCAGCGGAGCCGACAAAGTCTCAGTAAACACCGCAGCCATCGAAAACCCGCCCGTCATCACCGAATTAGCCGACGTCTTCGGCCGCCAATGCGTAGTCGTCGCCATCGACGCCAAACGCAACCGCACCCCAACCGAAGGCAAACTCCTCTTTGACACCCCATCTGGCAAGGTCTGGTTTGAAGTCAACACGTACGGCGGACGCAAACCCACAGGCATCGACGCCGTCGCTTGGGCAATGCAGGCTGAGAAGCTCGGTGCAGGAGAATTCCTAGTAACCTCAATGGATCGCGATGGCACAAAAGACGGCTACGACATCGAATTAACCCGTGCCATCTCTGAACGCGTCAACGTGCCAGTGATCGCAAGCGGAGGCGCAGGCGTACCCAAACACCTCTACGACGTATTCGTAGGCGGCAAAGCAGACGCGGCGCTGGCGGCTTCGATATTCCACTATAACCAGTACCCGGTACCGGTTGTGAAAGACTACTTGCGTAAGATGGGGGTGACTATCCGACAATGACACCTGAAGAATTACTTGCAAAACTTGACTTCGCTAAGGGCAACGGGCTTATTCCAGTGATAACTCAAGACGCTAAAACAAAAGCAGTACTGATGCAGGCATTCGCCAACAAAGAAGCCGTAGAACTTACACTGAAAACCAAGAAAGCCACTTACTGGAGTAGAAGCAGAAACGAAATCTGGGTAAAAGGCGAAACCAGCGGCAACACACAGAAAGTCATCAGCGTCGCCACTGACTGCGACTACGACTCGCTACTCTACCTCGTTGAGCAGACGGGCCCAGCATGCCACACAGGCGAATACAGCTGCTTCTACAACAAGCTTCTGTAAAAACATATTTCCTTTTTTCTATTAACTTGCTTTGTTACTTCAGTTTAAGACCCAGTGGTTTGAGCCTTAAGAAGTGGCTGTCTTTAGTTTCTAGAACTAAGTCGTGTGCAATAGCGGTTGCTGCAATTACAAGGTCCGCGTCAGGTAACAAGTTACCTTCTGACTTAAGTTTTCGATAGATTCTACAATAGACTTCAATTATGTTGTCGTCTATATTTAGAACCATAAAATTCTCTTCAAGCAGTCTCTTGACTATTGGTCGCTTCTTATCATCTATTCCTCTTAGAAACTCGAATAGCGTAAACTGAGATATAGCTCCTGAGAGGTCAGCGTTTTCTATGATTTCAATGACAACGCCCGTATCCTTTGCTTTATTTTCATCGTAAGACGGCGCCTTTGAATCAACCGGCCTGTCGCTTCTGTACAGTATATACGGAACCGGATCCCGGGTATGCGTCCTTACGGCAAGCGGCGTGGGATGGTCGGGCAGTAC
>CAYPGY010000042.1:0-16013 GCA_964410435.1 uncultured Candidatus Bathyarchaeia archaeon
TTGGCAGATTTAAGAGAATGTGATTGCATAACGCCTACAACAAATATGCAGTTATGGAGAAACATATTGCCGAATGTGATGTTTTAGTTTCTATAGCTGTTAGCTATATGCTCTATTAGAAACTCATTGCAGAAACCGATAGAGGGGTAGGTCCTATTTGCATCCTAATATCCAGTCTATGCACAGCACCGATAGAGGGGTCCACCCGTCTCCGCCGCTTCTTATAGGGGGCAGGGAGGTAGCTGCAGAGCAACAAAAAGCCTCCGTATACAAAAGCATCACCCAAACACAGTCCCCCAGCAGCCCTCAGCCCAAAACGTCGCCAAGCAGTTTCATCGTAAACGTTATATGGCGTTTTAACGTCTAAGCAGTCACATATTGGGGCATCACCGTGAAGGTTACTCTTGTCAATCCACCCTACCCTGAACATGCACATTCACATCCACCATTCATCCCATTAGGCATCGCATACCTAGGCGCCATTGCGCTGCAAGCAGGCCACGAAGTCAGCGTCATCGACTGCCAAGCTGAAAAACTAACCGTTGACGCATTCAAAACCCGCATCGCAGAGCACAACCCAGATGTAATCGGCGTAACCTCAACCACACTGCTCTATAACCAAGCAAAACGCATCATAACCGCAGCTAAAGAAGCCCACCCAAACGCCGTCACCATGTTCGGCGGGTCACACGTAACCTTCTGGGACACAAACGCATTAAATGAGTGCCCAGCCATCGACGTCATCGTCCGACGCGAAGGCGAAACCACATTCCAAGAACTCCTACAACGATTAGAAAATAAACAGGACTTCGTAGGCGTCTTAGGAACAACCATCAGAGGCCCAGACGGCACCATAATCAGAAACGAAGACCGCCCCTTCCAACAAAACCTCGACAGCCTACCCAGCCCTGCATATCACCTTCTACCCATCGACGCATTCCACCGCATGGGCAAAACCATATTCCCACTCGTCACCAGCCGCGGATGCGTGCAATGGTGCGACTTCTGCAGCACAGTCCGCATGTTCGGCAAAGGCTACAGATGGCGAAGCGCCAAAAAAGTAGTTGACGAAATGGAAGCACTCCATAAGAAATACGGCGAAAGCCAATTCACCTTCTACGACGACGCATTCACCATCAACCGCAAAAACACCTTGGAACTCTGCGACGAAATCATAAAACGCGGACTCAAAGTCGAATGGGACTGCGAAACACGCGTAGATGCCGTAGACAAAGAACTCTTAGAACGCATGCGCCAAGCAGGATGCATCACCATCTGGTTCGGCGTCGAATCCGGCTCAACCAAAATCCTTGAGAAGATGCATAAAAAAATCAACCGTGAACAAGTTAAAGAAGCATTCAAAACAGCCCAAAAAGCCGGATTAATGACCATCGCATCCGCAGTCATCGGCTTCCCGGGAGAAACCGAGGAGACAGCGTGGGAAACCATCAACTTCATCAACAGCCTCAACCCAGACGACATCGGCTGCTACATCGCTACCCCCTATCCGGGAACACCAATGTATGAGGAAGTCGTAAAGAACGGTTGGTTAAGAGTCACAGACTTCGACAAATACGATACTGCCACCCCAACGTTTGAAACGCCAGAGCTAAGCATGGAACGCTTACGCGAAATCAAGTACAAGGCACACCAGAAATTCTACCTACGCCCAAGCTACGTGTTCAAAATGATGCGTAAAGGCGGAACGTACGGGAAAAGCGGACTGAAAACCTCAGCTGCATACGCTCTTCGCGCCATGCACATAAAACTATCCTAAACCTTTCTTAACTGCACCACTTACGCAGTTTTTTCTTTTCGTGTTCTTCTAAGAAAGCAATATATGCCATCCAACATAAGGAATCTAACCACTCAAGGCAACCCCACATGAAGATAACACTCATCAACCCACCCTACCCGCCAAGCGTTCATTCACATCCACCCTTCATACCACTCGGACTCGCATACCTAGGTGCAGTCGCAGAGAAAGCAGGACACAAAGTCAAAGTCATAGATTGCCAAGCGGAAAAACTGAACTACGAAACATTCCGAAGCCGTATCGCCGAAACCCCTTCAGATTTTATCGGCGCAACCTCAACCACACTACTCTATAAATCAGCTATGAAAATACTCACCATCGCCAAAGAAGTACAACCAAACGCAGTCACAGCACTCGGCGGAAGCCACGGCACATTCTGGGACGAAAACGCACTCAAAGAGTACCCCGCGGTTGACATAATCGTGCGTGGAGAAGGCGAGATAACCATTGTAGAATTGGCTGAAAAACTGGAAGCCGGCGCAAAACTTGAAGGCGTCTTAGGCATAACTTACCGCGACGGCGAAACAATACACCGCAACCCAGACCGCCCCTACATCAAAGACCTTGACAGCATCCCATTCCCAGCGCATCACCTCATGCCACTTGACAAGCTCAAGCATAACGGCAAACTCCTAGTCCCACTTGTGAGCAGCCGCGGATGTGTATATTGGTGTGATTACTGCAGTACCGTTCGAATGTTTGGCAGAGGTTACCGCATGCGAAGCGCAAAAAACGTCGTCGACGAAATGCAGATGGTACACGAAAAATATGGCGTTGACCAAGTTACCTTCTACGATGACGCTTTTAGTGTTGACCGCAATCGGGTTCTACAAATCTGCGAGGAACTCAACGCCCGAAACCTTAAACTACTATGGGATTGCGGAACACGCGTTGACATGGTAGACAAAGAGCTTATGACGACCATGCGTAAAGCCGGCTGCATCGCGGTTTGGATGGGAGTCGAATCTGGCTCGGAAGCTATTTTGGGTGCTATGAATAAAGGAATAAAACTCGAACAGACACTCAAAGCATTTAAAACCGCCCAAAAAGTCGGCTTAATCACAATCGCCAACGTTGTCTTAGGTTTTCCAGGCGAAACCGAACAAACCGCTAAAGAAACCATTCAATTCGTCAAAAAAGTCAACCCTGACGATGTAGGCTTCTACGTGGCTACACCCTATCCTGGAACGCCCATGTATGAAAAAGTCATTAAAAAAGGTTGGTTAAGAATCAGTGACTTTGATAAGTTTGACACTGCAGGCCCAACCTTCGAAACGCCCCAGTTAAAAATGGAAAAGTTAGCTGAACTTAGAGGTAAAGCCTACCAGCAATTCTACCTCCGCCCAGGATACGTATTGCATATGATGCGTAAAGGCGGAACTTACGGAAAATCAGCGGTTAAAACTTCAGGCGCTTACCTGCTCAGGGCTTTGCACTTGAAGTACTGGTAACCCCTTTTTCTTTACTCTTTCTTACAAAAGCGATCATTGATAGAGTAACTACAATGACGCCGAGCGAAACTGTGATTGATTGAAAGTTTATTCCAACAGGCGAGAGACCTAAGAATAAACCGGTTAAGCCCGCTAAGCCGAAGCTAAGCGCAATCGAGAGCACAAGTGACTCTATTATGTCTATGCGGTTTTTACCTAAAAACAGGATGTTTACTAGGCAATAGCCGGGTAGAAAAACGATAAAGACAAAACTCAAGGCATAGCGGATGTAAATCAGAGGCTCACTTTGAATTAGGTAGGTAGCGAGTAAAGTAAGAACTGTGAATAAGAGTACTATTGCGAGCCATCTTGTAGATTTCAAGGGAGCACTTCAACTGTACTGTTGTATATTTTAACAAAGAAAAGAAAGGAAAAAGCTTATGCGAAAGCTTTGTAGATTGGGTGTGTCTCTTCGAGTGGTCTTGTTCCAAGATCAGCTGCCGCAGATGCAATGTATGTATCTGTGATTGCTGCTGCTGGGAATAACCATTCGGCGTTTTCTGCTGGACCGATCATTAGCCAGTTGGCGCCTGCCATCTGCATGATGGTGTTTGTTGAGCAGAAGGTACCCTTACGGAATTCTTTTGCGATGTTTGCTTTGACCCAACCCATGGTTGTAACAACGTTGCCGCTGCCTAATCCGACTGGATAACCATACTTCTCTTTCATGATTGTTATGGCTCTGACGGATGTACCCATGTCTGGTTCGAATGCTGGAATAGCTGTGTCGATGAGTGGCTGTGTAATTCCACCTTTTTCGGCTAATGCTAAGGCTTCAACGATAACGTTCATTTTGCCTTCAAGGGTTGTGTCCTTTGGATCATCTGCTAAAACAATAGACATCTTGATGCCGCTTTCTTTGAGGTTTGCAAGTTCAGCATCGGTAACTCCTTTGTAGACGGAGTTGTAGAGGCATCTCTTTGACAGACCCATCTTCTTTGCTAAGTTTGCTGCTGCCATACGGGTCTTTGGTGACATGGCATCAAGCATAAGTGGTGCATCAGTGTGTTTCGGGACGAAGTCAATGTATTTTTCGAATGCAGTTTCTGTGGTTGCGACGATGTCTAGTGCGAACTTGACACCGGTAATGTCGCTTTGGGTTTGGCATCTGTTTATGATGTCTTCTGCAGCTTTGGCGTCGAAGATACCTTTGTTGGCATCCTGGACCATTTTTTGGCCTAGCCAGAAGATAGAGCCAATCAAGAAGGTTGGGTTCTCGCCTGGTTGACCGCCAATTTTTGCATTTCCAATCTCGAAGATTTTTTGTTCTTTTTCGAATTTAAAGGCCATTAAAGATCCAGACCTATCAAGCTTATTTCTTTAAGGCTTTCTTTGCAAGCTCTGGAGCTTCTTCCTTGTTCTTGCCGAAGAGTGCACCAAAAGCGTCTGCATCTTCTTTCTTAACGGCTGCGCCGCCCATGATGATGCCGACTTTGTCTTTGAGGCCTGCTGCCTTTAGAAGTTCGTCAAGTTTTGCAAGGTTGTTCTTTGCTGGTACTGTGTTGACTGAGAGTGCGATTAGGTTTGCGTTGTTTTCTTTTACTTTGTCAACGAATACTTGTGGTGCAACGCTTTTTCCGACGTCGATTGTTTTGAAGCCTGCGCGTTTTAGAGTGCGTCTGACTGCTTCTTTTGCTGTATCGTGCATGTCTGGTTCAATGTTGCCGATAACAACGATGCCTAATGGATTTTCTGGTTCTGGTGGTTCTTTTTCCATCATAGATTTTAGCCAAGACATATTAAACACCTTTTTTCCTGTCTGATACTCTGGGGGTTTTTATACTCGAAATTCATATTTAACCTTTTACCAACAAACCAAAAGTAAGCATATTAAGCTGGAAAGCAAATGGCGAAAACAACCCGAATGTACGTCTTGTTGCTACTGATATTTGTTTTCGCGTTTGTTTATCGTTTGCTTCTGCTTCTCTGGTCGGGTTTCCCGCCTGGAGCCGACATTGGATTGCATAATAGTGTAATCTACTCGATTACAGGCGCTGGAAACACTGACTTCCTTTATAACTATTACCATATAGGTGGCGGTGTATCGTTAACTTTTCCAGGCTACCATATTTTCACTGCAGGCGTTATGTTATTTACTGGGCTGCCTGAGTATGTTGCGCATGTAGCAGTTGTCTCTTTATTCTCGGCTTTAATTGTGCTTTGCGCGTTTCTGATTACTAAGCGGATTTTTTCTGTTTCAGCAGCGTACATCGTGGCGTTTTTGGTGGCGATTTCGCGTTTTGACGTTGAGATGTTGACGTGGGCGGGTTACCCCAACGTGATCACCCTGATGCTTATCCCGCTTACGTATTACCTGTATCTAGAGAAAGAACGTTTCAGCAAAGCGCCTTTTTTTGTTTCTACGGCCCTGCTTGTCGGGTCGATTCTTTTGACTCATTCGCTGAGTTCCGCTATGATTGTTGGCATACTTGCGCCGGTTATGCTCTTCGTGGTGCTGTGGCCTAAATCTATGGGTGTATCGAGAAGAATGGTGCTTTACTGGATTCTTCCTGTTGTTTTCGGGGCGTTGCTGGTTTCGCCGTTTCTGGTTCAGGCGGTCCCCGCTTACCTTGCGCAGTACGGTTCGGCGGAGATTGATAACGCTGCGTTCTCGAGGATACTTGCGTACTGGATAGTTATACCGCTGTTCGGCGTTGTAGCAGCGTTTTTTGCGTTTTCAACCAAGTACTACAAGAAGTTGCTGGCGTTGCCGACTTTTCTGCTTGCGATGTGGGTGTTTGTGCCGCTTGTCTGCACGCAGGGTTACCTTGTTGGGGCTCCAGTGGATTATAACCGGTTTCTGTACTTTTTGATTCTGCCGATTATGGTGTTTATTGGGGTGCTGATTGATCATGGCTCCGAAACATTAGCGTTTGTGATCGACAAGTACAGGGGCAAAGCTGACTTTGGCAGATACAAGTTGAAGGTTGATAGGCGCTTTGAGGGGCTCCAGCGGAAAATTGACAGTGCAGGGCGCAGGTTAGCGGCTGCATCTACCCGAAAGAGGCTGTATAGCTTCTTTGTATTGGTGTTTTTGCTGTTCTCGTTTGTTGCGTTGCCGATTTTTGTTACGCCGTCGCTGAATATGGGGGAGACTTTGCAGAGTTACTATCAGACTATGAATAGCAGGAAGTGGGAGGCGACTCAGTGGCTTAAAAGTAACACTTTGGAGGGTTCAGTGTTGGTTGCTGATGCGCTTTATGGCTGGTGGCTGGGTGGTTTTACGCAGCGGCCGACTTTGGCTGCGGTTGATCCTGCTTATTTGACGGTTAACCGGGAAGTTGATAATGCGTCGTTCGCGGCTAAGTTGCTGGATACTGACTATATTATCGATAATGGCTATGTGCAAGTGCGCGAGGACGGCTATGCTTCGCGGCATAACCCGGAGATTCTGGTTAAGCAGAACTGGACGTATAATCCCTACTCGTTCTTCACTTTCAGCAACAACGGCACAATCATCAGGTACCTAATCAACAATCCACAATCGGAGAAACCAACCCAGGTAAGTGTCTCGGTAGATAACCTAGCTATTAAAGACATACGCATGGAGAACGACACGGACCACACGTCAATCGTCGTCGTTAGGGGTAATGGGGATTTGAATTACACGCTTACAACTACGGTGTATCGCGATACCCGGTTTGTTAACATAACAGCAACCCTGTCTGCCTTGCGTGGAGAAGTTATTTTTGATTACGTTGACATGATTGTTGAGACTAATGGTTATCAGGTTAGCTACCGAGACGACCAAGCATCGATTGGCCTTGTTGATTTTGGCACGAAATCGTTTGGCCAGTTAATCTTTGAAACGACACCGCTCAAGCCCATATATTCGAAGATGGATGATGTTGTGAAGACTATAGAATTGACGTATCCTATGGGCCTAGAGGGTACAGGAACATTTAGCCTGCTCGCTGGCGCCTACTCTGAATCCAATAATCCCAAGTACTATGCTAACCAGTGGGAAATAGACAACTATTTCCTGCCAATCCTCGAAGGCAACCTAAACACCGCGCTAAACAAGATGCCAACAGATTATAATTGGAGCAACTTTGACTACAAAACCGAACTCCACAACAGACAAGTATCCTACGTTGTACTCTCAATCAGCGACGACTCGAACCCTGACAAGACAGAGCGTGATGTAGACGCCAAATTCCGCTATGATCCCCTGTTTAGCCTTGTCTTTATTAACGAAGAAGTGGCAATCTACAGAGTAAACTAAAGCTCCAGCCGTAGGTGGGTAGCATCGCAGCCTTGATCAGTGAAAATCAAGCAGGCAAAATCGAATTAGTATTCATAGCCGTTTTCTCAGTGCTCATCCTCATCATGTTCAACTCGCTTATCTCCATGAACGGCGTTTTGTTGGGCAATGATCCGGCGGTGCATTTGGAGAAAGCACAGATTTTCCTCAACACCGGCGAGATTTCTCTTGCGAATTTGAGTTGGACGCCGCCTCTTTTCCAGATAGTGCTCGCGATGATTATCTCGCTGAGCGGCGCAGCCGAAATCACCCAGTATATCTTGATTCTCAGAATCCTGACGGTGGCGCTGAATTGGCTGCTGCTCATGTCAGTGTACCTTTTAGCGCGCAAGTTTTTTAACCGGAAAGTCGCCATCGCCTCGGTTATTCTGTTGCTGTTGTGTTTCCCGATTTATGAGGCTAACCAGTTCGGCGGCTACACTACGGTTTTGGCGTTGGCGTTTATGGCGCTTGTTTTGCTTTATACGCCGCTTGCGGTTGAGCATCATGGCTATTTGGTTGTGGCGTTCTTTGCGGCTTTCTCGCTTGTGCTCGGCCACCAGTTGGGCACTTTCCTTGCAGCGTTTATTTTTCCGCCGATTCTGCTGTATATGCTCATCACGTCTAGGGGCAAAAACCTGAAAGTGGTGTTGGCGCTAATCTGCGGAGGCGGTATAGCGTTCTTCCTCTACTACTTCCAAGCCATGTACGCCTACCTCGATGTAGTAATCAGGTATGTATTTTTTGAAATCAAAAGTTACGTGTATCAGATTCCGGCGGTTGGCTTCAGCGGGTTAAATACGAATTTCGGGTTTATTCTCTTCCTCGGGTTGGCAGGAGTCGGTGTATCCTTCTATGTACTACGTAAACAGCATAAATCGCTTTACTGGCTCATACTGGTGTTGGCGTTGTTTGTGCCGTTCTTTTTCGCTGAATCCTACCTAGTTGGTTTCTACATGCCGTTTGCATGGTTTATCTATTACGTTACGACTCCGCTTGTGATTTTCGCAGCCGTAACGGTTGTGTTCGCCGCGGACAAAATTTACGCTTATTTCCTTACTCATAGGAGTGTTTTGAGGAGGAACTGGGTTAAGGCGGTCACGGTGGTCTTGATTGTGGGGTTGGCTGCTGTGGTTGTTCTCCGCTCAGATGTCGTCTACGGCAAAATCACTGAGGCGGGTGTTTACTACGCCACCACTGATTTGAAAGCCATGGACGCCGGTTTGTGGCTAAGGGAGAACTACCCCGAAAACACGTCGGTTGTCGTGACGAAGGTTCCGGGGTTCTGGTTCCAAGAGTTCTCCGGCAAAAACGTCACCGCTCAAACCGACGAAACAGTTCAGTACATGGATGCTGCCGAAGCAGTCCTAACCTTATCCTACGAGCTTGAGCACTCCCAAACCATGCTTAAAGCATACCAAGCGAAAGGCGACACACTTGACGAGTACTATGTGTCTATGAGTGATATCTGGAAGAGGGTATCGTTTAGTTCGGGAAGCGGCGACGAATTTAGCTACACTCTAAGCGGGGTTCGCCATGAGGTTAAGCTTAACCAATTTAGCAAAGAAGTAGTGTTTCAAGGCCAAACAGACCCAAAAAGCATCACATTTGTCTTCACAAACGATGATGTAGTGTTGACTAAGACGATTTCGGCGCGAAACAACAGCTACCAGTTTGATGTTTCATGGACTGTAACGCCGATAAAAGGCGAAATCACCGATGCCACCCTGTATTTATCTACACTTTTTGATTTGCAGTACAAGTTCGAAGTTGCCGATATTCCGGGGTTGCTTGACTGGGTGAATCCGTATGATGCTCCTGAACCCATTAAGACAACGGCTGAAACGTGGGCTGCAGCCTCCTTTGCCGGCGTGAACCTTGTTGATAACTACATTGGGCTCTACGATGACACAAACAGCGTGGGCTACGCATTCCACTTTACTGATTTGCCTGCGTGGGGTAACATTGGCTCGCTTGGTAACCGCCAGATTGATGCGGTGCGTTTAGTTTATAGTTTTGACAGCATTGCAGAGGGCCAAACCGTGGAGCGCTCGTTCCAGACGCTGACGCTGTCTCGGACAAGCTACCCAACGCTGACGCGGGAATCGCTTCAGGGCTTATTCACAGCCAAAACAGCGCCGTTCGAGGTTAAACCCAGAGACTTCCGCAGCTACATAGAACGAGACAGCATCGGCTTCATAGTCTACGACAGAAACGAACTCGACACACAAATAATCAACAGCAAAATACTGCAACTCATCTACTCAAACGACAGATACGTAATATTCAAAATACTAAGATAACTACGATTACCGACTAGACCCCCCTTTTATAAAGGGTAAATGGGTTCTGTCAACTCTTCGGTTAACTCTTTTCCATGTAAATATCGGTTATTTAAAATGATTATACCTATTCAGGATGTTGTTGGGGTAAAAGTGAGGACAATATTTACGCCATATAACTTCAAGTTACTCTTAACAAGCTTCATTCCTTTGGTTATTGCAGGTATTTTCACTTTACTTGTTTTTCCAATCGGCTTTTCTTCCGAAATGCAATATAGTCCAGAAATAATCAATGGTTTACTCGCTATATCAGGTGTGCTTTTTGCCCTTCAGCCTGTCATTTTTAGAACACGGAAAGTCTGGTTCTACCGGTATATATTAATGGCTATATTTCTGCTGGAAACTGCGATAATTGCAAATGCATGTCTTACAATGCTTACAGAAATTGTTCGTTCTGAAACAGAGCTTCTATCAAATTCAACTCTTCAAGTAACAACCTTTTCGCTTTTTACAAGCGTATTCTATTAGGTTTATTTTATGTTTGCAGATTTATTACTTTCAATACCTAAACCAAACGAGAAATAAAAATTGAGTATCGGGTTGGCTATTTGGCGGCGAGAACGTGGGGTTTGCTGGTACTTGAAACTGATAGAGTGAACCGTTGGCTTTCGCAGTTGGCAAGGTAATTTTTGAAAGTATTATGGTCAGTCTATTTCTACTAAAAGGCTATTTTAGCAAAAACTTAAAACGAAATTAAAAGAATTAACGCTTGTTGGCTGTATCTAATGTTTAGAACTGGCATAGACACTACTTGCATTGAGAAAGAGTATGCTCCTCTTGAAAGTTTTCTTAAATCTTCATCAAACGGATCCAAACAAGTAACAAATAGCAGTATACCTCCCAAAATTGTTGCTAAAGCCTTACTAGGTGCATCAGTAACCACTCAAGACCCTAATTTTGACGAAAAGTATCTATCTGTTGTTAAGGAAACGCTAAAAAAACATGGACTAAGGCAAGAAAAACAAATCTATAAAGCCGCTCATCTGCTCAAACAGATAAAAGGTAAATTTGACGATGTTTTTACTGATATTTTTAATGCTATGGAATCATCTATATCGCATATAGACCTGTATCATGCAACCTACTTGCATGACAACCCGTTAAGCGACTATGTCTCAATATTTGGAAAGGCGCAAGGTCAACGATTAACACCATTAGAGTACGTTGAAAAAAACCGTAATGGTTTTGATCAAGCTTGCACATGGTGGAATTGGCGAATGTATTCTAGACAAGAACCTGATCAAGACCATGAGTATTTGATAGACAATTTTGATAGTAAAATAACCCCTGCATGGAACGAATTGGAAACAAACAAAGTAAAAATGAAAGTATACTATAGTGGTTGCGAATGTAATTGTCTTATCTCGTTTGCTGATTTAATACTTAAAGAGGTCGATTCCTTTCATTTCGGCCCTATTGATTACGTTAGCATAGCTCAACCATTAAGGAATAAAGCAAAAAACTTATGCTTTGAGTCAAAAAATTAAAAGCTATAACTTATCAAAGACGGATCGAGTAATTAGGCAAACTGTTCCCGATGTTCCTTTTGATATAAGTCTAACTCCATATCTAAAACACCCAATATTCTTCATTGCATGGACACCAATAATGGATATACCACGCAAAGCGGTAAAACCAACTTTCGAATGGAGTAAATTCTATAATTCGATAATTAATAAAGCAATTAAAATGGACGGATGCGTTAAGTTTTTGGATTTTGAGAGAGATATGACATTCTGGGAAGAATGTGATTACATAATCCCTTGGGAGTCGCCTGATATTGAGCATGTTCGTCAATTGCAAAGCATGGGTGTGAATCATATGCCAAAAATACTTAACGCTACCGCCGACCTAACAACATAACAGTTCAATGCGCCACTTTTTGCGCTAGGAGCTGTACCCTTTACACTTAGAGTACGCCAATAATGTCTGAGTGCAAAGGTTATTTATATAATTTTTCATAAAATCTCAGACATACAATATTATGATTATTATAAGGCGACCGAGTACGAGAGATTAACTCGTAACGACCCGCAATAGGCGAGCCTCCCAGCCGCGAAAAACGTGTATGTATGCTTGCTAATTTAAGTTTTGTTACTGTCCACTAACTATCACAATACGCGCTACAATTTTCCTATTTAATCTGAGGAAGGGAGAGGGGCTTTTAAGAGCAGATAGTTCTTATTTGGCGCTTGACCCTACATTGCTACATTGTAAGGTAATTCTAGAATCCATAGGTAATTACCTAACTGCTCTATTAAAAACTCTATGCTGAAATTGATAGAGGGTCTATACTATTTGGGGCCTATTAGTTGTTCTATGCAGAAACTATAGAGGGGTAAGTGTAATAGCCAACCTATTTGGCGCCTAATATCCAGTGTATGCACTGCACCTATAGAGGGGTCTAAGCGCCCTCGCCGCTTTTTATAAGGGGAGGGGGTAGTTTGAGAGCAACAAAGCGGCTTTAGCTTGGCATCGGCCAGTTCAGCGGCTGCAGCCCTGCGGAGCGGTGATTCTTTCTGCGTTTAACCAGCGTAACGGCGATCACAACGATTAGGACAACTGCGATTATCGGCGCGATTATGGTTAGTGTGTTGTCGGTTGGTGTCTGGGTTAGGATGAAGGTGGCGGGGTTTCCGTTGAAGCTGAGACTCTGCGACAGCGGACTGTAGCCGTCTTTGGTTATGTCAAAGGCGTAGTAGCCTGTTTTGGTGCTGTTGAAAGTCACGTAGCCGGACGAGTTGGTTACTCCGCTGAGTTGCCCTATTCCTGCAGGCTGCGTCGCGGTTGTGACCTGCGCGTCGCTTACTGGGTTACCGTTGCCATCCACAATGAGCAGCACCAACTTGCGTGTAGCAGTGGTGTTCGTCTGGCTGACTACAACGGGCGGCGATGTGAGAGTCACATGGGCGGTTCCCTCTGCAGGTAAGCAGCCGATTACGGCGACGCTGGCGGTCACCGTAATAGATGACAGCGTGGAGTTTGCCGGCGCGGTAAAGTTGGCTTTGTAGTACCCGTTTCCCTCTTCGCGGAAAGCTGTGAAGGTGCCGTTGCTGTTTGAGCGGAACGCCACGTCAGCACCCGTTAATGGTTTGCCCTCCGAGGACACGTAAGCGGTTACCTCGGTGGTGTTACCGTAGTAGACGCTGCCGGGGTTCACAGTAACCGTAACTGTTAGCGGCGAGAGGTCGATTTTGCTCGTCCCCAAAGACGCCTGCGCTGTTACGTAGCTGGAAGCCTGCGCCGTCACGGTCGCCTGCCCAGCCGTCTTCGTCACCGTCAACACGCCAGTTGTGCATGTTTGACCCATAGCGATCTGCACCGTTGGACTCACCGCCGCCACCGTCGGCTGCGACGAAAACAGACTCACAGTTAAGTCGCTTGGCGCCTTCGCTGGGCGACCCTGAGTGTCCTGAAGCTGCACCTGCACGTTCGGGTAGACGCCGTTGTCCGAGGGCAGCTGGGATGGTGCACAGTAGACGGCGAGTTTGGAAGCGGTGTAGCCTGTGGTGGTTATGGGTTGGGTTGCGGCGACGTAGCCGGTTGCGGCGGCTGTTAAGACTGCAACGCCCGCCTTGTAGGTGGTGCTGAAGGTTGCGAGTGCATAGTTTTTGCCGGCGGGGATGGTAATTTGCTGTTCGGTGATGCCGATGCTCTGGTCGTTAGAAGCAATCGTCACCGTGAGATCATGCGGCGCTATACCGAGATGACCAGACTCGTTACGTAGTTGCACCACAATCTGGCGATAGGCAATATTATCCGCTAAGACTTTTGACGGCCCCGTAGAGATCGTGAGTGCTGGAGAGTAAGTTATGTTGGTTGTGGTTATTTTGGCGGATTTCGAAGTGTAGTCGCTGGCCACCGGCGTAACCACTGCCTCACCATGATTGAGGGTTGTTGTAAAGTTAGCTATCGCATAGGTTTGCCCCGCCAGTATAGTCACAGTCGGAGTAACATCGCCCACAGTTACGTTAGAGCAAGATAAAGTGACTTTTGACCCGCCATTTGGAGCCTTCGCAGGAGAACCATTAGAATCCTGAAGCTGCACCATCACCGCCTCATAAGTTTGACCGTCCGCTGGCAGCGTCGCTGGGAACCCATAGACCGCCACAGTGTAGGGTTTCGGCCCCACAGTAATAATCGGGGATTCAACGGTTTCGTAGCCTGTAGCAGCCGCAGTAATAACTGTTGACCCAGGAGTAAATGTACTAGAAAAATTAGCAACAGCATAAGTGTCACCCGTTTTTATCGTCAAAGCCGCGTCAACAGAGCCGATTTCCGTATTTGATGACGAAAGGCTAATGACTGTGTCTTTTGCCGCTCTTGCAGGCAAACCCTCCACATCCTGCAACTGCACAAAAACACAAGCAGACGTAGCGTTATCTGAAGGCACAGACGGCGGACTTATAATAAGGTTCAGCTTTGCGGGCTGGTTAATTGTCTCTGAGGAAACATGCCCCATAAATACTACGGAGAAAATAACTACAGTGATAGTTAGTACGGTTAGCAATTTTTTGATCATGGCTGGTTTCCTCTTTGTGTAATGTTGGCGTGTATAACTGGTAAACAAAAAAAGAGAAGAGCATAATAAGACTTACTATACAATACACGTATTCAGTTTCTGAACTAATGTTCTACAAAAAGTCCAAGCTAATCCAAAAATAAGTTAAAAAAAGAAAGAAAGGTTTAGGAGTAGAGTTTTTCCCAACGTGCAAAGAGATCGAGTACGTCGTCGCCGCCGTGGTCCTTAAGGAATTCGCGTGTAACTTTGTCTGCGGCTGCTTCTTTTTGGAATTTCTGGATGTACTCAGCTTTCTCTGCTAGGAAGATGATGCCGTCTACGCCTTGGCGTGCAACGCGGGTTGCGACCGTCATGATCTGCTGTGTTGTTGCGACTGTTTCCCATGTTTCGTTGGGGCCGCGGACGTAGAAGTTTACGAATGTTGGCTTCTTTAGTTTGCTCTTGAATCCGCGTGCAATGGTTTCCCAGTACCATGGTGACGGGTATGCTTTGCTGAACATTGGAATAACGAAGTAGTCAGCGTACTGTGCCATTGCTTCAAAGTCGTAGCCGAAGCGTTCCTTGGCCAGCAGTGGGTCTGGGAGGATGTTAACGAAGAGTGGTTTACCCTGTACAACTTCTTTAACTTCTGCTAGGAAGTCAGTGACGGTTTTTGCTCTCCAGTCATTCCAGTTTAAACCGCTTTTGCGTTGCTGCTCAATGCATCTTGGGCAGGTGCAGAAGCCTTGGTCTGCGAAGTGCTGGCTGCTGATGCTGATGCCTGGACATTTCTTGGCGCTGTCAGCGATGATTTTAAGGTTGTATTCTCTTGCTTCTGGGTTAGTCATGCAGACTACGTCCCAGCGGAGATTGTAGCGTTTGTTGGTTCTAAGTGCTGGGCCAAAGCTGCTTGTGGACACCCAGTCTGGGCGTTTTGCAGCCATGTTGTTATCACCGAAGACTGCGATGTTAGTGTACATTTTTGGGTTTACTACACCGACGATGCCGGATTCGGATTTCTGTCGGTAGAAATTGTAATCGACGCCTTCAACAGGCTCTGGTTGATAGAGAAATACACCGAATTTCAAGTCTAATACACCATGTGTTGATTTTACCGAAACCATGACGGTGGAACCTTATTAAGTCTTCGCAGAAAGGACAGGTTGCACTGGTTTCTTGGAGTTTAGACAGCTGGATTGTTGAGTATTCAGCAATCATACTATAGGCTACTCAACATATCCGCCGACAGCACGGTACACTAACCAGAAGCATTATGGCGCCGCTAGTTTAGCAGACGCATTTAGCTTCGTGTACACAATTCTTGTGTTTAGATAACCTGTGCTCTCTTAACTCAGCTGGATCAGCAAGGACTGCTTGGCATATTGGACACTTAAACATTATAGGCATCATAGCCGACAAAGAAGCAAACAAACCATAAACCGCTTTGTGCGTCTAAAAAACTACAACAGATCCCCCCGTGTCTTTTATTCTCAATTGACATTCTATCTCCAATAAAAAGCGTCTTTCTGCTGCTCTTACCGATAACCCCCCCCTCGCTTTATCAGTAGATCGGGTGGTTTTGTGTGTGTTAGTGTTTTTTTCTTTTAGTGGATGTGAGTTG
>CAYPGY010000043.1:0-15996 GCA_964410435.1 uncultured Candidatus Bathyarchaeia archaeon
ATACTTAAGCTTAGTTTCATTTTTTTCGCCTAAAATATTTGTTGAAAACCACTTCTTTGGATATAGTTTGGAAAAATGTTGAAATGATAAATTATCCACCAAAAAATAGAAAAAAGTAAAAGGAAAATTAAGGAATCAACTTAGATCATATAGATCAGATTGTTGTTCATTGCGTCGAGAACATTCTTCGCGATCTCTTGGTTTGGCCGGTCCCAACTTTGCCAGTTACCATCAATAAAAATCAGTATATTGCCTACGTTCATTGTTGATGCACTGAAAAGTGTGGTTGCACCCGGAATTGCAGCTAAATTCACGTTAGTACTTGAAGTAATGTAGCCTGCCTGTACATTAAGCATCATTGACAAAAGTTGCGCCTTAAGCATGTCACTCATATCAACAGCAGTAGCACTGTTAATTATGGCTATCATATCCGTTTTGGTATGGGTGCCTGTATCCGTTCTAATTAGACTGTCAAAAGTATTCCATGTTGCTAGAATTCCTATGCCATATCCCTTGACCGTATTGTCGGAAAATTTGGGTAACCAATTCTTCCAGTAGCCTATTGTCCGTACATTCGTCGATATATATGGGTTGGTGATGTTAACAGTCACAGTTGCGTTTGCATCTTTGTTAATTGTATCGCCAGTTAATGTTGCGCGGTTGTTAATTACGTAGTTTCCAGCTGTGTTTCCTTTAACCACGAGATCGAAAGCGAATGAAGCGGTTTGGATAATTATCTGTGGCCAGATAGGTTCTGTTGATGAAACAACAATTAAGCCAGCAGGGATTTCAAAGCTGTCGCTGATTTGAACTGCATCATTTAAAATTGTTGGTTCTGGTGGTAGACTAAAGTCTGCTTTAGGTGTTGGACCGAATTCTTCACCTATATGACCCGAGTGGTTAGTGATTGTTATTTTTACGATGTTTCTGTATACCGCACCTGCAACTGGTGTGAATGCTATGCTGTAATAGTATGAGCCTGTTTCACCCGGTGCTAACTGATTTACGGGTATTACTGTCTGTGTTGCGTCTGGTAAATCTTGGAATTGACCTGCGCCGATTTTGTATTGAACTTGGTCAACGAGCTTGAGGTTTTCCGTTGTGACTGCTCCAACATTTGTAACCATGATTGTACCATTTACGAAATAAGCTTCATTGTATGATTCGCTTTTGACGGCAGTTATGTTATAGCTGATTTGACCTTCCTGTCCCACGTTTAAGTTGAGTGTGCTGGGATTAGCTGTTTTTGTTATCGTCCAATCGTAGGTTCTTATCCAGTAGCCTGTTGCTGTTTTATTTGCGGTAAGGGTTGTTCCAGCTTGGCCAGTCGGCATATTTGGGCTCATAGTATTTTCAACCGTCATTAGGTCTTCTGCGATTGCGGCTTCAATAACTACAGTCGATGCTGCGATTAGTAAAACTGGAATAGCCATTATACCAATGATCTTCTTCAAGTTCAGAATATGAACACCTCGCAATATTAAAATCCAATTAATATTCTATAAACCGATGTTATTGCAGCAATACAACAACCAACTTTGAATATAAGAAAATTTAAGTGCTAATTCCCACAAAGATATTTCGGCGACCTTTAACGGTGAAGCTCACTTTTTGGCTGCTTGACATCAACCCCAAAGTTGATGGCGACAAGGTTGAGCTGTGGCTCTGGGGCATCACCGAGTCAGGTGACCGTGTACTACTAATCGAACACAACTTTACCGCTTATTTCTATGCTGTCCTGCACGGCGCCGCCGACGCTACGCAGGTTTCGCAGAAAATCCTGCTCAAAACTCATGCATCTGTGGCCAAAACGGAGGTTGTGCAGCGGCGCTTCTTCGGCAAACCCGTAACCGCCATAAAAGTCAGCTGCAAAGACGCCACCCAAACAGGCAAAACGGCGAGGCAGGTCCGCAAAATCGACGGTGTATCTGACTGCTACGAACACGACATACGCGCCGCCATGCGCTACCTGATAGACAACAGTTTAGCGCCCTGTAGCTGGCACGAAGCCGAAGTCGTAGAGGAAGCAAACACGTATGGAGTTAGAGCCGCTAAGGTTTACTCAATAACCTCTCCGCCTAAACTCCTTGAGAACATGACTGTTGCTCCCATGCTGAAGACGCTGGCTTTCAATATGATCGCCTACAGCCACGAGGGCACACCTAACGCTAACAGCAACCCTATTGTGGTTATTTCAACAGTAACCGGAGACCGAGCGGAAAAACAGTTTACGGCGGGTCCAGACCGCAACGATAAATCCCTGATCCAAGCGTTCATCGCGTACATCCGCGTGTACGATCCAGACGTAATCGTTGGTTACGGCGCAAACAAAACTGACTGGAGTTATCTGCTTCAGCGATGCCGCCTGCATGGGTTCCTGCTCGGCATTGATAGGACAGGCTTTGAACCTCATAGCAGTGTTTATGGTCATGTCTCTTTAACTGGCATAGTAAATTTGGATTTAGTGGACTTCGAAGCTATGTTCCCAGAAGTCAAAGTAAAAACCCTTTCTAATTTCGCAAAAAACCTCAAAATCAACATCGGGGGAGGCGTAGTTGACGATGTACTGTTCGCTGATTACTGGGATAGCGACGAAAAACGCGGCATACTGCTGCGGTTCAGCTTAGATAGCGCCCGCCGGGTTTATGGGGTGGCGTCTCTGCTGCTTGACTTTGCTATCCAGCTATCTGCACTGACTGGTCTGCCGCTTGATCAAGTGATGAGCGCCGCAACAGGCTTCCGAGTCGAATGGTACCTAATCCGGAGGGCTCAGAAAATCGGTGAAATCGTGCCCCGCAGAGTCGAGCAAACATACATGACCTACACGGGTGGGTTGGTGCTGTCGCCTAAGCCTGGTTTGCATGAGAACATCGCCGTGTTGGACTTCAAATCGATGTACCCCAATATTATGATAACCTACAACCTCTCCCCTGACACCTACATCCAGCCCGGCGACCCCGAACCCTCCGAAGGCGTCTATGTAGCGCCTGAAGTCGGTTACCGATTCCGTAAGCAGCCGATGGGATTCTACAAAGAAGCCCTCACATACCTAATTGACGTAAGAGGCGCAATACGACAAAAAATGAAGGCACTTGAGCCCGGAACCGTTGAGTATAATGTGCTGGATGCACGCCAAAAAGCTGTGAAAGTCCTCACAAACGCCGCGTACGGCTACGCAGGTTGGGTCGGTGCAAGATGGTACATTAAACCTGTAGCTGAAGCAGCATCCGCTTGGGGCAGGAACATCATTTTAGCGGCATCCCAGATGGCCAAGAAAGCGGGTGTAGCGGTGATTTACGGTGACACAGACAGCTTATTCATCGAATACGACAACGCCAAAACTGACCAACTGCAGGCAGACATCCATCGCGAGTTGAAGCTTGATGTAGAAGTCGGTGAAGTTTACATACGGGTGTTTTTTACTGAAGCTAAAAAACGCTATGCTGGACTACGCAGTGACGGCAGCCTCGACATCGTGGGTTTAGAGGTTATTCGGGGTGACTGGGCTGAGGTTGCTAAGCATGTGCAGGAGCGTGTTCTTGAAATAATCCTAAAAGAGCAGTCTCCTAAGAAGGCTCTTGAGTATGTACGCTCCGTTGTATCTGATTTACATAGCAGAAGGATACCACTTGAGGACTTGGTTATCTGGAAGACTCTAACAAAGTCGCCTGAGGCTTACGCGGTTAGGGCTCCGCACGTGGAAGCCGCAAAACTGTTGATTAGCCGCGGATGGCGCCTGTCAGCAGGCGATAAGGTTGGCTACGTAGTTTTAGCTGGTAAAGGCCCGCTTTATGCGCGGGTAACCCCCTATGTTAACGCTAAAAAAGATCAAACAGACATCGAATACTACATTTCAAACCAGGTGCTGCCTGCCGCAGCACGAATATTGGAACACTTCAATATAAATGAAAAAGAATTAGAGCGAACAACAAAAGAGGAAAAAACAAGAAGCCTATCAGATTACTTTTAGGCTTGGTCTTTTGGAATGACGTTTTGGAAGGTCATCAAATCGACGTTAAGCGCTGGCTTCACTGCTTCGCTGACGCGTGAAGCAACGATGCGTTTTATGCTTTTGTCGCCAGCGATGTCAACGATGCGCTGAGTGATGATGCCGTCAAATACGATGGTGTCAACGCCTGTCATCTGCTGTAGTTTCTCTGCAAGTTGGCTGACTGGTAGTCGTTCAATTAATTCAAGATTTTCGTTTAATAGGACCGCTTCAAGTGTGCCAACCAGTGCTTTTGCTGCTTGGACTATTGTGTCTGGGACTTCAACTTTGACTTTTGGTCGCTCAGGAATCACTGGCGCTGGAGGTGGCACTTGGACTTGTAGCTGCTGCTGTGGCGGCGGGGTTTTCTTTGGCTGAACTTGCGGTGTCGGTTTACCTTGGAGTTCGCTGACTGGTACTTTACCCTCGATTGCTTCGTTGATTTCTTTGCAGTTGCATTCCTCGATTTCTTTTCCGCGAGGAGCGCGACCGACGAATTTGACGTTGGTGACTTGGAGGAGCTCTTTCTGTATTAGGTCTCCGCCTCTGTCGCCGTCGAGCAGCGCGGTTGCGTTGCGTTCCTTTGTTATCTTCTTGATTGAGTCAGGTACCTTTGCGCCTTCAAGTGCTACGGTGTTAAAGATTCCGCAGCGCATCAAGTTGATGATGTCTGCTCGTCCTTCTACTATGTAGATGTCTTTTGAGCCTTCTAATCCGGGGCCTGCTGGTAGGTCTTCGGGGCCGTACTTTTCGACTTTGCCGACTTTCATTGTGTCGCTGATTTCTTTGTAGACTTCGTCTACGCTTGGCATTGACTCGATGTTCCAGCGGTGCAGGATTTCTTTTGCTCTGTCGATAATTAGTTTTCTGCGTGCCTCACGTATGTCTTCGATGCGTTCCAAATTGACTTTGGCGCCGCATGGGCCGACGCGGTTTATGCTCTCTACACTTGCGGCGATAAGAGCGGTGGATACACGGTCGAGGCTGGTGGGTATTGTGATGTTGCCGTTTGTGCGGTCGTTTTTAGAATGCAGATCGATTTCGATTCTGCCGATTCTGCCTGTTTTCTGCAGTTCTCGTAGATCAAGTTCTGGGCCGAAGAGTCCTTCTGTTTGGCCAAAAACTGCGCCAATAACATCGGGTTTTTCTACGACGCCTTCAATTTCAAATTTAGCGTGTACAACGTACTTTATCGTAAAGGTTTGGGATTGTCCCGTAAGTATGCAACTCCTATAGTGATATTTATTATATGTTGATTATGTAATCGCACTTTTGCAGGTTGCTACCCGCAATGATGAGATTATGATTTACTGATTATGAATTAGGTTGCACCCAGTGATATAACAATTGTGGTGTTGTACTACAACCCTATAACTCGCAAAACAGGTCCGATTCGAGTCATCTTAGCCCATGCACACATTCAGAGGGATGAAAATGTCCTAAAAACGGAAAAAAGATTATAACCTTAAGCTGTTGATCTCTTTAAGCGCGCTTTTAAGGCACTTGGGAATATCGTCAATGTATGTTGACTGGCTCCTTATTCCCTTCTGGACTGCCGCAGCCGCTAAGAAACCCGCACCCACAACCTCGCTGACTGGTGTAGGTTCAGGGAAAACGATGAGCGCCATTCCTATCTGTACAAGCTTGGATTTGTCGCCTTCTTTCCAGAGGTTTCTCTCTGAAATCGCCTGCTTCTTTGTATCAGCCAAGGCAGTAACTGTCTCTTTCTGGTTTTGGGCGTATTCTTTAGCTACCTGCGAGGCAGTATTAGCCGTACTTTTTATTTCTTTAGCGCTCACGATATCCGTCCTCTACGGCTGATATTGCTTTTCTCGATGAAAAAGGTTTAGCGCAGTACTATATGGATAAGTCGCTGTGTTGTACAGCATTCTCCATATTTTCTTAACATTAATACGATTATTACATGGGATGGCGTGATGCTAGTTACGCTTTAATTGTTAAAAAAAGAGTGTCTTTCTTTATATTCAATCACAAAGCGTAGAGCCTCCTAAGCGGCGCTTTTTACGCAGTCAACCCTTCAACTTATATAATTAATATTACAAAAGAACTATGAATCCAGATGAGTCTGCGCATAAACCCAGAATACGACAAAATGCTCCCCCGAATGTCCGATGAAGAATTTCAGGAACTGAAAAAATCCATAGAAACAGAAGGCCAACATTACCCAATCATCGTAAACGAAAACCTAGAAGTCCTCGACGGTCACCACCGCTACCGCGCCTGCGTCGAACTGGGCGTCGACCCAGATTTTGAAGTCAAACAGTTCGACGATAAACTTCTCGAGAAAAAATTCGTGATAGAAGCAAACCTACGCAGACGTCACCTCAACAATTTTCAGCTGGTTGAATTGGCGGTTCCGCTGCTGGCGATAGAGAAGGCGCTTGCTAAGAAGCGTCAATCACAGGGCGGCAAAAACGGAAGAGACTTACAGTTGGGGTTAACAGCTGAAGACGCAGAGCCCGAGCAACCGGAAATAAAAGCTAAAGCAACCGAAGTCGTTGCTAAAAAGGCAGGCATATCCGCACGTACTCTTGAACGCGGTAAAAAAGTATTAGAGAAAGCCGATGAGGAGGACTTGCAGAAGCTTCGCGAGGGTAAAACAAGCATTTCAAAAGTTTATCAGGAAATCATAAATGAAGGTAAACCGCTGGCGCCGGAGCCTGAACCAGTCAAGCACGACGCAGAAACCGACCGACGCAACAACGAAGCGCTGCTAGCGATTCTAGAGCGCCTTTTAAACGAGGAACTCTATTGCCCGAGTTGCGGGAACAGCATGTTTGAATGTAGCAAATGCCACCGAACACTCAAAGAATTACTGGCCAAGTACAAGGCTGACAAACTTGAATAAAACCCCAATTGCATACAATAAATAGATAAACAAACCCAACATTCATCTCTGATTATGAAAGCTATCATCGATGCAGCCAAATGCACTCACTGCCCTAAATGCTACGTAGCTCGAGAATGCCCGATAAAAGCGGTTTTTCGAATAGCCGACGATGAATCCGCTTTTATAGATATGTCGCTTTGCCACGGATGCGGAGTATGCGCTGCCGCTTGCCCGCAACATGCTGTTATAATGCGGGAAAGTTAACTTAGTGTTCTTCCTCGATTATGTGCCTGATGAGTCGCTGTTCTGCCTTTCGTAGGTGCTCAACAACTGTAGAATCTACTAGTCCAAGTTTCTTGGCGATGTCCTGCGAAGACCCGCGTCTTGGAACATCATAGTATCCCATCCTATACGCCGTAATCAGAACATCACGCTGCTTCTCAGTTAACTGGTTAAGCGGCGAAATCGGCGAAAAATTAAGGTCTGATAGAAGCAGAATCTTATAATGCACACCCACCGAGTCAATGCCTTCAAGGAAGGCTTTAATCTGCTGCTCGCTGCCCAAATACGAAAACTTTACTTTTCCATCAATAATACCCAGCGGCGGAAACAAATATCCGCTCTCAATACCTATCATGCTGAGTGTTGACGAAAGACTTGGTCCACTACGCAAAAATACTATGTAGGCTCCATTTTTTTGCCTTTCCAACACTTGAGCTTCGCTTAGGTAGCCTCCTTCGAGGAGCTGATCTATCTTGGTGGTTGGATCTTTGAATTCAACCTGTGAGATTGCCGCGAATTCTTTATCGTCTTGTCTGAGGAAATAAAGTAACTCTAAGGTTTTTATCGGTCGAAAAGTGGGGAGTTCTAACCCGATTTTGAGCAGTTCTTTCTCTGTAACTTCAAGGATGAGTCTGCGCATATGTATGCATAGGGTATTCTGCATAAATTTCTTATGTATAGAGCCTAGTATACTCGGTTAAATATTAAAGAGCCAGATTTCCATCCACTTTAAGGTTCAACCATTTAACATTAAATCGAAAAATCGGAGAAATCTAACGTGAGCCACGGAAAAACGAATGTATTCAATAAACTTGGCCGATTGATTACTAAACGCAAGTGGACAGTAATTGCTGTTTGGTTACTGCTATTGGCGATTATACTTCCTGTAGTTTTGACTGCTTCAGGCTATACCAACATGACTTTAAGTAGCACAAGTGGTGGCACCTCTGAATCAAGTCAAGCTAGCGATATTATTAAAGCGCAGTTCCAAACCGCGGTTTCAAACAATTCCCTTCTACTGATTATATCGACCGATAATGCATCGTCGCTTGAAACTCAGCAATTCATCGACGATTTAGTTAACAAAATAAAATCCGACTCCAGCATAACAGGCGTCGAAAACGTAACAAGCATTTACACAGTTCTTGTATCAACCCTTAACCAGACAAACCAAGGCATATACCTTGCCTATAACAACGGCAACTTAACCTACAACCTACTTTATAGCGTTCCAATGGCTTACTCTAAGGTTTGGTCAGTAGCCTACAACACAGCACTTAACGATAACCTTGTGCCTGGCCTAAACCAGATGAACCAAGGCGTCTACGCCCTAATTCCAAACGCTAACCAAACATTCCAGTTGCTCTACAGCGTACCCACTATCTACTCAACAGTTTACTCCACGGCCTACAACCAGACACGAGACACCGTATTAGCTCAATCAATTAACCAAACCAACCAAGGTGTCTATACCGCATTCAAGAACGCAAACGACACATACAATCTACTCTACAGTGTACCCGCAATTTACCTTAACGTTTGGGGTCAAACATACGCCGCAACCAGCGATGTAGTAACAGCTAACACAGTAGCTAATCAGACAACCGCAGAAACGCTCTACGCAGCAGACCCAGTATCCTATGCAACATACACCGCTCCCCTTTTACAGCTCTTTAATAATTACTGGGCTGCAAGCTTCTCTGACCCATCAACAGCCACATGGACCCCCGAGTACCGCGCAACCTACGCATCAAACCAGACAAACCAGTACTTCATCAACAACTTCCTCGCAGCAGACCCAACCGCACAAGCATTCACAACAGCACTAACAAACACACTCACATTACAAGATTACCTCGCAAATAACCAAACACAAACCAACGCCAAACTAGCCGCTTTCGCCATTCAAACCGTAGTTGCAGGTTCCGCTGGGCAAGCATCACCTCAATTTGTTCAAGCAGCATATAACCTCGGTGCTAACCCATCTGCTTCGGCGCTTACTTACCTCGCAGAAGACATCATCCAGCACCCAACAGCCTACAACATGGGCACCGACTTTATCGCTACATTTAACGAAGTTGCATACAACCAAACCCGAGATGTACTGTACGCCGCTGACTCTGTATCCTTCACTCAGTATACTGGGCCGCTGCTTTCAGCTTTCAACACTACTTGGGCAATGAGCTTCCAGAACCCAGCATTACAATCATATACCGTAATTCAGCGAGCAGCGTTTGCCTCTAACATGACAAATCAGGCGTTCATCAGCCAAGCATTCGCAGGCAACGCCACCGCCAAAGACTTTGCAACAGCCTTAGTCAATAATTTCACGCTAAATGACTTCATGTTTAACAGCCAAGAGACTAACAACGCCAAAATCATCAACTTCGCAGTCAACTACGTAGCTGACCAAGGAGACGTCTCAGCAGACTTTGTACGAGCAGCATACAACCTGGGGCAATCACCAAGCAGCAACACAATCAATGCACTTGCCAAAAACATCATTTGGAACCCAAGTAGCTACGGATTGACGGAGAACTTTATCGCTACATTTAACCAAGTTGCATACAACCAAACTGAATCAATCCTTAAAGACGCAGACGAAAAAGCCTTCAACGATTACACTTCACATTTGCTAGATTACTTTAACACTGAATGGGTATCCAGAGTACCCGCCACGCCAAGCGATAACTGGATTAACAGTGTCGCTGCAGAAGCAAGCCAAGTTGCCACAAAAGAATTCATCCAAAACTACTTCAGCGACAACGCCGACTTCGCCGACGCAGTAGCGCAAACCTTTACATTACAGGACTATTTAGACGCCAACACCACCTATACGAATACGAAGCTTGAGCAGTTTGCAGTAAGTTACGTCTCAAACCAGTCAGGCTTATCCCGTGAACTCCTCAAAGCAATATTCGATCTTAGCGAAAACGCCTCTAAAACTTCACTGCAAACTTTAGCATCCAACATTGCCTACAACCCTGACGCCTACAATGTGGGTGACGCATTGAACTCTGCAATCAGCTCGTTTATCACGCCTTCCCAAAGCATGACCATCGTCTCCGTTAGCCTCAGTGACGAAAACACCGCTAACGTGCCTGCGCTGCGCAGCCTAATAGCAGAAACAATCAAGGCGAATCCAGACGGAATCAACTGGATCAAAGTCACCGGCGCAGACGCAATCAATTATGACATGATGGAATCAACCAACAGTGACTTAGATCTGATTCTGCCCGTAACCATAATTTTGCTGGTTGTAGCCACCGCCGTATTCTTCCGATCTATCGTTACCCCGCTTATAACGTTGGGTAGCATCGGCGTAGGCTTAGGCGTCTCTTACGTGTTCCCCTACCTTGTGGGCACCTACATCAACCAGATCGACTACACCATCCTAACTGTGCTTATGACTGTATTGATCGGTGTCGGAACAGACTACAGCATCTTTATCATTGCACGCCATCGCGAAGAACGCATAAATGGTTTACCGCTGCTTGACGCTATAAAGAAATCCATTACGTGGGCTGGTGAGAGTATCGTTACCAGCGGCGCAACCGTAATAATCTCTTTCCTCTCTCTTGCGGCTACGTCGATGATTTTCCTGCAGACTATGGGTTTAATCGTTGGTTTAGGTGTCATCGTAACGTTGCTTGCCGCCTTGACCTTTGCGCCTGCGTTAACTGCTATTTTGGGTGACAGAATTTTCTGGCCTAACTCTGGTGAACGTTTTAAGCGATATGCTGAGGGCATTATAGAGAAGAACAGGCGAAAAGGCGGATACTTTGCGAGAAGCGGCCACTTCGCAGTTAAACATAGCAAAGCAGTTATCCTCATCGCAATAGTTCTCACTATTCCCTCGCTCTATGTGTACGCTACGACAACGCAGACATACAACTTCCTTGGCAGCGCCTCATCTAGTTTAGAATCAACGGCTGCTTACAACAGTTTAACTGACGCCTTTGGCAGCGGCAGAATGTTGCCCTCATATGTGGTTTTGACTTTTTCGGAGCCGCTTATCTATAGTAACGGAAGCTTCAATCGCAATGAATTTTCGGTGATAAGCGAAATCTCAAGCTACATCGCTAACCATGAGGGCATCCAAGAAGTCACTGGACCCACTATGCCTTACGGAAAATCTGTAGACTACTTAACCGTAACTAACGCTTCTGACCCATTGAATTACAGTGGTATATTGATGGCGATAGGCGCAGACAACCAATCCGCGTTAATAACCGTCAAGTTCAACGGTGACCCATACTCGACTCAGGTGATGGATTACGCAGAGGACATACGAAGCACACTGCACGTTAACTACGATGACACAACTTACGTTACAGGCGTCTACGTAGGCGGAACAACCGGTTCGATGCTGGACGTACGGGAATCTTTCAGTGTTGAATTCAACCAGATACTGCCCATCGTGTCAATCTGTGTTGCGCTGGTGTTGTTCTTTGTGCTCGGCTCATTACTGCTGCCAATATTTGCGTTGGCTTCAGTGTTCATGAGCATCTTCTGGACGCTTGCAGTAACAATCCTTGTATTCCAATCTGCCTTCAGCTACGGGCTGCTATTCATGACTCCGCTGATTCTACTGGTGCTACTGCTAGGTTTAGGCATGGACTACAACATATTCATCCTGACCCGCGTTCGCGAGGAAGCAGCAAAAGGACAAACCCTCAAAGATGCAATCGTAAATGCAATCGAGCAAACAGGCGGAATTATAACTGCAGCAGCCATCATCCTCGCCGGCTCGCTGGGTGCACTGATGCTATCAAGCAACGTTATGCTTAAAGAAATGGGCTTCGCGTTCGCTTTCAGCATCCTAATAGATGCACTCGTAGTGCGAACTTACCTTGTGCCGGCGGTGATGGCGGAGTTCGGTAAATGGAACTGGTATAACCCGATTAAGCGTCTGCAAAGAGTCAAAACAGAAACAGGCGATAAAGCAGACACCGCCAAACCCGAAGAAGCATAGACGAAACAAAAAGCTCTAAACACCACTTGCGGAACTAAAAAGTTCCCAAGTAACCTTTTTATTTTCCAATTTTTTCATTGCACTAAATTCACTAACTACGCTGATGACTTTATGGAGTACAAATGGGTAGCTCTTTCAAATACCACAATCGGAACCCTCATGGCATCAATAGATATGTCAATTGTCCTTATTGCGTTGCCAGCGATCTTTAACGGTATCCAGATTGATCCCTTCACTTCCTTCCAGTATATGCTCTGGATTATGTTCGGCTACAGCATCGTAACCGCCGTGCTGCTTGTCACGTTCGGCAGATTATCTGACATCTACGGCAGAGTAAAACTCTACAATCTCGGCTTCGCCATATTTACCGCCGGCTCAATCCTTCTCGCGATTACGCCGCACACTGGCGACTTAGGCGCAATAGAGCTGATCATCTTTAGAATCATTCAGGGCGTCGGCGCGGCGTTCCTCTTCTCCAACAGCGGCGCCATTATCACGGATGCTTTCCCAGAAGATGAACGAGGCAAAGCGTTAGGCATTAACCAGCTTAGCTTTCTCGCTGGGTCGCTTATCGGTTTAGTCCTCGGCGGCATATTAGCAGTGATTGACTGGCGATTAGTGTTCTTGGTCAGTGTACCCGTCGGTGTTATTGGTACAGCGTGGTCGTACTGGAAACTAAAAGAGCAACACATCGTGCGTAAAAAGCAGAAAATCGACGTCTGGGGCAACCTATGCTTTGCCGCTGGCTTAACTCTGGTACTGCTGGGCATAACTTATGGTTTAACACCCTACGGCGCCTCGTCAATGGGCTGGACCAACCCATGGGTCGTCGGCGTACTGCTAGGCGGTACAGCCCTTCTAGTAGCGTTCCCAATCATCGAAACCCGCGTAGAAGACCCAATGTTTAACCTCAGCCTGTTTAGGAACCGCAACTTTGCGTCAGGCAACATCGCCACGCTACTAAGCAGCTTAGCTCGAGGCGGTGTTATGATCATGCTAGTAGTGCTGCTACAGGGCATCTGGCTACCGCTGCATGGATTCAGCTACGAAGACGCACCGTTCTGGGCAGGCATCTACATGATCCCCATGACCATCGGCGTCGCCCTAACAGGACCAATCAGCGGCTGGCTATCCGACAAGCATGGAGCACGCACACTCGCCACAGTCGGCATGGTCATCACCGGAGCCAGTTTCTTAGCGTTCATGCTGCTCCCCGTAAACTTCGAGTACACTGCATTCGCCATAATACTATTCATAATGGGGCTAGGCAACGGCATATTCATGTCGCCTAACATGGCTTCCGTCATGAACAGCTGCCCCGCAGAGAACAGAGGCGCCGCATCCGGTATGCGCTCCACACTGCAGAACGTCGGTCAAACAATCAGCCAAGCCATATTCTTTAGCATAATAATCATAGCGCTCAACGCTTCCCTGCCGACGGCGTTATCCTCTGCGGTTGCGGGCACTGGCGCATCTCCTCAGGTGGCAGCGGCATTCGGCCAAGTGCCAGCTTCCTCAGCGCTCTTCGCCGCATTCTTAGGCTACAACCCAATCGATACGATACTTCAAGCAATGGGCTCTCTGTCCTCTGGATTGTCCGCGACAACCTTGAGCGTACTACAGGAGCCAGCGTTCTTCCCCAACGCGATATCGGCGCCCTTTATGTCAGCGTTGACGATCGCGTTTGCGTTTGCAGCAGCTCTATGTTTTGCAGCTGCAGCATGCTCTGCGTTACGTGGACCAAAAAATGCTCAGTCCTGCGCAGCTAAAACTGAAGCTGCTACAGAGCACTAAATTTTTTCTTTTTATTACAATTACTGACCACCAATGACACAAAAACTTTGAAAAATGCTGGACTACCGCTGATATCTATAAAGTTACATGTATCCTGCTTACCTGCTTTTTCGCTTCTAAGTGCGTCTTTTAGTTAATAAGAGCAGAAACATTGACGCCCCAACAAGAATTAGTAACGCGAATCCAAGTGGCAGCTCCGGAACCGTCGTGGACGGGGCGCTGGTAGGTGAGGGTGTTACTGCTGGGGTAGCCGTAGCCGTTGGAGTTGGCTTTATCGTTACTTCTGGCTGCATAGTTGGCTCTGGTGTAGGCGTAGGCGTCATAAGTGTAACCGTGCAGCTGCAAGTTGAAACAAGCCCAGCTGCGTTTTGGAATTGTACATAAACAGTTTTTACTCCGTCAACTCCTTCCAGAGTCCACGTTTTACTTGTTGAATAGGGTTCCCATTCGGACCAGTGACTATTATCGTTGGAGAAACGCATAGCTGTGACGCCTGAGGCTGTGTCAACAGCGCTGGTGTATAGTGTAATTGTTTTTGAATCCGCGATGTTTTTAGTCATAACTGAACCGCCGGGTGCAGATTTATCAAGCTTAATACCTGTGATGTTAACGTGTGCAGTCTCGATTAGTGCTTTACCGTTTGGGCTCCATATGCACCAGTACTCAAGGGTATTGTTTGTGCCTTCCAAATAGAATGCGGGTTGCCCATTGGCTGTGACGTTTTGTATGTCGCCGCCGTTTATTCGGTAGAATGTTTCGTTTACTGGTGTATCGGCGTAGATGCTGATGATGAAGTCGCTTGTGCGCCATGTGTTTGTGTCTGTGTAATCTGTGGTTAATGTGGGCATGTATGCGATGTAAACGGTGCAGTTTGTGGTGGCATCTTGAATGGTCAGTGTATGCTGATTCGAAGTTGATGTTGGCACGGTTATGCTTGCACTAAATGTGCCTGTTTGACCAATTGTTAGGTTACTAATTTGGGTATGGTCCCAGAGTATCTTTGCATCGCCGGGGCTAAACCAGACGCCGCTAAAAGTCAAGTTGGCTCCGCCTTGGACAATTACTGAATTCGTTAAGTCTGTATTGTTGCCGTAAACCGCGGAGGGGGTGGAGCTGCCGACCTGCGTGAAGCCTCTGCGGTACATTGTGAACGGTGAGGTTGCGTTGTAGGTTTTTCCGTTGCCGTTATCTACAATTCGGAAAATCAGGTTATCAAATGTTTGAGCATAGTCTCCTGCTGGGTTGCATTGCGCCAAGTCAGGCGCGCGGATGTTTACTGTAAAGTTCCCCTGTATGACCGTAGCGTTGACAAGCGACGTCCATGTTGAATTAGATGGGTTTAGGTATGAGATGCTGGCGGTTGGTCCAGTTAAACCAGCGCCAATAAATGCGATTTCGGTTGCTGGTCCACCTGCAGTGGGTGAAATAGTGAAGAAGTCCATGAAGTTGCAACTCAACGGACTTCCTAATCCTGTGACGTTATCATATCCTACTGTGGCGGCATATTTGTTGGTTGATCCAGATGTTATGTCCCTGAAGTATGTTGAATATGACGCTTTGGCTTTCTCGTAAAGATTGTTTAGGCTAGCTGAAGCTCCGAGTGCATAGATGGCTGCCCATTGAGGTGCACCCGCGCTTGTTCCCCCAACAATGTACCATGATCCCTTATAGTATACGCTAAAGCCAGTTGAGGAATCAGCGTTGTAGGAGACGTCTGGAACACAGCGATTGGTTGTGGTTAACCCGTAGTTTATCTGATATTGGGGGATTGCTGTGTATTGGCTGGCTCCCCCACCGCTTTTACTCCACGCTCTCTCGGAGATTACGTTTCCATTATCATCCAAGTTCAGTGTTGTTCCACCGACAGCCACTACGTAAGGCGAAGAAGAGGGATACATTACGACGGAGCCATCATCCCCCGAGGCAGCGAAGAATGCTAAGTCGGGATCAGAGAAATATGCGTCATAATTGATTTGGGTGATGGATTCAGGTGAGCCCCAACTCATAGACACCACAGACACATCTTCTCTGCTCGTTGCGTACTGTACCGCGGCAAACATGTACGCTGAGTTTGCGTATGGGCTCTCAACTAAGAGGATTTTTGCA
>CAYPGY010000044.1:0-15812 GCA_964410435.1 uncultured Candidatus Bathyarchaeia archaeon
TTATCATTTCAACATTTTTCCAAACTATATCCAAAGAAGTGGTTTTCAACAAATTTTTTAGGCGAAAAAAAAGACACTACGCGTAAGTCTTGTAAGAATGAACAACAAACTTAAATTTTATGTATACTTGCCGCGGTAGGAGCCGTCTGCTACATTGTTAATCTGGTTGTTTATGTCCCAAAATTTGACTCCTTCACTACGCATAACAAACATGAAATCACACAGCTACCAATCCATTTCCCGGCCTCGCAGACTACGATTTAGACAATACTGCGTTCATAATCGGCCTCATACTAGCATGGGTTGCAACATTTCCGGTATTAATCGGCGGGGGATACCTGCTAGCGGTCATAGTGACAAATAGCGCTCGCCGTTTGAGTATTTAGAGAGGGAACTGGAAATTACTAGAAGGCAGCTAAGAGCCACCAATAGCCTCAAAAAAGGCGACCGGCAATAGTTTAGCCATGGGCAGGTTAAGTTTCAGAAAACCCAGCGTTTACGTAGAAGAATTACAGATTGGACCTAAACCGATAGAGGGCATAAGCACAAGCACCGCAGCTTTTTTTGGGGAAACACAAACCGGCCCAATCGTACCTACACTGGTTACGAGTTGGGCTCAGTTTCAGCAGATTTTCGGCGGCTACTTCGGCGCGGATAAGTATCTGCCTTTTGCGGTTGAAGGCTTCTTTGCTAACGGCGGCCAAAAATGCTGCATTGGTAGGGTGATAAACGGCGACTACGCGGGGGCTCTTGCGAAAACTGAGCAGATCGATGATATCTCGCTGCTTTACTCGCCTAATGCTCAGGCAATAGCCGGATTAGCTGACCTAATCATTGACCACTGCGAGCGGCTAAGGACTAGATTCGCCATCTTTGATTCCCTCAAAGGCCAAGAACCCACATGTATCACTAAACCCCGCGAAACCTCCTGTGCGGCGCTATACTACCCGTGGGTTTACGTTAGGCAGAACGCCAACACCAAAATCGTGGTTCCCCCGGGAGGCCACATCGCTGGCGTCTACGTTCGAGTAGACAATCAATGGGGAGTCAATAAAGCGCCAGCTAACCAAGAAATCAAGTGTGTAACAGGCCTTGAACGCAGCATAAGTAACTTGCAGCAGGAAACCCTTAATCCCCGCGGCATAAACTGCATACGAACTGTTGCGGGCAGAGGCATACTGGTTTGGGGTGCAAGAACGCTTTCCAGTGATCAGGAATCCAAGTACATTAACGTGAGGCGACTGCTGATTTTCCTTGAGCAATCAATCAAAATGGGCACCGCGTGGGTGGCGTTTGAGCCTAACAACCAGACGACGTGGGCTAAGGTGAAGCTTCAGGTCGAGGAGTTTTTAATGCAGGCATGGAAGGATGGTAAGCTGCAGGGCGCGAAGCCTGAGGAAGCATACTTTGTTAAGTGCGACCGCAGCACCATGACGCAAAGCGACCTCGACGCAGGACGCTTGATTATGCTGGTTGGGGTTGCACCTGTCAAGCCTGCGGAGTGTATGATTTTTAGGGTTAGCCAAACAGCTGTTAAGGTATGATGGTGCGTAAATCGCACTAATACAACTTTTTAGGTGCGTAAAACGTGGCGTAAGTGCGTTTTTAACGGACATATTAGGATCTAAATATCAGATGTATGCAGAAACCAGTAGGAGGGGGTACCCTTGCGGTGAAGCAGTGCGTTTTACGCAAAGAAACTAATGAAAAGGAATGTTTAGAGGAAACGCCTGATCTTCTGCGCCATAGCGTCCAATTCCAAGCGCTCAACAATTTTGAGATCGCTAAACGCGGGCAGCTTTACTCCTGCGAAGCGTGGAACAACATGAACATGCAGGTGGAAGATGTCTTGTCCCGCTGCTTTGCCGTTCTGCTCAATGATGCTGATTCCGTCGGCGTCAGTCGCTTCCTTTACCGCAGCCGATACTGCTTTAGCGGCGACATGCACTGCGGCAAGCTCTTTCTCTGGAATGTCGAAAATATCTACATAGTGAGCTTTTGGGATGACAAGCGCGTGACCCGCCCATAGTGGGCGAATATCCATAAACGCCATCACCACATCATCTTCAAGCAGAATACTCGCAGGAGCTTGCTTTCCAACTATCTTGCAGAAAACGCAGTCATTATCAGACACCAAACCAATTCACCAAAGGCTTTTTATCGCCGACAATAGATTTGACCAATCTTTATATTATTTATCACTTTAATTTCCTTACTCAAAAAGCAAGGTCAAGCACTATGTCTGAATTAGAAAATAAAGTACGCCAAGAAGTCGGCAAAGTACGAGACCCAGAAACAGGCCAAACATTCGAAGAGATGCAGATGATCCAAACCGTAAAAGAAACAGAACCCGGCCAAGTCACCGTCGAATTCGTACCCACAAGCCCCTTCTGCCCAATCGCGTTCAAACTCGCCGCAGACCTACGAGACGCAGCAAAAACAGTTGACGGCCTAAAAAAAGTAGTAGTTTACTGCAGAGGCCACGCGATGGAAGAACAAATCAACGAAATGACCAACAAACAGTAATTTTTTACTTTTTACCCATCCGGCTAAACGCCCAAGTGCCAATTCCGACCATTGCCAAATCGAACAAACCCACCACGGTAATGTCAACTGCAAGCGAATGCATCGGAACCCAAGCGGAACCCAGAATCAGTGAACGCAGCGCATCAACTCCGTAAGTCAGCGGATTAAACATCGCGGCAGTACGTAGCCACTCAGGCGTACCAGCGCCAGTAATAGGAAACAGCGCTCCGCTTAAGAAGAAAAGCGGCAGATTAACAAAAGTTTGCACAGCTCCAAAATTTTCTAGGCTACCGATGAAGCTGGCAATTATTAAGCCTAAACTCACCAATCCGAAGGTAATCAGCAGCATAATTGGTAAAGCAGCAAACAGCGTTAACGGATCAAACGGGATGCCTAAAAGGAAACCGAACGCGAACACGATTACGCCCTGAAGCATAGCTGCTGTACTGTCCCCGAACATTTTACCTAAGAAAATCGTGAAACGCGATACAGGCGCCACAAGGACTTCTTTCATGAAGCCGAATTCTTTGTCCCAGATCACACTTACACCCATAAACATAGATGTAAAGAGTAGTGTCTGACCAATGATACCTGGGAAAAGATACTGCTGGTATTCTATCCCCGGAATGGCTATTCGTGCACCGAAACCAGCTGCGAAAACAACCAGCCAGAGCAGCGGCTGAATAAAGCTGATAACGATGCGTGCGCGGTCACGTAGGAAACGCTTAATTTCACGAAGAATAAGCGTGTATAACGCCCTTATTTCAGTCAACGTATAGTCCTCCTATGCGCAGCGGCTAAACCATGCAGCTCCTTTGTGGAGTCCTCACGAATAGAGCGCCCCGTATAATGCAGGAAAACGTCTTCAAGGTTAGGCTCCCTTGAAACCAGCGATTCAACGTAAACGCTATTCTGCGAGGCAATCTCCATAATGCGGGGCATCGCCGCCTTCGCACTGGGCACAGTAATCTCTAGAGCGCCATCTACAACCTTTGTGCTGTTAAGCCCAAGCCACTTAGAAACAAGATGCGCTAGCTCATCCAAGTTGTTCGCCTTAACAGTCACCACATCACCCTCCAAGGTAGCCTTAAGCTTCTCAGGAGTATCTAAAATCACGATTCGCCCATGATCCATAATGGCGATTCTATCTGAAAGCCGATCAGCCTCATCCATATAATGTGTAGTTAAAACCACAGTGATGTCGTGAGCTTCCTTGAGTTCCTTAATGTACTTCCAGATGTGGTCTCTGGTCTGCGGATCCAACCCCACTGTCGGCTCATCCAAAAATAGTATCTTGGGGTAATGAAGCAAACCCCGCCCGAGCTCCAGTCTACGACGCATACCACCCGAATAGGTACGCAGCAAGTCGTCAGCCCTATCCTCCAATTCAACCAGCTTCAAGATACGGTCAACACGTTCCCTCTGCTCCGACGCGGCTACACCATAAAGGTTAGCATGCATGTAGAGATTTTCGCGTGCAGTCAAACGGTCATCTACAGATGGATCCTGAAATACGATCCCGATAGACCTGCGGACTTTGTTTGCTTCTCGAACCAAATCAAAGCCATTCACGGTTGCGGTTCCAGAAGTAGGCTTCAGAATCGTACATAGCATGGACACCGAGGTTGTTTTTCCCGCACCGTTAGGACCCAATAAACCGAAGATTTCACCGCGTTCAACCGCGATTTCAAGGTTGTCTACTGCTTTGAAGGTGTTGTATGCTTTTGTAAGTTGATGAGTTTGGATAGCGTATTGCATGATTTTTCGTCTGTACTGATGGAAAATACTCGGCGGATTTAAGCATATTCGCCGTTATCCAAGGAACCAGTGCATTAAAAATTTAAGGCAGCCAAGCATTGCTTGAAGCAGGAAAAGGAATGTTAGATATAATCGCCATGTGGCGTCACCCAAAGATGATAGCCTACTTCGCAATCACCACGGCACTTTATGCAGCACTTCTTTACCCTGTTTCTCAATTCTCACTCTTCGGTCTACAAGCAGACTATCTACGCATCGCCATGTTTATCCCAGCCTCGTTTGCCTTCCTCTTCGGGCCAGCCGCTGCTTGGGGGACAGCTTTTGGCAACCTGATCTTTGATGCCGCCTCTGGCAACGGATTAACAGTTGCAAGCGCCTTTGGCTTCGTCGGCAACTTTCTAGTCGCCTACATACCATACATGCTCTGGAGTAAAGTAACAAGCGATCAACCAGACATGAGAAGCATCAAGAAGGTTGCGATATTTATGGCACTAATAGGCGCCGCCTGTATCATCTGCGGTTTAATTATCGGCTGGGCACTGCTATATCTCTTCCAGTTACCGTTTGTCATGACTACCTTTACCATTATTGGCTCAGACACTCTCTGGGCGATCCTTTTAGGACCAATCGTGTTAGCGGCAAGCTACCACTACTTAAGCAAACGCAAGCTACTCTACAAGGATATAATGCAGATAACGCCGAAGCCTTCGTTAAGTAAAAAAAGAGGGCTCGCCATCGGCGTTTTTATAACATCTGCTGCACTCTGCTTTATCATCCCAGCATACTTCAATATAGAAGCAACAGTTCTGCTTCCCTTCGTCGCCTCAGCATTCGTCGCTATAGTGTCAGCAACCCAATAACTATGCGTTCTCAGCTATTTTAGCAATCATACCTGCAACAGTCCGTCTATCTAGCTTGGGACGCCAAAACGCTGCGATCCTTTCAGGGTCATAAAAACCGCTGTCCCACTTCGAAACATCCGCAAATAAAGCCGATAAGAACTGTTTCTGGCTGAAATCAGCGGAGACAGTACCAGAAAACCCCTCGGCGGACAGATACTTAAAACTCTCAACAGGAGTGCCTACAATCGAGCAGCCCATACATAGAGATTCACCTGCCGCTATACCGAAGCTTTCCCATCGTGAAGGAGCAAGAAATATTTTGGCACTTGCAAGTAGATGCTTAATCTTTTTACGTTCCACTAAACCGGGAAGTTGAAATCTATCCGCTACATCTTTTGAAAGAGCACTAACCAGTTTTTCAAGTACTTCTTTGCCAGAACCAAAAATGACAGCAGAATATTCATGCCTCATCTTTAAAAAATTAGCAACAGTTTTAACCAGAGTAACAGTGTTTTTCTGCGGAATATCCTCCCAGCGACCGTAAGAAACAACGACATTCTCCTTCCTTTGCAGCGGTGTATCTATAAAGTCGGGAGTTACCGGGTCAGGGACAAAATAAGTTTTTTTAGTTAAGTCCTGTCGACCCCACCAATTCAAAAAGTAGTTTAAGTTAGAAAGCGCCGCCGGACTCTCAATGATGACGCCATCGGATAAGTCTATCTGGCTTATTCGATCAAGAGCAGCCGCTACTGCACGTTTATGTAAAAACTTGAATGGAATGTTGTATGTAATGCGGCTTTTGAGGTTGCGGAAAGATTTAGCTTCTAAAAGAGGAATTCTCAGATACACTGGATGAAGCGGCCAACCGACGTGTCCGTCGCTGTCAATTTTTATTATAGATTTTTTGCCGCAGGCTTTTATTTTCTGCAGCATCGGCATATACTGAGCGCCAAGCCACGTGTACGATACAACAACATCGGAGTCATCTGCAGCCCAAAACTTCTCTTGAGATAGCATACTCCATTCTGTTTTACATATTGGAAACGGAGCCTTATAGTCAGCTAATTGAACCTTTTCCAGTGTTACAAGTTCAGTTCCGATGCCTATATCCTGTAAGCCAAGCGGGATCTGCCCGGGATCCTTGGTCTCATGCAACGGTTCGTATGCATCCATAAATACGGCAATTTTCATAGGAAGGCACCGTTTTCTAACGGACTAGTATCCTATAGGCTGTATCTAACGCATTTGCCTAAAAAATGCTTGCCTAAAATTATAATCGCTTTGCAATGCAGGCCCCTTCTTCGGGAAAATATAGACCGACAAATTTACTGATTCCCTCCAAAGGGAATGAATAAAAAACAGTCAGAATATAGAATGGTTTGTCGTATTCAGCGCATCAGGCGCCTCCATGGGTGGTTGGTGATTGATATTCAAAGCTTCCGCTTACAGGTTCAGATATGCCATATCGCCAAAAACCCATGTAGGGAGCTTCAAGCCCCATCTACCACAGCGCAGCCGACAGTTCTCCATAATGTATCATGTCCTCAAGCACCATGTGTATCAGACATTTTTCGACGGTAACCAGCAGTTGCTTTTCGCCCCATGGAAGAGTGATTTGGCGTGTTAATTCCTCTGTTTTAAGGTTAGAGAGGTATGTTTCCGTGTTTGCCTTGACCTGATTAGTGTATTTCTCAAGAGAAGCCACAGTTGAAAGCATCGAAGTTGGGGTTTTGCCAGTCGCTGTATCTACCGGGGATTATGTAGCTTATCCAGCGGTCTTCCACCATCGTTAAGTGCAGGTATACGTCGCGTATGCAGTCAAAACTTAAGCCTCTGTTTCGGGTCACTTCTGCCCACGAGAGCTTTTTTATTTCGTCTAAGTAGAAGCCGCGTATAATGTGGTTGTAGCGTACTAAGTCGGTGACTTGCATATTTTGTTGTTTGAGAAGTTGCTATTTATTAGTTTACTATAGAAGTAGACCTACACGATTAAGCGATATATCTTCCGCTCTAAGTTAACCGTAGATCAAAATTTGTTTTTTTAAAATTAAAAGAAGAAGGGAATACTGCCCTGCTACACCATCTTCCTAAATTTTTGGCAGAAACAATTATTTCTGGTTCAGCTGCTGGTTTGGGTTGCAGGTTAGTTGTGGCGATTGCACAAGCAGTCTGATGCAGAAATAGCTGAATTGTTAATCGCTAATCAAAGAAAAAGAGAGTGTGATGGTTTGTACTAATCTTTTCTTTTAAACCATAAAAGCGAGCATGGATCGCCGTTGGTGCATTTTGTAACCTCAAACCCGCAGGCAATAAACTTCTCCATTAGTGCCTTCTTTATGGTTGCACTGTATGATTCGATCATGTATCGTTGGAAACACAAAAAGTGACCTGAAGAGAGCTTAGTAAGAGCTGGCTTTCTCGAGTTTAACCCTATTGTTCTGGAAGAAGTAACGGAATGAAGCAGTCAAAACGTAGCTTTCAACCTCATCGAAGGGTACCCAGCGCAGTTCCTCCGCGTCAGCATCCGCTTCAGCCTCTCCCGCAACGACCTGAACAAGATAATCGACAATTACATAGTGATATCTTACTTTTCCTTCGCCGTCGAGGTCAACGTTATCAACTACGTCTATCAAGCGGGGGTTAACCACGTCGAGGCATGTTTCCTCTTTAGCTTCCCTTATAACTGCCTGTTCGATATGCTCACCTAATTCAACGAGCCCACCGGGGATACTCCATTTTCCCCTTCCGGGTTCGTTGGCACGTTTGATTAGCGCGATTTTACCTTCTCGGACGATAACTATGCCGACACCGATAATCGGTTGATCAGGGTACAGTCGCTTCATAGAACACACTTGCTTGGGAATAAGATACTTCACACTTAAAACTGCATTCATTAAAAAAAGTGAAAAAGGAGAAAAAAAAGAGGTAGATGTAGCAGTGTCTATTCGTATCGTAGAGCGTCGACTGGCTTTAGTTTTGAGGCGCGCCACGCGGGGTATAACGCGAAGATTACGCTTACACCTATACCGAACGCTAACGAACCCAAAATTACTTCGGGCGTTAGAATTGGTGTAATACTGAATGCACCGCTTCCGCCGCCTATTACACCGCCTTCACCAAGTACGCTTGCGGTTACGTTTGCCAGTGCCCATCCTGAGAGGATGCCGATGATTGCGCCAATAAAGCCTATGATAACTGATTCGCCTAGGAAGATTGTTAGCACTGTTCTACTCTTCATGCCTAAGGCTTTTAGAATACCGATTTCACGTGTCCGCTCAATCAACGAAACAATCATTATGTTCATGATGCCTATTCCCGCGACCAGCAGCGAAATCGCGGCAATCCCGCCTAGGAAAAGTTGTATTGTGCCGAAGACAGTTGATAGAAGACTTAACACAGCCGTGGAGGATATAACTGAAACCTGATCGCTGAAGTGCTCGGTTATTGCCTTTGACACAGCATCCACTGTGGCGCTGTCGCTGTTTGCGAGTTTAACGATTATCATATCGCATTGTGTGGTGTTAAAGAAGCTCTGGGCTTGCTCCAGTGGAATATAGACTCCTGTGTCTGATGGGCCGCCTATGCCGAAGCCGCCGATTTTTCCCAGTACACCAGAAACCTGTGCAGTGTATGTTTCGTTGCGTAATGGTAGTATTGTTGCGTTTGTCCAAGTTACGATCACGAAGTCGCCTGTGTTGAAGAATACGGTTCCGTTTTGGCTTGGCTGGTTAACGCGGGTTCCGACAACTACCGTGTTCATATTTGGACTTGTGGGTATGGAACCATTTTCTGCTTTGAAAGTGTTGGCGTATATTGACTGATAAGTTGCATAGTCGACACCATAAATGGTCACGGACCGGTTAAGGTTCTCGCTGACTATGTAGCCACTTCGACTTATTATCGCTACGGACCTCGCTATATCCGGCGAAAGCGCATCGATTTCCTGCGTGTAATTGGTGTATAAGCTAAACCCAGAGTTCTCTGTTTGGCCTCCTAATCCGCCAAAGCCGCCGCCTCCGCCGCTTAAGGCACTGCTGCCAGCGGTAACGATTAAGGTGTCAGCGGATAAGCCCTGATTAAGCTGCGAAGTTATGGTAACCTGCAGCCCCTGAGTGATCGATAACAGTGCAACAATGGCTGCGATACCGATGACTACGCCCAAAGTTGTTAGAGCAGCCCGAAGTTTACGGAGTTTTATTGCACTGAATGAATAACCGAAAATATCTAACGCTCTCATTGACCATTCGCCTCGTCTGCGCAGATTTCTCCGTCAAACATTTTGACGGTTCTTTTCGCTTGTTTGGCTAGTTTTTCATCATGTGTAACCATAATTATGCTGACACCGTCCGCAGTGTTAAGTTTCTTAAGTAAAGACAGTACTTCCGCTGCGGTCTTCGAATCTACGTTTCCTGTGGGTTCGTCGAGAAGCAAGAATTTAGGGTTGTTTGCAAGTGCACGTGCAATAGCAACGCGTTGCTGTTGGCCGCCGCTTAATTCAGCGGGTTTGTGGTTTATGCGGTCTTTAAGGCCGACGCTTTCCAGTAGTTGTATTGCATTTTTGCGGCGTTGATTTTTGCTCATACCTCCTATTGACATGGCCAATTCTACGTTGTCACGTGCAGTTAAACGGGGGATAAGATTGAAGAATTGAAAAACGAAGCCGATTTTTAGCCTCAACTCTGAGAGTTGGTTATCGCTTAATGTACCTATGTCTACTCCGTCAATTAGCAGTTGACCCGATGTTGGCTTGTCGAGTGCGCCTATCAGGTTTAGCATTGTTGATTTGCCGCTGCCTGATGGTCCGAGGATGGATACGAAATCGCCTGCTTCGACGTGGAAATTGACTCCGCGCAGGGCTTCCACTGGGACCTTACCCAGCATGTAAGTTTTTTTAACGTTGATTGCTTCAACGACGGGGATTTTTGTTGACATTTATTTTCGCTTCTTGTTAAGCTTGATAGTTCAGTTGTGATAGTTGCGCTCTTATAAGGACTAGCCACGTGGAATATACACCAAAGGTATAACTACTCAAGAAAAGGCTACGTTACGAACCCTTTCGATAGAGGTCAGTGAGAAAAAACCCATTGTGAAAGCAATATGGGTATAAATGCCCTAAGCATTACTGCAACTCCTTAAGGAGAACAGGGTATGTTCGAGTTCACGGTATTCGTCGCCGCCGCTTTTTCGCTGATTGCTGCCTTTGCATACATACGCGCAATGTTCAAAGGCCATGCTAAGCCTAACAGGGTTACATGGCTGATGTGGTCGGTGGCACCCTTTGTTGCAACAGCCGCATCGGTTTCTATGGGTGCTGACTTGGCGGCATTGCCGGTTTTTATGGCGGGGTTTGCGCCGTTTATGATTTTTGTTGCGTCTTTTCTAAGCAAGAAAGCCTATTGGAAGCTTTCGACCTTTGATTATGCATGCGGCGGGTTTTCGGCGCTCGCTGTATTACTGTGGTTTTTAACAAGTGACCCAGTTCTTGCAATTGCCCTGTCTATCATAGCTGACGCTTTAGCAGCAGCTCCCACCATCATTAAGGCTTGGCATGAACCTAAGACGGAGTCGATTTGGCCGTTTCTTATCGGTGCGTTAACTCCATTTACAAGTTTCTTGGTAGCAAGTACATGGAGTATTTCAGAAGTGTCTTTTCCCAGTTATTTGATATTGATTAACTTGCTGCTTGTATGTTTAATCGCTCGGAAATAGCTTAAAGTGTTTCAGCGATGCTTTGACATCTCTGATTTAGTAGTGTATTAAAGTTGGGAGTTATTGGGAAATATGTGTCGTCTATGAAGTAGGCGTCAACTTTTTGGACACCAGACGAGTTCTTGGTTTGCTCTATTATGTTTTGGATACTGGCAACGTCAGTGATGAATGCGATAGCTACTAAGTCGCATGATCCGATTACTTCGGAAACACCTATGATGTTTTTTATTTTCATTATGTTTTTCATTGCGTCAGTCTTTTTGTAACTGTCGATCAAATTTATCAACAGGAAAGCTTTTCCCTGATACCCTAATGCCGCTAGGTCTACGAGGGCGACTGAGCGAAAGATTTTTCCATCTTTTCTTAGTTGCTCATAGCGGCGTCTAACTTTATTGGGATTTGAATTGATGTTTTTGGCTATGTCACTAAAAGACATTGATGCATCCTTATGCAGTTCTGCAATAATCAAGTAGTCCAGTTTATCCATCAACTCTACCTCTTTTGGGGGTTCAAATCGACATTTCTGTAATTCGCTAAAGGCATCCCTGACCAGATGAAAACTGCTACTTTTCGGACACCCTGCAGTCTTCTGATCATGTTAACGCGATTATTAAGGTCAATTTGGTCCTTCGCATAAACTAAGGCATGAATGTCAAAGGTGCCTATACTTACAGATGGCTCAATTGGGAAAGTGTACTCTTTTAGGCAATTTAGGATTTTGTCGATGTATGTGTTATCTTCGGTTTCTATGCCTAGGAAAGCTATTATGCTGAAGTTATAGATGTCCAATGACGCGAATAGTGTTGAGCCTTTGAGTACTCCGAGTTTTTTTAGGCGTTCAATTCGATTGTAAACTGATACGGATGATATTTTGCATTCTTTTGCGATTTTTCTGAGGCTTAAGCGTGCATCAATTAATAGTAAATGTAGAATCTGAGTGTCAACTTCATCGATTTTGGTAGCTGCGGAAGTCATGTTGTCAAGGCAATGACTTTTCATGGTTAAATAATTATTGCCACTTCTGATTTAGCCGTTTTTTCCTTAACAAAAAAATTCGTTTTGACTAATAACAAAGCAACTGGCAGAATTTTAAAGAAGCAACTCAGATATACCTTCGTGCGCTCGGTGAAGAAGAGTGGGGGCATTGCATTCTTAAATTGGTTGTTAGATTGATGAAGAAGCGCCTAACAGGCTAAACTACGACGCCGTTAGCTTCAGCGGCAAGCAAATAGAAAGCCGCTAGCCCTTGCCAATTGTGCCATGGCTTGGCGATTTCGCGTGCTTCGTCTGCTTTTATGGGTTTGCCGCCGCAGTAATACTTTGATATTGCGCGTCTGATGCCAAAGTCGTCTGCTGGTAACACGTTTAGCCGCTGCATTCCGCGGAAAAGGGTGAGTTCAGCGGTCCAGACGCCTATCCCTTTAAGCGCATCCAGTTCCGCGATGACGGCGTCTATGGCGGGGTTGGTTTTCATTGCCTCCAAGTCGAGATTGCCAGTTGCGATTGCTTTCGCTGCACCGTAGATGTATTCAGCTTTACGCTGGCTCAACCCGCATGTGCGGATGTCGCTTATACTGGCGTCTGTTAGGTTTTGCGGAGAGGGAAAAGCGTAGTAGTATGCGCCGTCGATTTCTATTTTTTCGCCGAACTTTTGGGCTAAGCGTTCTTGGATTGTCCGCGCGATTTTTATGGATATTTGCTGTTCAACGATTGAGTCTACTAGCGATTCAAATGCGGTGGGGGTAGTTGGGTACTTGAATCCTGCTAGTTGCTGGGTGATCTTGTGCATGACTGGGTCGTTTTGGGCTTGATTGTATATTGTTTTTAGGTTTAAGTTTAGATTGAAGATGTATTCTATTGCTTCTTTTGCGGATTGTTTTGTCTGCGCAGTTATCGGTTGATTAGAAGCTACTATGACCTGTAATTTGGGGTTTTCTACGGTTCCAGTTGAGGTGATCTTGGTTAAGACAAGGCTACCGTTTACGTTTAGTACTTGACTGTAAATACCATCGGTAAAGCACCGTACGGCGGGGTTTAAGCCAGTAAATATCTGTGCTGAAAGCTCCAAGCTGAACGGAGCCAACGGTTGAAGTTCAAAGGTTTCAGTGAAAGCCATATGGATTAGACCAGCTGATGCAGTAACAGCCGCTTAGTCGATATATAAGATTTTTAACTCTAAAAGTGCATTACAAGCCACACAGAGGCAACATGTATGCGCATTGTAATCCGAATAGGCGGAAGCGTAATCGCGAATCCAATCAACACTGAATTATTGGGCAGATACGCTGACATCACAAAACAGATTAAAGCAGAAGGCCATGAAGTAGCAGTCATCCTAGGCGGAGGCGCTTTAGCAAGACAGTTTATCGGTTACGGCAAAGAGCTAGGATTGGATGTACCTGCGCAGGATGAAGTCGCCATTTCCTGCTCGCGGCTTTTCGCTCAGCTTTTTCTTAAAAGATTGGGCACCTTAGCATGCGGTAAGGTTGCAACATCGCTGGATGAAGCAGAGCAGTGTATGCGTGACGGCAAAATCCTAGTAATGGGCGGCTTGATGCCCGGGAACACCACTGACACCGTTGCTACGCTTGTTGCTGAACGAGTTCATGCTGATTTAGTTGTTAAAAACAGCGATCAAGACGGCGTCTACAATAAAGACCCAAGAAAGCATCCTGACGCGGTAAAACTGGACAAGTTATCTTTTGACGAACTTGCCAAAGTTTTTGAGCAAAACGAACATAAAGCGGGAATCCACCAGATTATTGACCCAGAGGCTGTTAAGGTGCTTCGACGAAGTCACATAAAAACGATTGTGGTCAGCGGGTTTAAGCCAGAGAATATGCTTGCGGCGCTTAAAGGAGAAAACGTCGGCACCGTAATTAGTTAAATCGCTGTTAGAACCTTAAAACCCTTTTTCGATTGTTTTGTTAATTGCGGTTTTGATATAATGATGGTTTTGTTTTAGAGCCCATTTTTTTTAATTAGAAGAAGAAGGGAACACGGCGCTGCTACATCATCAATGAAAAGTTTTGGCAGAAGCAGCTGTTTCTGGTTCAGCAATTGTTTGGGGTTGCTGTTTGGTTGTGGCGACAGTACAAGCAACAGATTCTGGGTTTGCTTGCTGGTTAAGCGATTTCTACTATGTTAACAACAGAAACAGTTGATTTCTGAGTTAATACTAAATAATAGATGCTTGGCTGGTTGTTGTTGTATCGAGCCAACAACAACTGTTATTATACCACTTTACGCATAGAGGGATGCTAAAGGCGGCATGTATGCTTAAACAGGTTTTTCGATGCCCTATCTGCAGAAAAAGCTTCGGCGACCCCGAAAAGCTAAGAATTCACAGAGTAAACAGACACCATGGAACAGTCTACGGCGACAACTGGTTGACACCGCAGAAAGTTATAGTTTCAAAAATACAGACACATGGCAATTTATGATTCCACATGCCCGGTCTGGTAAAAAACGTAACCTGAAAGCGTCAAACGAACCAATAGTTGGTTGAGGCGCAGGCGAAAACCCCTCTCTACCTTCTCTTCCTGCGCTTGCGTCTCAACTAACATAGCGGTTCACAATTTGGAGATGAATTGTAAAATGGAATTCTGTCCAGAATGCGGATCAAGATTAAAACCTACTAAAGTAAACTCAGGAAACCAAGTTATGTTTATGTTAACCTGCACGAAATGCGGGATTAAGAAGCCTGAACCCAATTTAGGCCCAAAAAGTGTAAACGGGAAATTAATTGTGCATAATCCCAAGCAGTTTGTTGCAGTTATCGATAGAGAGCTGGATTTGAATCCGATGCCGACTATACAGATTGATTGTCCAAGGTGCGGCAACAACACTGCAAACGTGTGGCAGGTTCAGACACGCGGAACAGACGAGTCCTCAACGCAGTTTCTCCGCTGCATTAGATGTGGCTACACGCTTAGAGAAGACACGTAGATTCATTTCTCTTTTTTAGTAGTGTAAACAGAAGCGCTGTTGCTCTTCTTCAACGGGCTTTGCATAAGCTGCAGCCGTATTTACTATCAGATACTGCATAGTGCTAGTTTTTTATCTACAGTTAGATAGGGGGTTTAGTTATTGTTTATCCGTTTAGAGTTTTAGTCCACTGCTTGAACTCTTCTGAGACTGGATGCAAGTCATATAGTTGTCTACGTTTCGCTTCCAAGAACTGGTTTTCTTTTCCTGTGTACTCAGTTGCTGTTACGATGCTGTGTCCCCGTGCCTGTGCTTTAGCCAAAACATTAGAGAGTTTTTCGCGCCACGCTTCATCCCTGAGCGCATGATGCTCGAGGATAATCAGCGGAACGGCCTCGGCTAGCCGCTCGAGGTTCAGCAGTGCCTGCTTTATCTGATGCTCGGATACGCGGCCTCCCTCAAGGTAAAGCGGGGGTCCACCTATCATCAAAACGGAGGGTTTAGCGGCCAAAATAAGCTCGGCGGTATGAATAGATATGGGGCCTTGGACGTCGGGTGCAAACATGAACCGCTCATCTCCGCATTCGACGGTTGCCATGATTACCCATCCGAGCGAGTGGTCGTCTGAGCCATGCGCTACAGCTGGAGAGAAACAAAGTTTTGTTTGGCCGTAAGTGTAGGTTTTTCCGTCTGCAGCTTCAAAGGTTTTGGCGTGTTTGGCGCCGGTTTTCTGGAACATCCAAGCGCGCTCCCGCTGGCTGGGGTTTATGTTTTCTTTGGGATTCTTGGCGAGAACGGTTTTGCCTTGGTAGATTTGACGCGCTGTTTCGTCTTGCTCTGTCCAGTTGACGACCCAGTCTTCGAAGCTGGGCGTGTGGTGGTCGTAGTGGTAGTGGCTGATGGTGGTTACTGTGGCTTTGGCTGCGGCTTGGGCAATGTCTTGGCGCAGACGGATTATGGTTTGGAACTCTACAGGGTGTGGCGGCAAGCCGAATCGGTATGGGCAAAGCGAGATGCCACCATCCAAGAGCACGGTGACGTCTGGGGTTT
>CAYPGY010000045.1:0-15615 GCA_964410435.1 uncultured Candidatus Bathyarchaeia archaeon
TGCACATCGACAACATGGTTCTATGTAGGCAGGATGTGGACGTGAATGTGAAAGTACATAGCGAACCCCTAAAATCCCACAAGAAACAACCAAACCATAGCTAAAGTAAAGCAGAAAAGGGCACAAATCATATTGATTTACTGATTATATATACAGTCAACTTTGGATTTAACTATTGCTTGACTTATACACAAAAAGAAGTTGGCAAAGTACTATTCTGTTTTTCGAGACTTCAACTCAATCGCTAAGTATTCTTTTAGTACATCCGCTATTAATTGGCTTCATTCGTCCGTTTGGTTTATTTTGTGAGCTGGTATCGACTTGTTGTATGACCCGCAACCTGCACATCGATGTCTCGGCGCAGCCCAATGCAGCAGTGGAATAATCGCTTTTCTCAGTTCAAGCCCATCCTCGGTTAAGGAGTATTCGACTCTGGGAGGGATTTCAGCGAATGATTCTCTTTTGACAATTCCTTCTGCCTGCAGTTCCTTGAGGGTGTCTGCCAGCGTTTTTGGGCTGATGTTTCCGAGTTGCTGCATAAGTGCGTTAAACCTGAGTTTTCCATGGTTTCCTATTGCGTTGACTATGAGCAGAGACCATTTTTTACCGATGACGTCGATTACGCCTTCGAGGGGGCATAGACATATGGGTCTGTTTTGTTCGTCCAATTTTTCACTTTCTTGGGGGATACTTGCTATTTTGACACAGAGTCGCTATTTTACTATAAACTTGATATCTTAAATACTTTATTTTTTATAGTAAAACGCGGAGAGGTGAACACATAAAATGAGAGACGAATGTTGCTGCCAAAATCATGGACAAAAAAGAAAATTCCTAACCAAAGCTGAACAACTAGAAAAACTCAAAGAATACGAACAAGAACTCAAAAAGGAGCTGCAAGGAGTTCAAGAGAAAATAAAAGAGCTTAGCGCATAACCGCTTAGCTTTTCACCCATTTTTTGGGAGCAATAAAAAATCAAAGGGTAAGGAAGATCTAGGAAACCTCAGCTTTTCTCGGCTTCACCTCAACCGCTGAGTACTCTTTTAGTTTATACGCCATCTCACCCAACGCCTTGTCTACAAGGTAGTTAACTGTGCCTTCCTCGTACGTACCATCCTGTCGCCGCTGCCCCGCTTTCTGGCCCGTGAGAACCTCTATACCCTCATCAACGGATTTTACTGAGTAAATGTTGAATTGCCCCGCTTTGACCGCATCAAGCACCTCTTCTTTTAGCATCAGATTCTGCACATTGCTCTCGGGAATCATAACGCCCTGCTCGCCGCTCAAACCCTTAGCTTTACAAACTTCAAAGAAGCCCTCGATCTTCTCGTTGACACCGCCGATGGCTTGCACCTCGCCCTTCTGGTTAACCGAACCCGTAACAGCGAGGTTCTGCTTAATGGGTAATCCGCTAAGCGCAGAAAGAAGGCTGTAGAGTTCGGTGCTGGATGCGCTGTCACCTTCCACCCCGCTGTAGTTCTGCTCAAACACCAATCTGGCGCTTAAGCTGAGGGGTTTGTCGCGGGCGTACTTGTCGTTTAAGTACCCGCTTAGGATCAGGACACCTTTGGTGTGGATTGGGCCGCCCATTTTTGCTTCCCGTTCGATGTCAATGACGCCTTCCCTGCCTAAGCCTATACTGGCGGTTACACGTGAGGGCGTGCCGAATGCGAAGTCGCCCAGTCCCATCACTGAAAGGCCGTTGACTTGTCCTACCTTCTGCTCATGTGTATCGATTAAAAAGAAGCCGCGGGCGATCATCTCCTGAATCTTTTCCTGAACAAGCTTAGAGCGGTAAATCTTTTCCTCGATGGCCTTCTTCACGTGGGCGGCTGTTATGAGAGTCGAATTCTCTTCTGCCGCGTAAAAGTTGGCTTCACGAACAATGTCGGCCACCAAAGAGAACTGTGTAGAGAGCTTGTACTGGTCTTCTACGAGGCGGGAACTGTACTCGATCAGTTTAGCTAATGCGCCGCCGTCTAGATGCTTCATGTTCTCTTTTTCGCAGAGCCCACAAACAAAGGAGGCGTACTGCCGCATCCGCTCGTAGGTCCGAGGCATGGCCGTGTCGAACTCCGCTTTAATCTTGAAAAGCTCACGAAAATCAGGGTCTAAAGTGAACATCAACTGATAGAGGTACGGGTCGCCTATGAGGATTGTTTTAGCAGTTAAAGGTATAGGTTTTGGCTTAAGGGTTTTAACACTTAGAAAGCCGTAGCGTTCCTCGGGTTCCTCAATGTACATTTTTCCGTCTTTAATGTCACGTTTAAGGCCATCATAGGAGAAGGGGTTTCTAAGCAAATCCTCCACGGGCACAATCAGGTATCCGCCGTTTGCCTTCTGAATAGACCCCGCCCGTATCATGCTAAAATCCGTTGTTAAGGCACCGAACTGCGCTTCTTTCTCAGTGCGGCCAAGCAAATTATGGTAAGTCGGGTTGGTCTCCATAACTACTGGCGCGCCTTGCGTTTCAGAGTTATCGATAACGACGTTAACATCATACTTCTTGTACGGGTCGTCCCGCATCCACGACATCGCAAACGGCAACTGCTGCTCGGCGCCCCCTCGTCGGGTGAACTGGTTAAGGTTATCCAATATGTCGTTTTCTACAGCCCGCAAGTACACGGAAATATCTTTGTTATCAGGGTACTTTTCTATGAGCCCCTGAACTTGGCTACCTATAGCGTAGAAGGCAACTTCTTTGTTGAGTTTCTTAACGGACTCACGAATCTCCCGCTCCATATCCAGTAGTTGCCGCATAACAGCGGAAAATTCCTTCTCCAGACTCTCCCGCTTTACATCAAGCTTATCTCTCACTTTCTGGGGCAAAGCAAGTATCTCAGCGTCACTAAGCGGTTTACCATCCAGCACAGGAACCAGCAGAATACCCATAGGCGTAGTCTGAATAACGAAGCCCTCGCTCTGAGCCTTCACATTCAAACCGTCGATTAACTGCTTACGGCGATTCTCCAGATTACGAAGCGTAGCTTCCCTGCGGGTAATGTAATCTTCGCTTTCAAACGCCTTCGGCAACGCGGTTTTAGTGTTTTCGATGAAGCTCTTCATGTCCTCGCGGAACTCTTTGCCTTTCCCCGGCGGCAGCTGAATAGCCTGCGGCTCATACGGGTTGGCGAAATTGTTGACGTAGCACCAGTCCGGCGGCACCGGCTGAGTTTTAGCCTGAGCCTCAACATATGCTTTAACAGCGGTTTTTCGGCCCGTACCCGGATACCCCGCCACGAAAATGTTGAAGCCGCCCCTTTTAATACCTAAACCGAACTTCAGCGCTCTAACCGCACGATCCTGCCCAATTATCTCAACCAAAGGCGCCAACTCGCCAGTTGATTCGCAGTGCATAAAATCAGCATCACAAATGTTCCTGAGTTTCTCTACTGGCAACTTAGTTATCAAAAACAAAAATCCTCCAAAAACTACCAAAATAAAGAAGTCTGTTTCGGCTTTTAACTTTTTTCGGCAGTCCCCAGACCAGCCAATTTGGGGCGCTATTGTTGGGTAATGAATTTTTTCAGGATGTCGGGGTTGCGTACTTCGGGGTGGAAGAGGACGCCGTAGATGGGGTTCTCTTTGTGGGCTACTGCTTGGATGCATTTGGATGATTTGGCTATTGTTTCGAAGGTGCGGCTGCCAATTGCTATTGTGTAGGTGTGTAGGCTGTAGGCTTGGAAGTCGCCGCTGAAGAGAGGGTTAAGTTTGGTTGTGGTGATCTCGGTCATGCCTATTTGCTGGCATGGCACTAGCTGTTCGCCGTAGACGCGGATGATTGTCTGCATGCCGGCGCATATGCCCAGAATCGGCTTAGTGCAGGTTTTTATCCACCTAAAGTTTTCGAGGTGCTTTAGGAACTCGAAATCTTTGAGTGTAGTACCTGAGAGAATTATGCTACTGTATTTTTCAGCTTCTGAGGGGTCAACGTCGAGGTAATGCTTCACAGCACAGGCCTCAAGCGGTTCAACAACTGAGAGGATCGGCTGCACAAACTCAGAGTACGCCAGCGACGCCGCCTTAGAGTTCATGTCAACAACGAGAACAGTCACTTACGCACCAGCTTTGCCTGTTTAATTACGTAGACGCCGGAGCACCCATGCCACTCCAAGGCGGAATCCGTGACTTCAATTCTCTGCCTAAATAATGGCGCATCAAGCACGGTTGTCTCGATTTCTCCGCCTTCCCCCGAAGGGCTTATGTCATACTTTGCCTGCAGCGCAACAAGTCGCTCAATCATCTGAGGCGTAAGCTGCTTGCCAAGCCACTTCTCATCGAGCGGGTAAGCGAAAACGCCTGAGATGATAACTTGGAACTGTCTTGCAAGCAGGGTTTCAAGGAGCGCTTTCTGGTCATGCTTCCACAGCGGATTAAAACACCACAAATCCAAGACGTTGCAGATGCGCTGAACACGCGACGCTTGATAAACCGACTCCACCGCCCCCGTCACGACGCCCTCGATGCCATGCTGCGATTTGGCTTGCCTGATGGCGTCCTCGAGGTTGGCGAGTTCCGCCTCCTTTTGGCCCTCAGTCTCAACCCTGACCATTGGCAGCCCAAGCGCCTCCGCCTGAAGCGCTGTGACGTCAACGTTGGGGGTGTGGAACATGTAGCTCTCTTTATTGTGTGAGACAACGGTGATTAGGCACGCTACCACATCCGTCTCAGAGGCCATATGTAGGGCAAGAGTTGAGTCTTTGCCGCCTGAAAACAGCACGCCCAATCGCATAGGTACTAAAAAAGAAGAAAAGATGTTAATATGCCTGCTTGAAAAAGATCAGGCTTAAAATTTCACGCTGCAAACGTTCGGGATTGCCTGAAGCTTCGCAACTATATCAGCTGAAACCTTCTGATGCAGTACATACACGCTGATCGCGTAGCCGGTGTTGATTTGTCGACTGTAGTTTGCGCGTATGTTAATGTTGCTGTCAGCAAGCACCTTGTCGATGTTAGCGAACACTCCGGGGACGTCTTTGTGGTGGATAAAGAGCGTAAAGATCGCTTTCTCTTCAACCTCGATTGATTCGCCAGCGTTTACCGCGTTGACGAAGTCGCCGCCTAAAAGGTAGCTGGATAAAACGCGGGCCATTTCGGTGCTGGTTTCACGCTGAGCTTCCACAGTGGATGCACCGAGGTGACTGCTCATAACGACGTTGTCGAGTTCCTTTAGTTTGTCGTTGAAGGGATCGTTTTCCGCTTTAGGTTCCTCTTTGTAAACATCGGTTGCGTAACCGGCGAGTTTGCCTTCTTTAAGCGCAGTGTAGAGGGCTGCTTGGTCGATGTTGTTGCCTCTGCTTGTGTTGATGATGTAAGCGGTTGGTTTCATGAGAGCAAGTTCTTTGGCGCCGATGATTATGTCTTTGCCGCCTGTGTGGACGCTGATGTAGTCGGCTTTCTGGAGAACTTCCTCTTTGGTTGCGAGGAACTTTATGCCGGATTCGGGGCACGGTTTAATGTCGAAGCCAATGACGTCCATATTGAAGCCGTGGTCGGCGATGTGCGCGACTTTCTGGCCGATTCTGCCGCAGCCGATTAAGCCTAAGGTTTTACCGTTAAGTTCTCTGCCTTCAAGCTTCTTCTTAATCCATACACCGTTTTTAAGTGAGTGATGAGCTTGAGGGGTGTTACGTGAAACTGCAAGCATCAAACATAAGGCTAATTCTGCAACGGCGTTGGTGCTTCCAAAAGGCGCAATTTTTACCACTATGCCGTTTTCGGATGCTGCCGCTACATCGATGTTGTCAAAGCCTACGCCTGCGCGTCCGATGATTTTGAGTTTGCCCTTTGCGCCTGCCTCAATTATTTCGCGTGTTACTTTAGTGGCGCTTCGAACAACCAGCGCGTCGAACTGGCCGATTTCCGCAAGCAACTGAGCGGGGTCACGTTTCTTGTTGTCTGTTTCTATGCCGGCTTGCTGGAATATCGCTATGCCTTCTTTCTCTAAACCATCGTTTAGTAGTACTTTCATGCCGATTTCACCTTGAACATAAGTTAAAAAGTGATTGCTTTTACGGATTATAAAACTTATCTAAACGAATTCTCGGCAGCTACGCTTTAGCCTTGATTTTGGCCCCTTTAAGCACCTTCGACGTTTTAGGGGCGCGTGTTCGAGTAGCCATAATATCAAAAGTAGATCGGGTGTGGCAGTAGGGGCATTTTAGCACTCGGTAATTGCGGCGAATCAACGAGGTTATGGTTGCGCCGGGTATCCAGTGGAAGTTGAAGGTTTTACGGCAGCTTGGACACGTCAAGCGGGAGATGTAATGTGGGCCATACCTTGGCAGAAGAACCATTAATATTACAAAGCCGATCGCCGTGATGAGGAATAGTACTGTTATGAAATCTAGGTTCATACTTTTCAGAGTCAAATTGACTAGGTGAACTAATTAATCTTTAGGCCAACTAGCCGTTTTTAATTCGGCTCCAGTATGGAGCTATTCTTCCTCTGATAAACCGTGCCATCTCCGCTCCAGATACAGAATCATGCTGAAGAGGCCTCTGCTGAAAATTACCAGTATCAGCAACGCGAACTCCTCGTAGGTTCGAACAGCCACAGTGCGGATGATTTCGGCGCCTATGAAGAAGTTCAGGCTTAACGTCAGGTAGTTGCTGAGGTAATGAGTGGAGTGGGTGGGTTTGTAGGGGTCACTTACTTTGTACTGGATAAAGCGGTAAGTGACAAGCACTGCCCCATAGACTAACACGGCGCCTCCGATGAGGTAGAGAGCATAAGTAGCCAAAGTCAGGATAATGTAGATGGCGTCGAAAAGCGCGCCGCCTGTAACATAGGTTGAGCCAGAGATTAGGAAGATGAAATCTGGATACAGCAAGCTTAGAACGGCGCTGGCAACCGCAAACACAGCGATAACAATGATAATAACTAGCGACAGCATACTGCCATGCGGTTTCTCTGTAGCCTGTTTATCCATAAAATATGCACTCAGCACCCAATGAAAATAAGGCAAATTCAGAATATAAAGCTGATTTCATATAAAAGGAACAGTAAAAGGAAAGAGAGGATTAATCCTACTACTTTACGTACTTGAGTGCTTCCTCAACACTCTGGAAGCCATATTTGACGCCGCAGAATTCCTTCTTAAGCGCTAAAACATCAGCTTTAACCTGCGCTGGCTTACGTTTCTCCTTGATAACGTCAAGCATTAAATCGCAGAGGTGCTTTATGTCGCCCTCTTTCATGCCTCGTCGGGTAACATCTTGGAAGCCAACACGTAAACCTGAGGGGTTTCCCTTATCAGCTTGGTCATCGTACGGCAGAAGATTCTTGTTAAGGATAATGTTAGCGTCTTCGAGGTCCTGCGCTACTCTGTTACCGCCGCCGAAGCCCCGAACATCTAAAGCGATCTGGTGGCTTCGAGTGAAACCTTTCTTCTCCGCTACGACTGTAACGCCGTTCTCGCAGAGGTATTGACCGGCAGTCTGGGCATTCTTTACTATTTGTGCGGCTAACTGTTGACCGAACAGCTTCATCTCCAAGCAAGCTATGCCTAAAGCGGGAAGTCTGCCGAGGTGGGTGCTTGAAGCGGTTAATGGGAAAACTGCGTGCTGTATTTTCTTGACGGCTTTCTCCTTTGCCGGAGTATCAGGGGAACCCATGATAACACCGCCCTGTGGACCCGGGAAGGTCTTGTGTGTGGAGGCAGTGATGAAGTCTGCGCCTTCGCGTAGTGGATCCTGGAATTGGCCGCCGGCAATCAAGCCTAGTACGTGTGCCGCGTCGTAGGCTACGTATGCGCCTACTTCGTCACAGACCGCTTTGAGTTCCTTAACGGGATGCGGGAAGAGGAACAGGCTGCCGCCGAAAGTGACGATGCCGGGTTTAGCAGCGCGGATAACGTAAGCTGACTTGTCGGGGTCAATGTTGAATTCGTTGAGGTCGTAGACGTGGTTTATGTTGTCTATGCCGAGGATGCTGCCGGCGAGTCCGGTGTAGTCATGGCTGATGTGTGCGCCGCAGCTTAGTGGTGTAACAACCATCTTGTTGTTTTTTGAGGCAAGCGAGAGGCCTTTGAAGGTTGCTGTGTTAGCGTGGGTGCCTGAGATCAAGCGGACATCAGCCCACGATGTGCGGAACAGGTTTTTAACCGCGTCACATGCGAGGTCCTCAATTTGGCTCATGTACTTTTGCCCTTGATAGTACCGCTTCTTAACGTATCCTTGCATGTCGTTTTCGCCTTCCGCGTATCGGGTGGCGAGGTCATGGCTCATGTCGAGCATTTGGCATACCGCGGGGGATTTTATGCCTTCGCTGGCAATCATGTTTATGCATTCTTCGCTGCGATACTGCTCGTGTTTTTTAGATGCTAGGATTAAATTAGTGACTATTTCGGGCATGTCTGTCATTTTACGGTGCTTCCCACGCTCTGAATATCAACGGAATTAGACCTAGTGGTATTTAGCCGTTACCTATCTATATTTGGTTTCTAGGGATAGATGGATTTAGCGATTCTAAAGTTAGGGTTTAACAGTTTTCTGTGGTACAAATGGTTTAGTGAATTCTTCCTCGCTGGCAACCTCGCTTATCAGCTTTCGTGACCGTACCAGCCGCAGCAGCTTACCGCTTAAATCCAGCTTGGGCTTTGGGTACCCGACTGTTATCATGACTAAAACCTTAAAGTTCTCTGGCACTTTAAGTGCCGCCTTAACTTCTGACTCGTTGAAGCTTCCAACAAAGCATGTACCTAAACCCTCGTTTACTGCAGCTAAAACCATGTTCTCAGCCGCTAATGATGCATCAACCGCGTACCATTCAGAAGACGCCTTCTTGTCACCTAAAACCACGATGATAAGCGGAGCATCGGAGGCAAACTTCGCGAATACACCTTTTGAAAGCGTTTTTCGCGTTTCTTGGTTCGTAACTGCTATGAAGTGCCATGGTTCGATGTTGGCTGCGGATGGCGCCAGCCGCCCAGCTTCTAAGATGCGCTCAATAACCGCGCGGGGAACGGGTTTGTCTTGGTAGGAGCGGATTGATTTTCGAGCCTGTATTGCTTCATAGGTGTCCATGCTTGTTGCGCCTCTAAAAACAGTTAAGTACGCTACATTATTTTGGTTTTCCCTTATGTATAATAACCAATTCTCGGCACAGAAGTTTTGTTTTTATAGGCATCAAACGTGAATTCTTTATATAACATTCAAGCAAACATGCTTGGCTCCTTGTACTGGCAATAGCTGGATTATTCATCAAAAAGAAAAGCGGCAAACAATAAACACCTCAACTAAGGGGCACTCACTTTTTTCAGTGACCACCCAAAGCCTTTTCCCAATATAGTGAAAGCTTTTAGCATACAAAGCAGCATTAATAGCACAGTATAGGAGAAAAGCAGAGTCTAATTGGCGTCTAACCTCATTGAAGGCGGAAAAGTAGCTAAGCGTTCCTTTTTAGTTCAGTTAATTGTTGGCTTAGCAGAAGTTATAGTCGGCATATTCACTTTTAGCATCGCCCTAATCGCGGACGGCACACAGTCATTCGCGGATGCAGGTGTATCGCTTATCGTCTGGATTGGGCTGCGCATCTCAAGACGTAAACCAGATAAACGTTTTCACTTCGGCTACTACCGTTTTGAAACGTTAAGCAGCATTATCGCTGCTATTTTCATGGCGGCGCTAGCTGTGGTGGTGTTGATTGAATCCTATCAGGGTCTAGCTAATCCGACACCTGTAGAGAACCCCTTGGTTGCCATGACTGTGGCATTATCGGCCGCTGTCGTTTCAAGTTTCCTGCTTATCTACAAGCGCAGAGCGGCAAAGAAATATGAATCCATGGCGCTCCGTACAGACGCCGCAAACTCGATAAAGGATGTACTTACCTCGATAACCGCCTTCGTCGGCATCGCCTTAGGCACCTACTTTGGTATTGTCCAAACCGACTACATTGCAGCAATAATCATCTCGCTATTCGTTTTCACCATGGTGTACACGATAATCAAAGAAGCCTCGCTTGTGCTACTAGATGCATGTCAATGCCCCGAGAACGTTGCAGCAATAAAATCTATCGCTAAATCGATTCCGAATGTTAAAGACGCCCATAGCGTGCGCCTACGCAAGCTTGGCTCCTACATCATAGGAGACATGCATGTAGAGGTAGACAGCGAAATGACCGTCAAAGAAGCCGCTAAAATCGCAGCACAAATCGAGGAGAAAACAAAGAAACAATTTGACGACATCATAGAAGTCAACGTTATCGTTGAACCAGAAGAAGCAAAGCAACAGTTAACTAGGCAAACACAGAAAAAATAGTTGAAGCTACGCCTAATCGGGTAGCCTTTTTCTCGCTTAGAAAGCTGCATTATAGAAGGAAGGGCAGGAAAGCACCTGCTAGAACAACTGCCAAGCAAGCCACTGCAACCACTACGGTCACGCGGTAGATTGTCTTCTCGCTCATCCGTTTGCCAAGGTACCGTTTCAGGGCTATGTTGAAGATTCTGCCGCCATCCAATGGATAGATGGGCAAAGCATTGAAGATGGCTAAGTTGAAGTTGACAAACCAAATCCAGTAGAACAAGTTAGCAATTATAGACCAGCTTGACCCAAGAGGGCTGGTGTAGAACTGCGACAGCGTATCTGAATACGGGATATAAGTTGACGCTAGTGTTGGCGGCACAAGGTATATGGAGAGGCGTTCGATGCTAAAGCTGTTGTAATTTTTCAGTAAAGCCTCTGTCTGCAGGTTATAGATCATAACGCCCATTACGGTGCGGTTATCGGAGGAGGTTAAGTTAAGTGTGGTTGTGTACAGCGTATCCCAGGTGTCGCCGCGCCGCACAGTAACCAGTACCATTTCACCCGCTGTCTTGTTCTCTAGGTAGGCTCGTAAATCATCAGAGGATGTTATTGTAACGTTGTCTACTGAAACGAATACATCTTTAGGCTGGAGACCCGCGGCTTGGGCAGGCATGTCTTGGGTTACGTCGCTTATGTATACCCCGTTAACGATGGGTGTTAAGCTGCCGACTACCGCGATTAGGCAGATAAGGCAAACCGCGCCCAGTATGATGTTTCCTCCGACGCCTGCGGCCATAACCTTCACGGAGGGGCGGGCACGTGCGGTTTTAAGCTGCTCCTCGTCCACGTCTACGAAGGCGCCGATGGGGATGACTAGGAAGAATAGTAAGCCGCTGGATTTCACTCGGAAACCGTTGTTTCGCGCGATTATGCCATGTGCGCCTTCATGGATCACTATAGCTATGACTATAGCTATCCAGCCGTAGACTATAGGCAGCATCGGGTTGACGCCTGGCAGCATCAGAATCGAGCCTACACCCAGATCCTTGACTGTTTGGCTAACTGACTGGCTAACAGCAGGGTTGCTTAACAAGGCAATGAGGCTGCCCGTAATTAGGAAGAGAGCCAAAGCAGCTATAATTGGTACCAAAGCGAGGAAAACCCATGCGACGTATTTTGCGCCGCGTGTATTTCCAAGTTTATCAAATATGAAGGTGAAGCGTTTGGTTCTAAGGGTTAAGAGTGGGAAATTGAAGTCAACTGTTTTTTCTTTTTCTTCATTAGGTTGCTGCGGGGGCTGCTGATCGTCAACCTGATTATTTTGTGCCAAAGCTGAAATCGCTCACGCTAAAAGAGGCGGTTCTCCAAAACATAAACATAGCGCAACATAGGGGTTGAACCCTTTTTAAACAGTAATATATCGAATTCTGTAACTACTCGATTTCTGAAATCTTGTTCTTAAGCAAATCCGCGGTTTTTCGTGTTGAGAAGGCAAAAATATGTATCACCCTAAAACTGCGGTACTTCCGAGTTTCCTGCTTGTGCTCATGGGTTCAATCGACTGCGTAACTACAGTAATCGGCACCCTATACTTTGGCGCCATAGAAATGAATCCCATCATGGCGGGAGTAGTAAGCAACGTTCCGCTCTTTATGGTGCTCAAGCTTACCGCCACGTTCTGCATCGCAGGCACATATCTTCTCTCAGCAAAGATGCTAAACAGCGCTCAAGACAAGACCACTACGAGTTTCAGAGTTGGCAGCGCCGTCGTGAGAGTTATTTATTTAGGGTTAGTTGCGTTTCTTGTCGTTGTCGTAATTAACAACGTGATGATTCTATTAGCTTAAAGCGCTTTGGGCTTATTGCGGCTTTTCTGGTTTTCTGTCCATTACATTAAGCAAGCAAGGGTGGAATTAGCATAAAGGTGTCTTCGCCAAAGGACGCTTAGCCGCTGGTTTTGTTCAAATCAAATAATTATAGAGAGATAAATCTAAAATAGGCAAACGCCAAGAGTTAAAAATAAAGAAACGCTTAACTGTAAAAACACACCTAATACATTAGCGTCGAGAGGACAAAGATGCCGTTCAATCTATTCCATAAAAAGAAACAGCCAGAACAGCAAACACTAGCTCCAGCCGCACAAGAACAAACAGAGCAGCAGCAAACACCAGTTGAACCGCCAGAGGTACCAGTAGAAGCCGCACCTACAACTGAGGGTCAACCTGAATCATCTGTCCCCGCTGAGGAACCAATTCAGGAGCCAGCGCCAGAATCAGCACCTGCAGCAGAGGAGCAACCAGGAGAAGCACCGAAAGCAGAGGAAACACCAGTGGCGGCACCTGCACCTGAAGAGCAAAAACCGCAGGAACAAACAGCACCCCCACAAGTGGAGCAGAAGCCAGCGGCACCTGAACAGGCAAGCAAAACCTACCTTAAAGCCATGCCTCTAAAGGATCTCTCGGACGTAGAAGCCGTTAAAGAGGAAGTAAGGAACGGTAACATCATTATTCTTCGTATTACGCCTCTTGCGGGTAAAAGTATCGAGGATGTTAAAACAGCGGTAAACGACCTCTTTGCCTTCGCCGAATCAATTCAGGGTGACATTGCACGTTTAGGTGAAGAGCGAGTTGTTATCTGTCCAAAAGCAATAAGAATTTGGCGGGAGAAAACTCCAGCGCCAGTACGGGATAATCAGCCGCTTCCTACAGCAGCCTAAAGGTTTCCAGTGTAGCTGGAACCACAGTGTTTATTCCTACTTTATTGTTTAGGAAGCCACCGAAGTTCATTGTCTTCTGCTTTTCGCCGTGAACCACAAAGATGCGTTCAGGTTTGGGGTTCAGGTGAGTCAAGTAGTTAACTAGCTGTCGCCTGTCGCTGTGACCGCTGAAGCCTTCAATGGTGTTGATACCCATTTTGACGCTGATCGCAGCCATCTTGCCATCGTTATCCATCATGGTGACTTCGCCGACGCCCTTCTGAACGCGTCTACCCATCGTTCCCTCAACTTGGTAGCTGACAAAGATGATTTGGTTACGTTCGTCAGATGCCCAATTTTTGAAGTACTCGATAACTGGGCCGCCTTCGAGCATGCCGCTTGTGGCTAAGACGATGCAGGGTTCGCCTTCAATTATGCTGCTACGTTGGCTTGGGTGATCAACGATGGTGAAGTAGTCAGATTGGAAGGGGTTGATTTCTTCGTGGAGTATGCTGTGGCGTACTTCTCTGCCGAGGTATTCTGGATAGGCTGTGTGGATAGCTGTTGCTTCGCTGATCATGCCTTCGATGAAAACTGGGGCTTCCTTCATGGCGCCGCGTTTCATGTAGCCGTCGAGGACCAGCATGATTTCCTGTGCTCTGCCGACTGCTGGAACTGGAATGAGGACTTTGCCTTTGCGTTCTAGTGTGGCGTTGATTATTTTTGTGATTGCTTCTTCTGATTCTACGCGGCTGGGTGTGATGTCGTCGGGTCCGCTGTAGGTGGATTCTGTGATGACTGTTTCGATGCGTGGGAACTCTGTAGCTGCAGCTTCGAGCAGCATGGTTCTGCCGAATTTGTAGTCGCCAGTGTAGACGATGTTATGCAATCCTTCGCCGATGTGTAAGTGGCACATAGCTGCGCCTAAAATGTGGCCGCTGTTATGCAGTGTTAGTCGGATGTCTGGTGCAATGTCGGTTACTACGCCGAATCTTAGCGGAATAGTGTGTAAGACGCATTCGCGGACGTCTTTTTGGTCGTAGAATGGTATTACGCCCTGCTTGTTGGCTACGTCGAGGTAATCCATCTGAAGCATAGTCATCAAGTTGGATGTCGGTGCTGAGCAGTAAACTGGGCCGTCGTAGCCGTACTTGTATAGGAAGGGCACTAAGCCGCAGTGGTCAAGGTGAGCGTGGCTGATGACAACCGCGTCGAGCGAGTCAATCTGGAATTCTGGTGAGTCGAAACGTGGGAAAGACTCAAACCCTCTGTTGGTGCCAGGGTGAATTCCGCAGTCCAGTAAAACGCTGCTTTCACGTGTTTTAAGCAGGAAGCATGATCGTCCTACTTCTTGGGCTCCGCCGAGTACCGTTAAGCGTATGTCTCCGACGTCGTATGTTTTCGGTCGGAAAATACGTTCACCGACTGTTCGGAGGATGCGTTCGCGTTCTTTACTCTCCGAGTGTAAGTAGTGACGCATGTGAGTGACAATTTTGGATTTGATCGGTGGACTTCTTAGAACGTGGGGGCGCCACTTTGTTTTCTTTATGATTTCCTGTAGGACGGCGCCGTTTCTGCCGATGACCAAGCCGGGTTTCTTTGTTTCGATGATGATTTCGCCGAGGCTTGGGTCAAAGTTTATGTCGGTTATTTCAGCTTCGGGCGCGATGAGGTCGCGGGTGATTTTTTCCGCTTCAGCCTCGGGTATGCGCACGGATGGGTCGGGGCGGATGACGATGCGTTTTCTTATAACGCCAACTATCTCCGCTACGATGCTGCTTTGATCTACAAGAATTTCGGGTTTTTTAGTATAAACCGCAAGCATCGGCCCCTCGTATTCGATACGGGTGACTTCAGCTTCGCGGGGTACTTTTTCAAGAATATATTGGCTTATTTCTAGTTTATCTCTGTCTTTTTCTTGGGTACGTGCCACAGTAGTTAACTTCCTGCTTTGAGGAGTTTGGCTTTCTCTTCGTCGGTTAACTCCTTGTAACCGGTTTCGTTGATGACTATGATGTTGTAGCTGTTGCCTGATGCGACATCTCGCTTCATTGCTGCGTTGACGGCGCGTGCGATTATCGGGAGGGTTTCGTCGATGGTTTTTCCTTCCTTGAATTTGTCCTCAAGTACACCCAGAGCGATTGGTGAACCGGAGCCTGTTGAGGTCATTTTTTCTTCGGTTAAGCTGCCGTATGGGTCGATGTTGTAGACGTGTGGTCCGCTGTCGTCTACTCCGCCGACTAGCACCTGTGTTGCTAGGGGGATGTAGCGGTTCTGGAAGAGTAGGTTGGCGACCATTCGTGCCGCTGCATTGATGGGCATGCGGCGGTTCATGTTAATTTTATATAATTGTGCGTTTGCGATTAGGATGTCTACTACGCGTTGGGCGTCGGCGACTGTGCCGGCAATGGTCATGCCGATGTGATCGTCGATTTTGTAGACTTTTTTGCCTGCTTTGTGAGCAACATAGTAACCCATTGTTACACGTGTATCTGAAGCTAAGATAACGCCGTCTTTGCAGACAACGCCGATAGTGGTTGTTCCCTTAAGGACTAGTTGGCTAGCTACATTATTTTGTGACATAGTTTTGTGCTCCCTAAAACTCCGTTTGTGTTCGGAATGCCCATCCACTAGGAAGTAGCATGATTTAATCTTTCTAAGGAATTAATTAAAG
>CAYPGY010000046.1:0-15591 GCA_964410435.1 uncultured Candidatus Bathyarchaeia archaeon
GAATCTATACTCATTAATGAGCAAATAGATATCTGCTGCCGGCAAGTACATAGCATGTTGCCGCTTTTGTTATCAATCTATTTTCCTGATATGCTTTTTTTAAATCGTAATGCCTCAAAAGCAAAAATCACAGCAGAAACAACCGTCACCACAGTAAGAAACCAAAAAGACTCCTCAACTGGTGAACCTAAAAACAGATGCGGAATCAACACTGCAACCTCTGCAGCTAAAACCCCGAAGAAAATTACAGTAAAAACCGCGAAACGGGGCACAAGCATACGACCTACCCAAAAGTATCCGCTTAAGACGACTTTACGCTTAACAATGTAGTTGCCGTAATCGTCCTTCGCTACTAAGTCCATGTCGATGAGGCGCTGGAGGTTACGGTAGGCTACGCTTGGGCTGCTCAGGTTGGCGCCCCGCATCAGGTCTCGTGGTCCAACTGGCTTATTGGCTTTTACGATGTAAACGTAGGTTTGGAATAGTGTGTGGTTGAGTTCTTCTTGAATTACCAAGCTATAGATACCTATTGTAAGTTAGAATCTGTTTGGGCTTAAAAAATTAACCAGCAAACAAAACTCATGCAGCTTGATATCGACCCTGCGTTTTTTGTACCTTGTGTTCTGAACCGTAATCGATATTAGGCTTCTTGACGCAAACAACGCTTGAACACTCTTGGACCCCTACATCATTAGCGTAATCGTCGCCTTAGCAGTTACGGTACTAGCTATAGTTCTTGACTTACTTGTGGGGGATCCTTCACCGAATTATCCCGACAAGCTCGCCTTCAAACTGCACCCAACCGTCGTCATAGGGAGCTTTATCAAGAAAATCGAGCCTACCTTCAAAAGACCAGACAACGCCAAAGTAGAGAAGGCACTGGGTGTACTGCTCGGTTTAACGGCAATCGCAGCCTTCGCAATCCCAACCTTCCTTGGACTATGGGCAATCTATACGTTCATACCCTCATACTTCAACATAGTAATCTACGCTACGATAGCGGTTATTCTGCTAAAGATGACTATCTGCATAAAACTCGAGACAGACTGGGCGAAGGCTACTGCTAAAGCCATCGATGCAGACGATGCCGCAGAAACGAAGAAGTATGCTCACTTTTCACGCCGCGACAGTAGCGGTCTAAGCGCTTCGCAGATGGGGAGTGCTGTAATTGAGTCAATGTCTGAGAACCTAATTGACTTCAAGCTTTCGCCTATGATGGCTTTCGCTTTGTTCGGCGTAACAGGAGCCATCGCGTTCCGTGTAATCAATACGCTTGATGGCATGGTGGGGTTCAAGACTAAAGAGCACATTAACACTGGATGGTTCAGCGCAAACCTCGACAACATCGTTAACTATATCCCAACTCGGTTGACTGCGCTTCTAATGATTGTGGCTGCGTGGCTTCTTCGCCTCGACGCCAAGAACGCGTGGTATATGGCAAAGCGCGACCACCATAAAACGCAAAGCCGAAACCACGGTTGGCCTATGGCTGCCACAGCCGGTGCACTTAGAATTCAGCTGGAAAAACCCGATAGATACATCCTCGGCGACGCTCAGGAGCCGATAACAGGTGACAAAATCCTTGGCGCCCTACGCATACGAGACGTAACCATAGTGCTGTGGGGCTTGATCTGTGTCGGCGTGACCGTGCTGGTACGACTTTTCTGGTTCCCCCTATAGGTGCAAACTATTAATCACACCACCGCGTAGTTGAGAGAAAGAGAAGTGCCCATCTGTGCGTGTCTGCTTCATTAATCCGCCGCGTATTCAGCCTAAAGCATGGGGAAAACCTAATGTTTTTCCACCTATCGCCATGGCGTCGGCTGCGGCTGTGTTGGAAAAAAAGGGACATGTGGTCATGATTATTGATGCTCCAACGGAGGGCTGGGAGAATCTTGAAGAGCTTGACGCCACCAAGTATCGTGTGGGTTTAAGCGCTCAAGTTATTGCAGGTCGCATTAGTGATTGGAAGCCAGATGTTGTGGCTGTTGAGGTTCCGTTTTCGGGCTGGTCAAAGACCGCTTTTGAAGTGGTTTCTATTGCTAAAAAGGTCAGCAAAGATATTGTTGTGGTGCTGTTTGGGCTGCATCCGTCCTCGCGCCCAGAAGCATGCTTAGAGGATTCAGAAGCGGATTTTGTTGTAGTAGGCGAGCCTGAGGTGACAATCGACGAGTTAGTCGAGGCTCTCCAAAATAAAGTATCCAGCTTCAATAAGATTGACGGTTTAGGTTTCAGAGAGAACGGAAAAGTCACACTCACAGCCAAACGCGCCTTCATACAGGACCTAGATACGCTGCCTCTGCCCGCGCGACATCTGCTGCCCATGAAGGTTTACTCGGAAGCCGTCAAACAGAACCCGCTCAGAGGCGAAATCACTAAGTCATACACCATCGTAGTTACAAGCCGCGGCTGCCCCTTCAACTGCGTTTTCTGCACTCACTCTATCGTCTGGGGGAAACAGTGGAGACCCAGAAGCCCCAAGAACGTAGTTGACGAAGTAGAGCATGTTATCAAAACCTATGGCATCAAGCAGATTGACTTCGCAGACGACAATATGACGTGGAGTCGCGAGCGGATGGCGCAGATATGCGACTTAATTGTTGAGCGTGGGCTGCATTTTGAGTGGTTTACACCCAACGGTGTCAGAGCTGATACGATAGATGAGGCGTTGCTACGCAAGATGAAGAAGGCGGGCTGTAAAAAGATCCGTGTAGCCCCAGAGTCGGGTGTGCAGCGGGTCGTAACCGACATTGCCAAGAAAAATTTGGAGCTTAAAAAAGTCGAAGCCGCCATAGTCGCCGCCAGAAAAGTTGGTATTAAAGTAGGCTGCTTCTTTGTTATGGGCTTAATCGGCGAAACCAAAGCAGACATAGAGGAAACCATCCGCTACGCCTATAAGCTCAAGGGTTTAGGGGCGGAGAGCTTTGTTTTCAGCATTGCTATGCCGCTTTATGGGACAGCGTTCTATGAGCAGGCTAAGGCGGGAGGCTACATTCGCGATGGGTTCTGCGACTACGCGTTGGCCGCGACGGAGCCGCTGGTGGAGACACCCGAGTTCTCTGCAGAGGAAATCAGCATGTTATGCATGAAAGCTAACGCTATCAACCGGACGCTCACGCGGAAGAAGGTTTTGAAGGCTATGCGGCATCCCGTTAAGACGGCTAAGATGATTCTGAGAATGCCATAGGGGTTACTTGATTTTTCTTGAGGCTAAAACCGCGATTACCGCTCCATAGGCTATAAACGCTCCCACGACGATAATGAGCACAATCATATTTTGTGAAGTTAAGTTATCTTGAAGCGGCTTTATTGTGGGCGAGGCAGCTACGTCTGTTTCTGTTGTGTTAGAGGTGGCGCCGAATTGCGGGTCAAGGGTGATTTCGGGAGATTGCTGGACACCGGACTCTGCCTGTGCACTGAGGGGCTGTGGGCAGAGTTGGACCACCAGAAGTAGGAGCAGCGCCGACAGGGTCACGGTGTCCAGTTTGGGTTTCATTTTGGGGATTCACTACTATTATGCTCTCGCGGTAGGCTTTAGCTCTCCCGCCAGAACAGTTTGTTCCACTACAAGAACACTGATTAACAAAAGTTAGTACAGGCAGTACAGGCTTCTAACTATTAGTGCCTTTTATAGGGGGAGGGGAGGTCACCTGAGGGCAAAACAAGTGTTTACTCTGTTACAACAATGTTTAGAACGCAGTAGTTGCCTGTGAAGCTGTAGGTGCCGCTTGAGTTTTTGCTCCAGAGTTCGAAGATGACTGTGTGGTTGCCGAGAGTGTTTTCGGTGACTGTTACGGTGTTCTGGTTGCCTCCCCCGTTTGGAAGCACAAAGTCGTAAGTGTCGACTGGTGTAGCTTCTACTCCGTTGGGGGTTAAGATGAGGCTTTTTGCTATCTTTGTCTGTACTTGATACTCTTGATCTTGCCCCATGTGGTTGTCCACGTGGACATTTACGCTAAAAGTACTATTCTGCCCCCTGACCAGCGTGTGGGCGTAGTCAACGGCTTGCATGTTGGAGTCAAGCAGGTACATGGTGTTGTAGGGTTCAGGCTGTGCTGTGGCGATGAAGTAGGCGTAGAAGCCCACTACCGAAGCAATTAAGACGATTAAGGCTAAAAGAACCGGAAGCCCGAAGCCCTGCTCATCGTTTAAACCGATTTTTCTTCCAATGCGCATAACAGACCCTAAACGTCTTTGCATCTAGGAACCCCCTAAATATGGTACTGAATATCCTGATTCCCGACTCGAACGGTCTAAGTTTTGTTTGGCCGTAAGTTCGGGGTTTGTAGGTGGTTGGAATCTCAACCATGTTATAGCCTTCCCGCGCGAAGCGGATAAGCATCTCCGTCGCGAAGGGCATGTCAGTTTCCTTAAACTTTACGCTGTCGTATTTTTCGCGTGATATCGCTCGGAATCCTGATTGGGTGTCGCTTAGGAATTGGCTATAGAAGAAATCAAACGTGAACGTTATCACTTTATTTCCTATGAAGTTGAGGAAGCCCATAGCTTTGTTTGGGTCATACATTCGTGTAGCTAGAACCATATCTGCATCTTTTTCTAGAAGTCTTGTAACAAGGCGGTCAATATGCTTGAATTCGTAGGTGCCGTCTGCGTCAACCATAACCAAAACGTTACCCTTCGCCGCCTTCATGCCAGTTCTCAAAGCAAGACCGTAGCCGCGCCTCGGTTCAACAATAAGGCGAGCTTTATTGGTATCCTTAACAATCTCAATGGTCCCGTCTTTGGAGTTACCATCCACAACGATAATTTCCTTCGGGTAAGTCACGTACTTATCGATAGTGTTTATCGCGTTTAGTATGGTTCCCGCTTCGTTAAGTGTCGGAATGACGACCGAGACCAATTCGACTTTTGACGTCATTAGAGCCTTATTTCCGCTTTGAAGAGTTATAATGTTTCCGTTTGCAACTTAGATAAGTTCTTCGTATATTTTTTCAAGCCGCTCAACGTTAGCATCCCAACTGAAACGTTCTTCAACTCTTGCATGAAGCTCCAGTCTGCGCCCGGAAAAATCCAACGTCGCGTACTCCAGAATTGCGTCAGCAAGCAACTCTGGTTGGTTAGGAGGCACAAGCCTGCCACAGTCCGATGGCAGAATCTCTTTTATCCCGCCGACGTCGGTTGCGACAACAGGTAACCCGCAGGCTAACGCTTCATTAGCTACAAGCGGCAAGCCTTCACCTGACTTAGAGGGTAACACAAACATGTCAGCTAAATTATAATACGACGGTAAATCTGCGTCGCTGACGAAACCTGCGAGTCGGAAGTTAGCTGCGATTCCTAGCTGTTCTGCTTGTTGTCTGACGTTTTCCATGTCTGGACCTTTGCCGACTGCTACAAAGACGATTTTTGGGTTTTTCTTGATGGCGATTTTAGCGCATTCGAGCAGCGTGTCAACACCGTTCTTGTAAACCAGTCGCCGAACTGTGAGCACAGCAACTGCGTCTTGTGGGATGCCGAGTTTTCTGCGCATCTCCTCTTTTTTTCCTTTGATTACGCGGAATCTTTGGGTGTCCACGCCGTTGTAGATAACTTTGATTTTACTCGGTTTAGCGCCTAGTCGAAGGACGTACTGTTTGGTGGCTTCACTTATTGCGATTATTTTGTCTGCGGTTTCAAGGTTCTGTTTACCGACTGATAAGTCGTTTACGAATTCAACTTGGTCGAAGATGTTGTTGTATTCGATAAACGTGTTATGCTGAGTGAGCACGAAGGGTTTGCCGTAGACTTTAGCAAGTTTACCTGCCAGAAGCGAGGTTAAGTAGGGGTGGCCATGGGCGTGGAGCAACTGGCATTTCTTGACGTTCTTAGTGAAGACCGGAAAGCTTCCTACAGTCGGAATTGAATAAGGTATACCTAAGCGGAAGCCTGCGTTGAAGGATTCATAGCATTCAACAGGTACCCCATCCACACTGTATCTCGGTGGTGTACCGATGCGGTTGGTAACAATCAAAGGAGAATAATTCTTGTGCTTTAGCCGTTTGCTCTGCTCGTTAGTTACAATTTCTATGCCGCCGACGTGGGGCAGAAAGGTGTGGGTGACGATGCAGAGGCGGGTATTAGCCATCGGAAGACAACTTCTAAACCCTCAAGTGACAAAGGATTATTAAGTTTATGGTAATATCCTAACCGTTAAAGACAAGTGAAAAACAAGTTGAATCTAATCGTTGGCGGCGGAAAATACGGTTGCGAAGCAATCGAACTGCTTAAAGATAAACAGGAACACTTCCTAGTTGTAGACACAAACCCAGACTGCCTCGCTGTCCAAACGTTCGATCTGAAAACCAGCGCCGATTTAACCCTAAACCAAGACAGCTTTGTCCTCGGAGACTTATCCAAATCTATAACACTTATAGAGCAGCTTAAACCTGAATATGTTTTCCCGACTGCGCCGGTACACATCGTAGCTGACATGGCTAAAATCAAGTTTAAACTGTCCCCTTGGCCTGAAGCAGCAGACAGCATCCTCTCGAGGCTGCCGCCCATAGTTGTCTTATTAGCGGGAAAAGGCAAAATCATTCTCAGCTTCAACCGGGACAACGATTGCGTAGACCACTGCGCGATGCCTGAGGTTTGCCCATCTTCAAAAATAACAAAACCCTGCACGATGACTAAACTGATGAAATTCGCCAGTCCAGACGCGTATATCTTGATTAGCTACTCAATGGCGCCGGGTTTAGGTGCACTTAAAGGCCAAGAGCTTCTGGATTTCTTTAGTTGGGCTGAAAACAGGGCGTGCTTTGTTGTCGGAACCGCATGTGACTGCCACGGCGTCTTCTCGGCTTTTAGAAAGGCCTGAGAGCGAAATCATAGAATGTTTATTTTTCCAAATTAAAAGCTAATTGGTGGGCTGCCTTTACTTATTTTCCAGAGGGGTTAAAGGAAGCGTCTTTTTTTTGGCTGCGTATTTGCTGGGTTGATTGCTAATTCGTTATTGCACCGGCCAAAAAATTAAGAATTGATTAGCAGGTTGTTCCTGCCATCTTTATAGCTCGGGTGTAAACGTTGCTGGATACACCCGCGACTAGGGCGCCGATCGCGTCGTTGGTTATTGAACCCAACGTTTTCAGTATGCCGGGTTTAGCTTGGTCGAAGCGTACGTACTCGAATACGCCGCGAGTTCCGCCGATGTATTCAGCAATGGCGATTCCGAGGATTTCGTCTGAGATTGGGCCCGGTCTGCCTTTGAAGCGTTCCTGCGTTAAGCCGGGGATTAAGCCGTTTTCTGCGTCTTCCTGCGCGTGGAAAGCAGCCCATTCGAGGATAGAGATGTTTACGTCGCCTAGTACGTCGAGGAATTCTTCTTTCAGTGCCGCGGTGGCTTTTTCCTCTGTTTCTATGCCCGGATGCGGCACGTACATTTCTAGTGCGCAGTCAATTAGGGCTTGGAGTGTGATGCCTTTGGTTTCTAAATAGGTTAGGAGTGGCGGGGTCTGGTTCTTCATTTGGTATTCGCCTAGGCGTATTTGGGTTTTAGGTATTTTAAGTGTTACGGGCTTTACCGTAAGCCTTATATGAAAAGGTCGGATAAACCACCCAACAGTCCAGTGGATGTTTGCTAAACATAAAGAAAACGTCGCAGAACCCGAATAATATTAGAGCATATATGGCGTTTATTGGCTGTTTGGCAAGAAAAACCTTAATTCACTGTTTAACTGTCTTAACAACAAAAGGAGCGGTAAAGTCATGAAAGTAGTTGCGTCATGGAGCGGCGGCAAAGACAGCTGCTACGCATATTTCCTTGCAAAAGAGCAAGGTCACCAAATCCTAAGCCTATTCACAATGATGATGAACGAGGATAAATCCAACTTCCACATGATCCCCACAGGCATTATCGACGCACAAGCAGCGGCATTAGGGGTGCCGATGGTTAAAAAGGCCACAACACCCGGAACCTACGAGGCGGATTTTAAAGCGCTTCTTTCAGGTTTCAAAGCTATGGGCGCAGAAGGCATAGTAACAGGCGATATACAAGAGGTCTCTGGTCATGAAGAAGGCTGGCTTGGGCGCATCTGTAAAGAGGTTGGTTTAACTCCCGTTAAGCCACTTTGGATGAAAGATACCAAACAGATTTATCTGGATTATCTCAAGACGGGCTTAAAAGCCACTGTGGTACGCACCAACCGAGAACTCAGTCTTGATTGGCTTGGACGTGTTTTGGACCGCGAATTCTACGATGAGATATTGAAGCTTCCCAGCGTGGATCCATGTGGCGAAGGCGGCGAATACCACACCGTAATCACCGATGGACCCAGCTTCACCCAGAAGATCATTCTGGAGGCGACGGAGAGGAAAAGATTAGAGAACGGCTTCGGTTACTTAGAGATAAAGAAGTACAGAACAGTCAAGAAATAGGTGACAATGCAATGGATGTCCTACTTACTAATAATAAACCTAAAGCACAGGCCTTTCTCGACGAGATTGAAGGTAAAAAGAATCCCCTCTTCGTAGCGACTATAGCCACGACTGAAACCGGTAAAATCCCCGGCCTCTCAGCGGCAGGCGCTAACCCAGACTTCACTGATTTTACGCCTCCGGCAGACGCCGAGTTGCTTCTACTCGGGAAGTGCCGCTCCATCCAGGGTGTACCCATTACACCCGACGGAATTCCGACACCTGCATTGGTTACGACTTCTGCGCTGCACGTAGCCGACATACCAGTGGTTGTCGTAAACGGTGGAGTAAAGGTAAAACCGCAGGTTCCCTACATTGACGTTAACGGCAGCCCGGGGCGCGACATCCGAACAGGGGACTCCGTTGATAATGTCGAAGAAGTCATCGAGCGTGCTAAAGTAGTCGGCGAGCAGCTTGCTAAAGTGTCGGATTACCTTGTCATAGGCGAAAGCATCCCCGGTGGAACTACGACGGCGTTAGGTGTTTTGACGGCTATGAATGTCGATGCACACGGTAAAGTCAGCAGCACATTGCCGACTAATCCGCATAATCTCAAGGCTGAGGTTGTGGCTGCCGGCATAAAAGCTGCGGCTAAAAAGTTTGGTAGCTTTAAAGGTGACCCGATTAAGGCGGTTTCGGCAGTCGGTGACCCTATGATGGCTGCGGTTGCCGGTTTAGTTATCGGCGCAAGCAAGCAGGGTCCAGTGTTGATGGCGGGCGGCACACAGATGACCGCGGTGCTATCGGTGATTAATGCACTTGAGTCTAAAGCGCTCTGTAACGTCGCTGTCGGCACCACACGCTGGGTTGCCCAAGACAAATCCAGTGATATCTGTGGCATCGTCAAGCAATTCTGTGACGTACCAGTTATTGCGGCGGACCTCGATTTCGGTCCATCACAGTATCCGGGGTTACGCATCTACGAAACGGGTCTCGTAAAAGAGGGCGTCGGCGCAGGCGGAGCCTCAATAGCAGCCATGGCTAAGACCGGCGGAGCTGTTACCAAGCAAATTCTTCTTAAGCAAATAGAGCGTAACTATGCCTCACTGATGCAACTAAAGTGAGACAAGCTTGGCCCTAAAACAGCTAAAAAACCTCCTATCTTTCCTAACTGTCTTTCCCGTATCTATGGATGAGAATCTGCTTAGCGACTGCGCCAACAACATGTGGGCGTTCCCTCTAATCGGCGCTTTTCTGGGGTTGCTGGCGGGTTTGTTCGGTTGGGTTGCCTCGATTTTTCTGCCCAGCTTAGTCATCGGCGCATTGACGTTGGCGCTGCTTCTTTGGATGACTGGGTTGCATCACACCGATGGACTGTTGGACTTCGGAGACGGCGTCATGGTACACGGCACGGCTGAGAAGAAAATCGCGGTTATGCATGACCAGTTGACGGGGGCAGGCGCAATTGGTTTGGCGCTCATGACGTATATCGTTACTGCTTTCGCGTTTGCCTCTGTAGGCGGCGGAGTGAATTTCTTCGGTATCAGGATTCCCTACATTTTCCCAGCGGTAATCGTTATCGAGTTATGCGCTAAGCTAAGTATGGTTGTTGCAGCAAGGGCAGGTCGCTCCGTGCATGAAGGCATGAACACATCTTTCCTGAAAGCTATGCATGGAAGCAGCGGAAACTGGCGACTCGCTTTAGCTTTGGTGATTTCGTTTGCTGTGGCGTTGCCTCTTTTCGGATTGGGCGGCGTCTGGGTGGTTTTAGCAGCTGTCGCCTCAGCTTTGGCTATGGTGTCGATTGCGCACCGCAACTTCGGCGGTGTAACAGGCGACGTATTTGGGTCAACTAACGAGTTAACTCGCGCAGTATGCGCAGTAGTGCTGGTGGCGGTGATCTCATGGGCATAACCGCGCTTGTTATGGCCGGAGGAAAAGGCACCCGGATGAAGTTGCCAGTAGAGAAGCCTTTGATCAGCGTCTGCGGCAAACCCAGCATAGAGTACGTTCTTGCAGCACTGAAAAGGGCAAAAAAAATCAACCGCATAGTTGTAGCGACAACCGATGTCACACCGAAAACCACGGCGCTTATGAAGGAACTTGGTGTTGAAGTTATCCAAACACCCGGCAAAGATTACGTGTCAGACATGGGTTATACGGTGCAGACGCTTAAACTCGGCGTCTTTTTAGGGGTCTCTGCTGACCTGCCGTTGGTAAAAGGCGAAATGATAGATGAAATCGTTACCCGATATGAGCAATGCGGCAAACCTGCTTTGACTGTTGCGGTACCTATTGAAGTCAAGACGGAGCTGGGCATGGGCGTCGAGTACAGCTTCAAAACCGACGACGGCAAAGATGTTGTGCCAGTCGGCATAAATGTGATAGACGGCAGTAAACGCTACGGCGACGAATGGCTCGACCAAGACATCTTCGTAGTCAACCACCCCGAGTTGGCGGTTAACATTAACACGGTGCAGGAACTGGCTTTGGCTGAGAGGCTGCTTTCGGCGAGAATCAACTGTCCATAGTCCGGGGCAGAGTGAGATTACCTCACTATCAAGCGGTTCAGGTACCCTCCTCTATCGTTTCTGCATAGAACGGCTAATAGAGCAGTTAGGTAAACAGCTATAGATAGTTAATAACTGGATTCCTCGGATAGTCACCAAAAAGGTCAAGCTTGCGCCGTGTTACCCGCTAAGTCAAAGCTGTAGCTAAACGAGCCCTAATTCTGCAGTGCTCCAAAGTTCCCGTCGGTTCCAGCCATAAGAACGCAAAGCGAAAGCCACGAGTACTTGCCGACGCCAATAACACTACCAGACGCCAACTTGTCGCGTCCACTTGTCTATTCCACACAGCTGGATGGAGGGTGCTACAGGTAGAAGGTAAGGTAGCATCTGTAGGGGATATTCACATTCGCGAATATCACATTGACGTTGGTTAGCGTACGCAGTTGTTTATCCTGTATCGTTTTGATAAAATAAACGACGGTGTGACTGCGCTGCTGAAACAAGATTCAATGAATTGGTCAGCACTGAACTCGAAAAAATGATGCTTTTATGCGCAATTGGTATTTATAGCCAGACAAGGCATAGTCTCAGAATATTCTCTGGCAGGGTAAGGGCGTATGCAGACACAGACTAACGCGCAAGCAATATTGGCGACTTTAAAGGACATGCTGCCTCTGCCTAAACTCGTAAAAGTCGGCGCTGACCCCTACGAAACTCTCGTCGTTACCATTATGAGCCAGAACACCGCCGACACCAACACAGAGCGGGCCTACCAGAAACTCTCTATGCGCTTCAAAATTTCCCCCGAAGTGCTGGCGGAGGCGGAAATCGGCGAAATCGAAGACTGCATCCGGGTCGCGGGGCTATATCAGAGCAAAGCCCGAGCTATACACGAAGCTTCAAAAATCATCCTCGAAAAATTCGGCGGCAACCTAAACGTCGTCCTATCGCTTCCAGTTGAAGAGGCGCGGCGGACATTGATGGAGATGCCCGGAGTAGGACCTAAAACCGCCGACGTTGTACTCATGTTCTCAGCTGGGAAACCAACTATCCCCGTGGATACCCACGTTAACCGCGTCTCCAAACGGCTGGGATTGGCACCCGCAAAGGGCGACTACGAAGCCATCCGCCGAAGCCTCCAGTCACATTATCAGCCAAGCGACTACGCGTTGGTGCATATGCTACTGATTTCTCATGGCAGAAAAACCTGCAAAGCACAGAACCCCCAATGCAGCGCCTGCCCTGTGAGCGGTGTCTGCCCATCAAAGGGAGGATTAGCATGAGCGGCACCAACCCAAACACCAAACCAGCAGCCGCGGCAACCCCGGCAGCTACAGGCCTGAAACTGCCCGCTGAAGTGCTGGAGTATTTCCCGTATTCTTCTGCTAAGCCTCATCAGGACGAATTCATAACGCAGGTTAACAAGGCAGTGAACGACCGAAAATCCATCCTAATCGAGGGCAGCAACGGGCTCGGAAAAACAATCTCTGCGCTCTCTGCGTGTCTGCCAGTGGCGATGAAGAAGAACCTGAGAATCCTCTACGTTGCCCGCACCCACCGACAGCACGACCGAGTAATCGACGAACTCCGCGCAGTCTACAAGCGGCGCCCCGTCACAGGTGTCTCAATTCGCGGACGCAACGAAATGTGCCTAAACGCGTTTGCCGAGAAAGGCGCATTCGACTCCAAGTCCCTTATGGAGGTCTGCGAGCTGCTTAAAGCTAAAGGCAGATGTCCCTATTACCGTAACGTGGAGAACCGAAGCTACGAGTACCTTCAGCTTTCCGCGCAGGTCGCAATGAAACCCTACATGGGCTCCGAGATTCTGCGTGTGTGTAAGAAGCTGGAAATCTGCCCCTACGAACTCGTTAAAGGTGCAACACATGACGCCCGAGTAATCGCGCTCAGCTACCTCTACGTTTTTGACCCCCAGATACGCACGCCGTTTCTAAAGAACCTCGAGACGGAACTACAGAAGATAATTTTAGTTATCGACGAAGCGCATAACCTGCCTGAAACCGCTGTGGACATCTCAAGCAGTCAGCTTACGCTTTTCATTTTGAAGCAGGCGGAGATGGAGGCTGAACGCTTCGCCTATAAAGACATCGAGCAATTCACTCATTACCTACGCATAGAAGTGGACAAGCTCACAGACAAGATAAGTAAAGAGGAAATAATCGACCCAGACCGCATCCTTAGCATAGTGGAGAAGGGCGGCATAGGCAAACCCCGAGACTTCTTTATTCACATGCACGAGGCAGGTGTTGCCATTAAAAAAGCGCTGCTGGCCGATGGCAAAAACCCCCGAAGCTACGTTAACGCGACGGCGGATTTCCTCACCAAATGGCTGGATACCATAAACGACAACTCTTACATTAACGTGGCAAGCAAATACATTAACAAGGAAGGAAACAAAGCCGCTAAACTCGAAATCGTCGCATTAGACCCTGCTAAAATCACTGAACCCGTACTTTCCCAAACATACGCGAACGTCATAATGTCGGGCACGCTGCAGCCGCTGGAAGCATACGCACGCATAAACAAACTCCCCGAATCCACCGTGCGGTACCTTGCGCAGTCACCGTTTCCTAAAGAGCACGTTTTCTCAGCGGTCTGCCTAGGCGTCTCCACTTCCATGGAGCAGCGAACGCCGAAAATGTATCAGACCATGATTGACCGCATTAACGAAGTCGTCAACAGTACCCCAACCAACACGGGCATCTTCGCCGCCAGCTTCCAAGTTCTAAACTCGCTGCTATCCGCAGGATTAGAGGAGCAGCTACTGAAACCGCTGTACTGGGAAAAAAGCGGTATGAGCAGTAAAGATAACGAGAAACTGGTTTCAGAATACAAAGCCTGTGGTGACAGGGGCGGCGCGGTTTTCCTTGGCGTGCAAGGCGGCAGAACCTCTGAGGGTGTGGATTTCCCTGGTAACCAGATGAACAGCGTGGTGGTCGTAGGCATACCCTACGCTGAACCGACACCCCGCGTGAGAGCGCAAATCGATTACTACGAGAGCCGCTTCCCCGGCAGAGGACGCGAATACGGCTACATATTGCCCGCTATGAAGAAAGCATGCCAAGCAGCAGGCAGACCCATCCGCACACTCGACGACAGAGGCGCCATAATCTTCCTTGACAACCGCTTCGCGTCGGCTTACACGAAAAGCTTCATACCCTCATGGGTGACTAACGGCATGAAAACCATACCTGACAAGCCGGGGCTACTAGCCGACGCAGTCCGAGCCTTCTTCTGCAGTCAAGTTTAAGCCTGTATCTCACGCAGCTTGCGGTTTAAGAGTACTTTTCCGAAGACCAGACGCACTGGCTTCTTGCGTACTGCCGTCTCTATTTTCAGGGTGTTGCGGGTTGTGTTTATCGAGCGCAGTACGCCGATGCCGAGAAATTTTGTTCCGTAATGGTATAAGCCGACGAGGATGCCTCGGTCGGGGTTCTGAGTTTTGGGAACGCCGTTTCTGGGTTCCACCAATAGCTGGCTGACGGGGATGCATTGTAGCTTCGAGTGTCTGAGGTACCTTGTGTAGGTGAGTTCCCGCAGGGCTTTACGCTTCTCCGGACCCCTCGCGGACACAAAACTAGCGGACTCAACGGCTAATACGCCTCCTCCGCCGAGGTACGACATGATCTCGTCAACTTCGCCTTTGCTCTCTACACCCACAACCATGTTAGGTTTCAGCTCTTTTATAAGCGTCAACTTGTACCTGAGCGCTGCCTCGCCGCTGACAAAACCATCCGTGTTAATCAGGACATAATCCGGCTGCCGAAGGTTAATCTCCGATAGCATGGCGATTAAGCCTTCAACAGCTTTAGAGCCGCCATCCACGGGTGATGTGACGCCGACGAAAAAGCCGTTGTCCAACTTCAGGTTGCTAAGTTCAGTGACTGGTTTGGTTGCCAATGAGTAGCCGACAGTGGCTGAGGGTCCAATGTCTGATTGCCCCAAATCCCCGTCTAATACTGCGACACTGCAGCCCTCTTTGTCCAAAAGGAGCCTGTTTAGCAGGTAAGTGAGGAAGCTGCTTTTACCAGCGTCTGAAGCGCCCAGCACCATAATCGTGACTGTCTTAACTTGCCTTTTCTGCAGGTCCTCTATAACCGGGAAAGGTTTATTCCATGACTGGGGTATGGTGCTGCCTTCAATTTCCGTTATAGCTGCGCCTGCGCCAAGCAGTAAGTTGAGCGTTAAAGGTTCAGTGGCGTAGAAGGGTTTACGTTTGCCTTCCCGGATTATAACCCACTGTGTGGGCTTGAGCGGTTTACCGAAAACCTCTGCTTTACCTGATGCTATTTCTACGCGGGCTGGGCCATCCACAAGCAGAGTATTATTCGTCGGCACTTTCCTCTGCAAAGGTTTTCCTCCTTGCTAATAGGCGCCCCTTTCTTCCTGCTATGCGAATAGCTGAAGAAATGTGCCTGACCTCTCTGCTATGCATAACAAGAGGCCGATTGGTTCCCGCCTCGCCGACTACCTCAAGGTTAACCTGCGTGGGCAGAGCTTCATTTAAGCTGTAGAGTAGCTCCCGATACACTGGCACGCCGTCGCCGATTTTTACGGTCACTGAGGTAACTGCGAAGTCTACGCATTTTAAGACCTTAAGGATGCCGTTAACTAACTCGCGTCTGCTACCACAGTTCGCTACATCAATGATTTTTCAGTCTGCCAACACAGCTAACCCGTTAACTTCGCCGGGGTCAATGCCTACAATTAT
>CAYPGY010000047.1:0-1308 GCA_964410435.1 uncultured Candidatus Bathyarchaeia archaeon
CCCGCCTGCAATTCAAAAAAGACGCTGAACCAGAAACAAGCTGTTTCTACAAAAACTTTTCATTGATGATGTAGCAGCGCCGTGTTCCCTTCTTCTTCTAACTTAAAATTTTAAACCTGAAACAAAATTTTAATCCAATAGAGGGATACGTCGGCGGAGCAACAGAGAACAGCCATGTTACATTTATTCAAACTTGCAGGATTAACCTCAACCAACAAGCAGCTCGCCATCTGCTAAAAAAAAGGTTTTAGAGGTAAAAAGGAAAAAGAGAGTTATGGGTTGTACTCGTAACTTGTCTGAGTTATAACGCCGCCGTCAAGTACACCTATCCAAGTCATCATCGCCGAGTGCGCGTCTGCTGGAGTGTAAACTACCGTGATCGTGTAGGGCGGGTTTGGCACTACGGGGTTCTGGATTGTGATGTTCAAGCCGCCGCTCTGGAAGCTGTACTTGGTGGATCCTACCAGCATGCCCTGATCTACGTGTCCGCCTGTCCAGCTTAAGTCATGCATGTAAGTGGAGGTTTCATTATGGTAAGCCTGTAGGTACATCATGGTTAAGTCGCGGATGCCTGCCTCGTCAAGCGATGTGGCTGTTTCTACGGCACAACTATTCTCGGTGAGTACGCCGTCTTGGTAGGTTCCTATCCAAGTGAGGTTAGCTGAAGTGTAATTGCAAGTGATGCTATAGATTGGGTTCGGTACAACGGGGTAGTTTATGCTGACTGCCCATTCGCTGGTGGTGAACAGGTAGTTCTCGGCGCCAAGTAAACCGGTATCTACTCTTCCGCCGCTCCAGTGGTCCTTAGGCATCAGCGTGAAGGTTTGGGTGTGGTTGGCTGCGAGGTAAGTCATGGCTTGGTCGCGGATATTCTCTATCTCGTTTGTGGTCTGGGCGGGGTTGCCCGGAGTATTGTTTTGGCCTTGCAGGTAAGTTAGGCCGATGTAGCCGCCTGCGATTATAACGATTAATACTACGATTATTGCTGTGATGAGAATTTTTCGCATTTCAAATATCTCCGGATATGTGTAGCGTGTGAGGGCTATATAGCATCTTTGCTTCCAGCACAGCCGCAGTTAGGCATTGCATGTAATTAATCCTCAACTAATCTAGCCCTGAAAGTGCCGCCTGCTGTCGGATTCTAACAGTAATGTCGGATTAAGACCTATCACATCAGCAATCGTCATTATTAGAGACTGCCAAAAATACGTCATAACTACATTAAAGGTACTGCCGCTTTTTATTTTATTGGTAAACAGCCGTTTTATTCGTTGCGTCAAACCGAAAAACCGAGTTCAGCAACTACTA
>CAYPGY010000047.1:1408-15517 GCA_964410435.1 uncultured Candidatus Bathyarchaeia archaeon
AAACAGCCGTTTTATTCGTTGCGTCAAACCGAAAAACCGAGTTCAGCAACTACTAAAGCAGCGTAAAGGGAGAAACAAATAGAATTAATCCGACAGCGAAGTAAGAAGCTGTAAGGTAAATCCGTCACTCACGAGAATTCCACCTAACTGGTGAGAGGAGGTTAGGGAAAAATTTTGATATTGAGTAAAAAAGAGTAGGAATGAACTACATTCCCATTATGGGGTTATGCTCATGTTCATGATCGTTTTCTTCAGTTATGTGGTGTGCTACGTGGAAGCCTAAGCCGGTTGAGGCGCCTGCAGCTAAACCGATCAGCAGGTACGTTAACCAAGTATAGCCAAAGATCATGCCGATAACTGCTAACACGTCAAATACGATTGCCATCGCAAGGTAACCTGCGCACCATGTTTTGTTGCTCATGCCGCGGGGCTTGTTAATGCCTATTCCGCCGAGGTAACCGAACATAACAAGGAAACCGACTAGAGCCAGAATTAAGTTAATTGTGTTTGCATCTAAATCCAAATGGTTCACCCTTCTTAGTTGGCTAAGTCCCTATGGAGCTTAATTAGGTTATTGGGCTAGACGAACCTTAAATATGCAATGAAGTAAGCCGCGAAAACTTTGCTAGCCTTTTTTAGTGGCATAATGCAACTCTATGCACTAAAGGTATGGATGCATGACAAACTTTGACTCTAGGCATTGCCATAAATGGGCTCAACTTCTAAGTGACCGCAAAGAAAAATTAAACCAAGCAAAATGCGCCATCGAAAAACAAGATTTCGAGTCAGCTCTAAAATTAACCGCTCAAATCTTCAATGGAGTTATGGGCAAGCAATCCGATCCAGGCATGGCGGGTTCACTACTCTACCATATGGCAATGGTTACCAAGATGGAGTCAGAAACCCAAGTGCTTCTCGACGAATTGAAGGTAAAGTTGCCAAACGTTACATCGACCCTTAACAAGATTTACGGCGCATTCTACGACGACGCCAAAGAACTCACAAAAAACGTCATGCAACTAAACTATGAAGCAAACGTCATAGCAGAAACTAAACATCTAAACAGTGAAGAAAAAATTGCGCTCTTCACCAAACTAAAGCAAAACCAAAAAGCCGTTGAAACCCAAATAGCCAACAAAGACCACAAAGCAGTTCAAGCCTTAGAGAAGCTCTTTGACGACTGGGCACAGCAAGTCGCGCTCATGAGGTTTACTCAGGAGTACGAAACAATCAAAGGGCTACTTGTTCTAACAGAACTCGTTAAAACCCATGGATACGAAGCTATTGAAGCCGCAATGCAACGTGTTAAAGAGGAATTCGGCCAAAAAACAGTTAACATCGCGTTGGACGTAACGCTCAAGGTTGGCCTGCGCAGAGAAAAACTACAATCAGTCATGCTAGCAGACCACTTCATCAATATGAAGATGGATGGTTCAACCCTCGACGGTAAAATGGAGTTTCTCAACTGCCCCATCCACGGCGGCCACAGCTACGCCCAAGAAAAATACGGCGTAGACCCCAAAGTATCCACATTATTCTGCAACAACTTCTGCTTTGCACATGCCAAAGCCATGCTGGACACGGTTCTACCTTTTCCGTTCACTCTTTGGCAGCCTAAACTCATGGCAAAAGACGGCGTATGCGAGTATTACCTGAAAATGGCTTACTCACCAGAAGCGAAGAATGATGAGCGGTTTGTACCGCTAGTAATGTCCTATAACGTGACCCGAGAATGTAACATGAAATGCAGCCACTGCTACATCAACGCCACAGACAAGAAACTAGCGGACGAATTATCCACCGCGGAAGCAAAGATGGTTATTGACCAAATTCACCAGGTCAGCAGCCCACTGCTAATCTTAAGCGGCGGCGAACCACTACTACGCAAAGACATCTTTGAACTCATCGAGTACGGCACAAAGAAAGGCCTGAAGATTGGTTTGGGAAGCAACGGCTACTTAATTGACGATGAAGTCGCCAAGAAACTCAAAGCAGCAGGCATCGCCACCGTCTCCATCAGCATAGACTCAAGCATCCCAGCGCAACATGACGAATTCAGAGGCGTAGAAGGCGCATGGGAGAAAGCGGTAAACGCCTGCAAAGTCCTCCGAAAAAACAACATACTTGTACAGGTTAACACAACCCTCACGCATGACAACTATGATCAAATAGACGATATCATGTCACTGGCTGAATCCATAGGCGTCGAGAACTTCCACCTGTTCTTCTTGGTACCAACGGGACGCGGAGTTAAATTAGAAGATATTTCACCGCAGAAGTACGAGGAAATGATAACTAAAACATTTGGTAAAGTCCACAAGCATAGACTAAACGTTAAACCCTCCTGTGCGCCGCAGTTCATGCGCATCGCAGCTGGTATGGGTTTAGACATGAGGCAATGGGTCCGCGGCTGCCTCGCCGGGATGCATTACTGCCGAATCTACCCCAACGGCGACGTAACCCCCTGCCCGTATCTGCCAATCAAGCTAGGCAACATCAAAGAGCAAGGCTTCAAAGACATCTGGTTCAACTCGGAAGTCTTCAAGAATCTGCGCAACTTGGAGACGCTCAAGGGCAAATGCGGCGCATGTGAATTCAAGGTGGTATGCGGCGGTTGCCGGGCACGCGCTTATGGCCTCTCAGCTGACTTTATTGACTACTGCGGCGACCTACATATACCAGGCAAGCAACAAAGTGATTATCTAGCTGAGGATCCTTGGTGTGTTTATCAACCAAAAAGTAAATCGACCCCAAGCGGTCCTCCAAAGACTTCAAAGGACACTAAATAAGAATAGGCAGTAACCATACTACCTTAATTTTAGATCACAAATAGTAATTCTTATTTTGGATTCATTAACACTATAAACTGCCGATCATAGGGTAGAGTAGAGATAACTCTGTTGATGCCAATGGGGGAAAAGAAAAGCTACACCTGCCCAAACGCTGCCTGCAAAAAAACGTTCAGTGCACCCCTTAAAACCTTGGATCTACAGATGAATCCTAGCGAACCATACTTTGCCTGCCCTGTTTGCTTAACAAGAATAGAGACGCAGGAACAGGCGAAACTCGAAAAAGCAACGCAACAAGCTGCAGCGGCTAAACCTGTTGAAGTGTTGCATAAGCAGAGTTCTAAGGGTGATAAGCCAGTTGAGTGCCAATTTCATTTGGGTTATCTTAGTATGCGGGGCAAAAAGGAAATTCCCGACAGTTGCTTGACGTGCAGGGATATCGTTGAGTGCATGCTGAATAAGATGCGAATTGAACAGTGATATTGTTTTGGCTGACAAACGGCGTCAGAGTAGAAGGGTTTTTAGCGATAAAAAGTAAAAGAAAAGATTTGAAAAATTGAAAAAAGAAAAAAGCTTATTTCTTTTTCTTAGCTTCTTCGGTGGCTGCTTCTTCAGCTTTTGGCTCTTCTTTCTTGTCTTCGATTTCAGTGGTGATTTCTTCGATTGGCTTTGGCGGCGGTGTTGTTGCCATTGTCCATCCGATCCATGCACCGATGAATAGGATTGCGACGAAGGCTATGAAGACTGGTATTGCGATTACCCAGAATTGAACGTTTGCTGTGCTGCTGAGTAAGCCGACTGTGACAAGCCATTGTGGATAGAAGAGTGTAACGAGGTAGCCTATTGCTACGATAACGCAGACGGCGAGTATTGCTCCACCGATTCCTTGATCTTTGCTAACCATTTGGTAATTCTCCTAATTACTTTAGTAGCCATGTATTCGCTTAATCAATTTAAAGTTTGTCATACTAGTCAGAGAAGGGCTTGTTTATGTTGTGCCCATTTCCCATGTTGAGAGGTACTTCTTCTGTTCCTCAGTGAGTTCATCAATTCTGATGCCCATGCTTGCCAATTTTGTTTCAGCGATTTTCTCGTCGATGTCTTTGGGTACGTTGTAGACTTTGGTTTCCAGCTTGCCTGATTTAGCTACGAATTCACTGCATAGTGCCTGATTGGCGAAGGACATGTCCATGACTTCGGACGGGTGGCCTTCGGCTGCGGCGAGGTTAACTAGGCGGCCTTCTCCAAGCAGGTAGAGGTGGCGGTTGTCTTTTGTTGTGTATTCTTCCATGTTGGGGCGCATTGTGCGTTTTGATTTGCTGATTGATTCAAGGTCTGGGATGCTGATTTCTACGTTGAAGTGGCCACTGTTGCACATGATGGCGCCATCCTTCATTTTTTCCATGTGTTCCTTGCGGATGACATTTATGTCGCCTGTTGCGGTTACGAAGATGTCGCCGATCGGGGCTGCTTCTGACATAGGCATAACACGGAGACCGTTCATTACTGCTTCTAGTGCCTTTGTTGGTTGCACTTCTGTAACTATGACGTTCGCGCCTAAGCCCTGTGCACGCATAGCGATGCCTCTGCTGCACCAACCGTATCCGCCGACAACAAAGTTTTTGCCGGCGAGTAGAACGCTGGTTGCGCGTAGGATGCCGTCGATTGTGCTTTGACCAGTGCCGTAGCGGTTATCGAACAGATACTTGGTGAGTGCTTCATTGACAGCTATAATTGGGTATTTGAGGCTGCCGTCTTGCTCCATGGCTTTCAATCTGACGACGCCTGTGGTGGTTTCTTCGGTTCCGCCTTTGATGTTTGCAATGAGGTCAGTGCGTTTGCTGTGGATCATGCCAACGACGTCTGCTCCGTCATCCATGGTGATGGTTGGTTTGTATGCGAGGACTTTTTCGATGCATTTGTAGTAGTCCTCGGTGTTTTGGCCTCTCCAAGCGTAGACGTGGACGCCGGCGTCTGCGAGTGCTGCGGCTACATCGTCTTGTGTTGAGAGCGGGTTAGAGCCGCATAATGCTACTTTGGCGCCGCCCGCTATGAGTACTTTGATTAGTACTGCGGTTTCTTTTGTTACATGGAGGCAAGCAGCGAGTGTTTGACCTTCGAGAGGTTTTTCCTTTTCGAATCGTTGCTTGATGATGTTTAGGACGGGCATGTGTTTTGCTGCCCATTCGATCTGTAAGTGTCCTTGTGGTGCTAGATTCATGTCTTTAACTTGGTAATTTTCCATTAGGAGTTCCTTCTTTTACTGGACTGTGTGTGGTTCTCCTTATTTAGAATTTACCTACTTTTCATAAGGTGTAAAGTAGGCGAGTAAACGCTATGGCTGGAAAAGTTAAATTATATCTTGAGGTAAGCTAACCGTAATGGAGTGCCGCCCGCGTGAGTGAATCCTTTGCCGATTTTATTCAAGCAAACCTGCAACCCAGAACACTACTGATTACCTGCGGATTGCCTGCAAGCTTCAAAAGCGGCATCGCAGAAGAAGCCTCAAAAGCGAAGGGCTACCCGATTCTCCGCAGCGATATGATCCGCCGCGAGATTCTAAAAGGGCAGGACATTTTTGATGCGAAAGTAGCCGGCGATTTGAATAAGCGAATGTCGGTTTACGAGGAAATGTTCCGACGCGCAGACAAGGCGGCGGCTGAAAGTGTAGGAGGCTTGATCTTGGATGCGACATTCATCACTCAGGACCTGCGGATGCGAGCCGCTGAAGTAGCAGCTAAACATGGTATGTCGCTGGTTATAATTGAGACAAGTTGCCCTCAGGAATTGGCGCTGGAGCGTATTAAGAAGCGCACTAAAGAGAAGTACGAGTCAAATGCTCTAACTGAAGAAGCGTATCTGGCGAACAAGAAGAAATTTGAACCCGTAGACGTTAACGCAATTAAAAACAAGTACCCCCAGCTAAAAATCATCTACGCGGTGGTTGATACTTGCCAGTACGGCATGTGCAACTGGGTTGTAACCAAAGTGGAGAAAAGGTAACCGACAGATGGCGATTGATCTGCATATTCACTCGAAATGCTCCGACGGGAAACTAGGCGTTAAGGAGCTTTTTACGGAGGCGAAGGCACGCCATGTATCATTCATGGCTATCACTGACCACGACAATATCAATGCGCAAGAAGAAGCCATCATCGAGGCGAAACGGTTAGGCATCGGATACGTCACGGGCGTCGAATTAAACGTCACCTTCTCTGACCCTAAATATTACGGGGGCAAACCGTTCTCGCTTGACTTCTTAGGCTACCAATTCAACCACACCGATAAGGCATTGACAGAGAAGCTTGCTTTTATAGCTAAGTACCGTGAGGAGCGAGGAGCTAAAATCCTTGATAACCTCAACGCTGAATTCCGAAAAGAAGGAATCACAGAGCTAACGAAAGATGATTTATGCAAAATTCAGGAGAACGTTGAAGGCAGCCTCGGCAGACCCCACATCGCCGACTACCTCGTCAAAAAAGGCATCGTCGCCGACCGGCTAGAGGCCTTCAACAAGTACCTCGTGAAATGCGATGTACCCAAGTACCCGCTGCATCTGCAGGAAGCCTCAAAGCTAATCAGGGATGCTTGCGGGAAACTTGTGATTGCACACCCGACCGATGCCTGCGGAATCTCGCTGCTTCCAATAACTAAAGTGCTTGCCGAGCAAACATCGATAATCGAAGACGCCATGATGCCCTACATCGACGGCATAGAATGTTGGCACCTCAGCCATACACCCGAGTCAACAGAGCACTACGTCGCATTCGCCAAAAAGCACAAGCTCATGATGACTGGGGGGAGCGATTGCCATCAAAAGCCAATTATAATGGGGTCTGTAGCGGTTCCCAGTTGGGTTAAAGAGCAATTTAGGAAATAGAGATTTAGAGGTTTTTGGCGTACTGCAAGGCTAGCTTGAAGTATGCCGCGGCGTCTTTGATTGCCGCTTTCTTGTCCTCTGCGTTAATGTTGGGGTCGTCGAGTCTGAAGCTGATGACTTTGCCCCGTACATAGGCGCGGTAGCACTTATAGAAAGGCAGCAGCACCTTGAGCTGTGGGTCTTGTGAGTACTTCTGGTACTGCGCAATAAAGTAGTCGGCTAGGTCGCTTCTGTTCTGGTAGTCGAGGTCCATTGCGAGGAAGGCTACGTCTGCTGCGGTGTCGCTGTATCGAAAGCGGTCGTTGAATTCTATAGCGTCGAATATGCAGATTTTTGGGGTTATGAATATGTTTCCTGAATGGAGGTCACCGTGACAGTCGCGCACACGCCCATCGGCCATGCGTGCTTCAAAGAGAGCTTTGTTTCTGGCCATGAAGCTGTTGATGCGGTTCTGCATTAAGGTGTAGTCGGCTTTGTTCAGCGTCTGGTCGATATATTTGGTTGTTTGAGCGAAGTTTTCGTCCCAGTTGAATTTGACTGCTTTGATGCCGCCGACTTCGGTTATCTCCGCGTTGGTTTGTGCCTCAGCATGGAATTTGGCTGCAATCGAAGCGATTTCGTCAATGGCTTTTTTATCCACTTTGCCTTCCTTTAACAGTTGAGTCATGATGCACTCTTGTGGGAGGCGCTTCATTTTCAGCGCATACTCGATTGTTTCGCCTGCGCCATTGATTTTGAGGGTGTCTGCTTTGTTTATTGTAACTACTTCGAGGTAGATTTCTGGGCATAGGCGCCTGTTGAGTTGAAGCTCTTTTTCGCAGTAAAGCTTGCGCTTCTCGAGCGTGGAGAAATCTAGGAAGCCAAAGTTCACTGGCTTCTTAACTTTGTAGACGTATTTTTCTGTTAGGAAAACGAATGAGATGTGTGTTTGGATAAGCTCGATTTTTCCTGTGGGTTCAGGGTAGGTTTGGGGGTTTAGCATCGCGTCGACTATGGGGTTGGGCTGCATTTTTGGTTCACCGGTTATGGGTATTTGAGGGGTGGATGGCAATAAAGCTAGGGGTGAATACCTGTTGTGCAGTTTCCCTTGGATGAACAATAGTTGGGTATCTTTATATGGCGCTGGCTGTGATGTTTTGGTGGTTTGCCGTGAAGGTTGATAACTCCGCTGATTTGAGGAAGGCTTTACTTAATCAGGGTTACTCTGATAGTGTAACGGCTAAAATCTTTGAGTGCTACGTTCAGTTCTTGAATTGCTGAACGTAATCTAGGACTCTTGCTGCTTCCTCTTTAGAGATATGCTTATTGGCGTAAAGCGAGTTGACTACGTCGGTTATTTTTGCGAGTGCATGTATCTTGTAGCCGAGCTGCTCAAGTTTCTCTTTTCCGCCGTGCTCACGGTTAACGACTACTAGCATGTGCTTTACGTTGGCGCCTAGCTCAGTTAAGGGTTTTATGCCCTCAATTTTGGAGAGGCCTTCGCTTATGACGTCGTCGAAGAAGAGCACGTTGTCGCCTTTGGCTACGTCGGCGCCTGCTATGCGGCCTGTGACGCCGTAGGCTTTCTCTTCTTTGCGCACGATTACGCATGGTATGTCGAGTTTAACTGCTATGCTGGGTACGATTAGGGCGCCTTTAAGCTCGATGGAGGCTAGCTTGGTGATTGATTCGGTTTTCTGGATTTGGCGGATTTGTTCCGCTGCCTCTGTTGCGAGGATGTCTAGCTGTTTGGGTGCGGAGAGGACGCGGGCCATGTCGATGTAGTAGGGGCTGGTTGCGCCTGACTTGATTTTGAAGCTGCCAAATCTGAGGCATTGTGATTGGTATAGTGCGTTTGCGATTCTATCGGTTGAGGTGGACATAGTGTTCCCCGATGTGAATGTGTGAATTGGGATTTAACCCTTTAGCAAAAGTATATTGATAGATTAAGAATCGGTTAAAAAAGGAAATTAAAGGGGGATGATTATAAGTCGGCCCTGATGTTTTTCTACTTCAACTGGGAGCCCGTAGACGGCTTCGATATTTTTAGGTGTGACTATGCTGTGGTCTCCTGCGGCGAAGATTTTTCCATCTTTAAGCATCAGGAATTTGTCGGCGTATCGCACTGCAAGGTTAAGGTCATGCATTGTCATTATTGCTGTTAAGTTTGTATGTTTTACTACATCTACAATTGTTTCCATTATGCGATGCTGATTGCAGAGGTCTAGGCTGCTAGTAGGTTCATCTAGAAGCATAACTTTAGGTTCCTGAACAAGGGCACGAGCGATTTGTACTTTCTGCAGTTCGCCACCGCTTATCTCGTCAATGTATTTTAAGGAAAGCTCTGCCATGTTAAAGCGTGTTATCGTGTCTTTTGTTAACTCTATGTCCTTTTTTGATACATCCCAAGTAATGTGGGGTTTGCGGCCGAGTAGAATTGAGTCAAAAACAGTCATCTGCGAGACGTCGGCTCTCTGCGGTACATATCCTAGCCTTTTCGCTACTTCGACCTTTTTGAGTTCTTTGAGGTTTTCCCCATCTACGACTATGTCGCCTTTTTTGATTTTTAGCAAGCCGTTGATACATTTTAGTAATGTAGATTTGCCGACTCCGTTGGGGCCTAGGATGGCGAGTATTTCGTGTACGTTGACATCCATGTCTATTCCTTTTAGGATTGAGGCGCCTGTTTTGTATGAGAATTCGACATCTTGGATTTTTAATGGCATTTTCGGTATCTCCTGATTAATATGTAGAGGAATAACGGTCCACCTAGGAACGCTGTGATGACACCTACTGGAAGTACCAACGGGGAGATTATGGTTCTTGCCACCGTATCAGATAACAGTAGGATTAAGGCACCCACGACGGCGGAAGCAGGCATCACGAAACGGTTGTCTGAGCCGACTACTCGCCGGACCATGTGTGGTGCAAGTAAGCCTACGAAGCCAATTATGCCCATTAAAGAGACAATCAACGCGGCAACAACTGAGGCTAGAACCATTCCGACTAGGATGTGGCGTTCAACGTTTACGCCTAAGCTGTTTGCGGTGTCTGCACCTGCGTCGATGGCGTTGTAGTTCCAGCGGTTATATATGAAGTAGATGAAGATAGGCACAGATACGCCTAATATCAAGTATAGGTTATCCCAAGTTATCCTGCTTAAGTCACCAAATGTCCAGTAGACGATGGAGGCTACTTGTACGTCGTTTGCGAAGTACTGCACTGCAGTTAGTCCAGCGCCGAATATTGCACCTAAGACTACACCGGATAAAACGATGGATTCAGGAGCCACTTTGGTAAAACGAGTAAGTGCTAAAATTACGAAGGTTGAGATCATGCAGAAGCAGAATGCGCATATAGTTACTGTGTACTGATTAGAGATTATCACTGCATCTTTTGCTTGACTATGTAGAGAGCCTGCACCCAAGATTATGATGGCAAAAGACGCGCCAAAAGCTGCAGCTTGACTTAACCCTAAAGTGTATGGTTCACTTAAGGGGTTTTTTAGAATGCACTGCATTACGCAGCCAGCGACTGCAAGCGAAGCACCAGCTACAACAGCAACTAACACTCTTGGAAGACGAATACTCCAAGCTATGCCGCTTTGGGCAAAGATTTGACTTAAAACCTCAGGGATAGTGAGTCCCGCTGAACCGATACAAAGAGCGACAAGAACAGCTACTACTAAGATCAGCGTGCATATTGCTATGAACAGTATTTTTTTGCCCACGTACTTTGTGTAGTTAGAGGTCAAGTTTGTTGGGTTATCTTTTGTTTGGTTGTTTTTATGGCGTCGCATATTTAATCCTCCTTTAGGGTTTACGTGCGAATGTTATTTCGGAAAAGTCGTCTACAGAGAAGGTTCCCTCAATGATTAGTCCTGAAGCCTTCAAGGCCTCCATGTAAGCCTCCTTGGTTACAAAGCGATCTGACGAGTGGGGTCTGCTGCCGATTTTCTTTCCCTCAAAGCCTTGAAGGTTCCAATCCAGCCTCTGCAGTGCGCCCTCCCTTGAGGAATCTTTGAATCTGCGTAGAATCAAGTCGCCGCTTGGAGCCAATGCATCAACAATTTTCTGTATCATTGCCGGTTCGCTGCAGCTTGGATTGAATGAGGAGAAAACAGCGTCGTAGCCTCTGCCGATGTCGTCTTTGGTGAAGTCGCCTGAAAGGATCTGTACGCGGTTTGCGCCGTATTCTTCGATGTACTCTTTGGTTAAGGCGGCCACTTTTGGAAGATCGTAAACGTAGGCGCGGAGGCGGGGGTTGATTGCGGTGAAGCCTATAGCGTATAAACCGTGTCCTCCGCCGAGGTCAATCAGGCGCATCCAGCGTTGTATATTAACGTGGTTTTTTACTACGTTTAACACGTCAGCTACGGATCCTGTTTCAGCCCATTCACCAATGCCTCTAAGCCAGTTTGTGCCAAAAAGGTCATCTCTTTTCTGCATAATTGGACCATTTTTAAGTATACTGGGTAGTGTAGCCCAGCGGGCGGCGTTATTAATTTGATTTTGAAGAGTGATTTTCATGTAGTGAGGCGATTTTTTGGATAAGTAGGTGTCGGAAAACTCGGAGTTAATGTATTTGTCTTCTTGTTTAGTTAGTAAGCCTATTTCGGCTAAGGCATCACAGAACATCTCCATCATTAGAGGGTGGAAGCCGCCAGTTTCTTCAGCTATAGCCTGAGCATTTTTGGGATTAATCGTAACTTCGAAGAGTCCAGTGTTTAAAGCGGTCATAATAATGTAGTACCGTTTTAACCCGTCAGCTGAACAGTTCATTATAGAAATGAAATCCGAAGCCTTAGGGGATAAAGGAGTTAGTAGGTCTTTGGGATTTTTCATTTTATTGGTGCCTCAGTTTGTTATTCGATTTTTTGTGTAAAGAAAAAGGTAAAGAGAGTCACGAGGTTAGCTCGTGATACTTACTGGAGCGAATGGACCGTAGAGGCTTGACATTTGGCTGTAGACTGGTGCGCCAACCATGAATGTGTAGATTTCGTCTGCTTTCTGCACGGCGTTTACGTCGCTGAATTGAGAGGGGTAGAGCACTGAACCAACATAGTATGCGTCTGATAGGGCGATTTCGAAGTTTGTAGTGTAAGAGTTGTAATTCAGTACGCCGTAGGTTTTACCGCTCGTTACTGCAGTGAGTTGGTTGAAGATTTCTGGGTGAGCTTGCACGTCTTGCTTGATGAGGGTCATGCCTGCGTAGTCGGTAAAGATTATTTGCGGGTTGAGACTTGGCAGTACCTCTAAGTCTAATGTTACTACAGATGTAGAGTTCTTAGCGATTTCAATAGTCACTACGTTTTTGGAGTTAGTCAGGGTGAACGGTGCATAGTAAGCGCTTGTAGAGGTGAATCCGTGTGCGCCGCGGTTTGAAAGGCCAGCAATGTAAACAGTTGACTTGGCAGAGTCTGCTATGCTAGCAGTTCGGGTGTTGAGGTCTTTTACGATACCATCTATGTAGTTTTCTAGGCTGGTGGCGCGTGCTTCTTTGTGTAAGACTTTTCCGATTATATCGAAGCTTTGGTATAGTATTTGACGTTGGTCGGATGTGGCTATGTCGCCGTAGGTGAGACTGATAACTGGAATTCCAAGTTGGCTCTGTAGTGAATCTGCACTTGTTTGGGAATAGTCAGTAACGAAAACCACATCGGGTTTTGCTGCAGCTATTAATTCTGGGTCGCCGCCGAATTGTGGGCCGATTTTTGTTAAGTTGGCATATTCAGGGTGAGCCATAGCGTAGGGGCGTCCAGTTGATGTTGCTTCTGTCTGTTCAACACCGCAAACCAGAGTGCTGGCGTTCATATACGTTAACAGTCTTAGGCATCCGTAGTTTAAGCCGACGATGCGGGTGACTTTGTAGGGTACTGTAACGGTTCTACCGACCATGTCAGTTACTGTTTGTGATGTTGGTTCAGGAGTCGGCGAGGGGATTACTGTGGGATTAGTTGTTCCCACAGGAGTTGTACTGGGGGTTACAGTGGAGCCTGTTGTGGGTACTGCGGTAGGTGAGGAGCTTTCCTGTGGAGATGCCGTGGGGTTCGCTGTTGGCGTGGGAGTTACATTGGGCTCTGTAGAGTCATGTGGGATGGAAAAGTATGCAAGAGTTCCGGCAGAAACCGCTACGATTATTATGCAAAGTATAGCAAGAATAGAATTCTTCATATTTATTGCCTCTTTGCTTCATTTGCATTCTGAGACTTTATTACAAAATCAGTGACGGCTGTAATAGAGGGAAGAACCATATCGAGTGGTTCACCGCTTAAACCCTTCTCTTGGACCGCATATGTGAAGGGTATTGTAGCTATAACTTGTTCTTTACCGACACTGGCAGCCATTTTTTCAGCGGTGACATCGTCTACTTTGTTCAGGATAAAATAAACTGGTTTACCTGCTTCTTTCACCATTTCAGTTATCTTTTTTGATAGCTTTACGGATTCATACGATGGGTCCAATACCGCTAAGACTAAATCGACTTCGCCCGCTACGCCTCGTCCTATATGCTCGATGCCTGCTTCTGTATCTATCAGCGCTATGTCTTTGGAGTCTAGTTTGAGGTGTTTTAGAAAGTCCTTTGAGAGGCCACCCATTGGGCAAGCGCAGCCTTCTTGGAAGTGCTTGACTTTTCCGATTTGCAGAAGGTACAGGTCGCCGTTTTTTGAAAGACAATCAGCGGGGATATCGTCGATTCGCATGTCTTCTGTGAATATGGGCGTTTTTTCGCCTCCGTTTCGGGCGAATAACATTTTGCCTAAGAGGGCTTTTTTGCCGCCGATTTGATCCATGAGCTCTTTGGGGTTTTTTAGGCCTAGTTGCTGGTTTAGGCCATAGTTTGATTCGTCAGCGTCTACTACTAGGACGCGGAATCCTTTGGTTGTCAGGTTTTTTGCTATTAGGGAGGCGGTGGTGCTTTTTCCGCTGCCGCCTTTTCCGCAGATTAGGATTTTCATCGATCACTACCTCGGTATTACGTTCTTAAAAATTTGTAGCACTATTTTAGTATTACTAAATTAAAAAAAGATAACATTAATGCAAATAGGAAAAAACAAAAAAGCCGACAAAAACACAACCAGAAACAGAACCCCAATCCGCCCATGCCGCCTTAAATACGGGAGGGGTCCTCGCAAGAGCAACAGCCGCACGCTGTATACGGAAGCATCAACAAAACACAGCCTCCGATGCACAGTGGGCTTATCTGCTTGTAGAAAACGCCTCAAATAGCCAGTAACCAGAACAGCTGGTTGTAGGTCGCCCACAACCAAACAGCAACCCATCTACGGCGCTGAACCAGAAACAGCTGATTCTGCTAAAACTTTTAGAAGATGGTTTAGCAGGGCAGCATTCCCTTCTTCTTCTAATTTAAAATTTTAAGCCTATACAACTAGGTCCGCTATGTCCACGCTTCCCTCGTAAATCTGCCGCAGAAAAGACACCGCCGCCAACACCTGAGACA
>CAYPGY010000048.1:0-15123 GCA_964410435.1 uncultured Candidatus Bathyarchaeia archaeon
TTCTGAGTTCGGAACGGGATCAGGTGGAACCCGTGCCCTATGACCGGCAAACCGAACTCTTCATAGCATCTGTTCCTTATAAGTGTTGTTTTCTATTGGTGCGTTCAATGTTGATTAAAAATACTGTTCTGAACCTATATTGAATCGACCACAAGTTATAAGCCGACGCATGTTTTTTAAATGTAGGTTAAATTGGGCTTCTTCAAGATATGAAAACCTACATTAATGCTCACTCAGTATGTTTGGACTTTAATGTGTTCCCCTACCACAATTGATACGTGTCTGGCAAACTTTCTCTTTTACGGCTGCAACACGTTGTCTGCAAACACTTCTGTTCAATGTATGTTTATGAGGTGTTTGAGCTTTAGAGCGGTGACGTTAGCTATTTCCCTATTTGCTCCATTAGTGGTCATAGCCAACCAGCAAACACTCCTGCAACCGCGCAACTCCGCAGCTTCAAATCAGCAAACGAGCCGACGCTGATGCAATCTGTAACTGTTGAGCCTATAACTAAGGGGGTCTAGCGAAAAATTGCAGTTGATGCAATTGTGTGCATAAAGTGCATAGTTTAAGTGACGCATCAAGCATTATATCGCCACCGCTTCTTCTTGCTACCCCATGGCAGTTCATTAGCTGACTGCAACGTTAAATAAGCCGAAGTTAAAAAGACATAGATAGGTTAGCGATTTACGATGAACGATGCAAGACCAATCATCCTAAAAATTGGCGGTTCAGCCATAACTGATAAAGCTGAAGAAGCGCAGCCGCGAACAGACATAATCAACCGCTTAGCTGAAGAAATCAAGCGGGCAGACCTAGACAACCTGATTGTAGTTCACGGCGGCGGCAGCTTCGGCCACCCAACAGCGGCACGGTATGCAATAAAAGACGGCTACAAAGAAGACCCTGCGCAGAAGCAAGGCTTCGCCGAGACACATCACATGATGACCGTGCTAAACGGACTCGTTATGGACGCTATGATCTTGCATGAAATTCCCGCAATCAGTATTGCACCCTCAAGCTGCATGATGACCGAGAACGGCAAAGTCAAAGTTTTCGACGACACCATACTGCAAGCCTACGCAAAACTAGTTTACACACCAATCTTTTATGGCGACGTAGTTTTAGACCAGAAAATCGGCTTTACCGTCCTCTCAGGCGACCAGCTAGTCGCTTACTTAGCACTGAAGTATAAAGCAACTAAGATCGTGATCGGAACCGACACAGACGGATTATTCGACTCCGACCCCAAAACTAACCCAAACGCTAAACCCTTCAAGAAACTCAACCTAAAAGAACTCAAAGAACTCCAGCCTAAACTAGGTAAAGCCCAAGGCACCGATGTGACAGGCGGAATGGCAGGAAAAATCGCTGAACTCATTCCCGCAATCGAAGCAGGCACGCATGTAACCATCACTGGTGCCACAAAAGGGTTATCTATCTACAGAGCCTTAACAGACCAGAGTGTCTTAGGCACTGAAATAGAGAAGGCGTAACATGGCAGAAGCCACTGGCAAACGCAAAGTAGACCACATTCGTATATGTCTCGACGATCGAGCGCAAGCTAAGAACGCAACCGCAGGCTTCGAAGACATCCAACTCGTCCACCGTGCGCTGCCAGAAACAGACAAAGCCAAAATCGACTTATCCACATCTTTTCTCGGAAAGAAATTCGGTGCTCCAATAATCGTCGGCGCAATGACTGGCGGAACAGAGGAAGCCGTAGAAATCAACGCTAACATAGCCCAAGCCGTCGAAAAACTCGGGCTGGGAATGGGACTCGGAAGCCAAAGAGCCGCCATCGAAAACAGCGCTTTAGAACGCACTTATCGTGTTGCACGCGAAAAAGCACCCCACGCATTCCTAATCGCCAACGTCGGCGGCGTGCAGCTTGTCCACGGCTACGGCGTTAAAGAAGTCAAACGCATCGTTGAAATGATCGATGCAGACGCAGTGGCTATTCACTTGAACGCGCTCCAAGAAGCCGTACAGCCCGAAGGCCAAACCAACTTCAAAGGTGTACTCGCTAAAATCGCGGAGATCGCAGGCGGCGTTGATGTGCCAGTTATCGCAAAAGAAACTGGTGCTGGCATCTCATCTGAGGACGCAAAAGCGCTTGAAAAGGCAGGCGTAAAAGCCATCGACGTCGGCGGAGTCGGCGGAACCAGCTTCGCAGCAGTTGAGTTCCACCGAACCCCAAAAAAAGAGGGTGAAATCCAGCACTATCTGGGTGAAGCACTCTGGGATTGGGGAATACCGACCGCTGTCAGCCTTGTTGAAACGTCTCAAACCGTAAAACTCCCAATAATAGCGGCAGGTGGCGTGCGCAGCGGCACAGACATCGCTAAGGCGCTCGCGTTAAACGCTGATTTGGCCAGTCTCGTACAGCCTATCCTGCAAACCGCAGTTAAAGGTCCAGAGGAGACAGAGCAGAAACTCCGCAGCTTAACCGAGGAACTGCGTAACGTTATGTTTCTAACAGGTGTGGAAAAAATCTCTGATTTAGCTTACACGCCAGTCGTGATAACTGGTAAAACCGCCGAGTGGCTGTCTGCACGCGGCTTCAATTTACAAAAGTATGCTAAAAGAGGCGTATATTAACATGGATATAGAGAGATTCCTAACTGAAACGGCACCGCAAATCGATAAAGCAGTCGAAAAATATATTCCCAGAAAATTTAGCAAGAACTCTATTTTATTCAAAGTTGCTCCGCCAATGTACAGCTACAATCTGGAGCCACTAAACAAGGCTATAGCTGACCCAATCTGGGACATGCTTGACCGCGGAGGAAAACGTTGGCGACCTGCACTTTTCCTACTAATCTGCGAAGCGCTGGGCAAAAAAGACGGCTACTGCACTGACTTCGCAGTTATCCCCGAAGTTATCCACAACGGCACACTCGTAATCGACGACATTGAAGACTCCTCCGAGATGCGTCGAGGTAAACCCTGCACCTACAAAATCTACCAGCTTGATATATCCGTTAACGCAGGCAACGCCATGTACTACCTGCCGCTGCTACCCATAATGGAGAACCGAGACAAACTCTCAGCGGAAGCACAGCGGGACGTGTATGAGATTTACGTGCAGGAAATGATTAACCTAAGTATGGGTCAAGCTATGGATATTGCGTGGCACCGTGGTATCGCAAACGCTGATGCCCTTAGTGAGCAGGATTATTTGCAGATGTGCGCCTACAAAACGGGTACATTGGCACGGATGTCCGCGAAAATCGCGGCAGTTTTAGCAGGTGCAGATAGCAAACTCGTTGAGAAACTCGGTCGCCTCGCCGAATCCATCGGTGTTGCCTTCCAGATGCAAGACGACATACTAGATTTGACAGGTGAAGAATTCGCTAAGAGCAAAGGCTGCGTAGGCGGCGACATAAGCGAAGGTAAACGCTCACTGCTTGTAATATACACTCTTCAGAAAGCTAATGCTGCTGACAAGAAGCGTCTGCTCGAAATCTTAGGCATGCACACCTTTGATCAGAAGCTGCGTGACGAAGCCATCGCAATTATCAAAAAGTACGGTGCATTCGAATACGTGAAAGCGTTGGCGGAGAAGATGGTTGTGGACAGCTGGACCGATGTGGATAAGTTGCTGCCTACGCCGGAAGCTAAGGAAAAATTAAAAGCGTTCGCTGAATTCTTGATAAAGCGCAAAAAGTAACACAGGCGAATAATATTTGGCACTAGAAAACGATGTTGAACTACGTGAGTTTATCCGTAAAGCCGCATTGCTAAACGCGGTTAGTCATGATGGTAAAGCGCAGGCAGGCGCAATGGTAGGTAAAGTTCTGGGCGAGAAAGCCGAGTACAGAAGCAAGGTTAAGGAGCTTTCAGTCGTTATCAATCAGGTTGTGGCGGAAGTTAACGCGATGCCGCTAGCTGAGCAGAAGGCAGTTGTAGAGAAGAACTGGCCGGAAACCCAAAAGAAGCATGAATCTGAAGAAAAGAAGCTTTCGCCGCTACCAAACGCAGAAAAATACAAAGTAATCACTACCCGTTTCTCTCCTAACCCCGACTGTGTATTGCACTTGGGTTCAGCACGCGCTATAGTGCTAAGTCACGAGTATGCCCGTATGTATAACGGTAAATTCATTTTACGCTTTGAAGACACTGACCCTAAAACCAAGAAGCCTCAGCTTGAATACTACGAAGCAATCAAGCGGGATTTGAAGTGGCTTGGCTGTAACTGGGACGAAGAATACGTTCAGAGCGACCGTCTGGAAATCTACTACGAAATTGTAGGTAAAATGGTGGGTGACGGAAACGCATACGTTTGTGAGTGTAATCCTGAGCAGTTCCGTGAGAAGACACTGACGAAGCAGGCTTGCCCATGCCGTGACATGTCCGCTAAAGAGCAGACCGAGCGCTGGAAAAAGATGCTGTCTGGCGGCTACACGGAAGGACAAGCGGTCGTTCGAGTAAAAACAGATTTAGATCACCCCAACCCCGCAATCCGCGACTGGCCAGCACTCAGAGTAATCGACACCGTGAAGTATCCTCATCCGCGTGTAGGCAGCAAATACTTCCTCTGGCCACTCTACAACCTTGCAGCAGGAATCGACGATCACTTAATGGGCATGACGCACATTATCCGCGGCAAAGAGCATTACACTAACATGGTCAGACAGAAGTACATGTATCAGCACCTTGGCTGGGAGTACCCTGAAGCTATCCATTATGGCAGACTAAAAATCACAGGCGCAGCACTTTCAAAGTCAAAAATTGTTGCGGGCATTAACGAGGGCGACTATGCAGACTTCGATGACCCACGCTTAGGCACTTTCGCCGCACTAAAGAAGCGCGGAATCCAGGCTGAAGCCATCAAAAAATTGATCATTGAAGTCGGCACCAAACCCAACGACGTCACATTAAGCTGGGAAAACCTCTATTCACACAACCGCAAAATCCTCGACGCATCAAGTAACCGCTACTTCTTTGTAGCGGCACCCGTTGAACTTAAAGTCACGGGTTTACCAAAGGCTTTTGTGGCGAAGCTTCCGCTGCATCCTGAGCATCCTGAACGTGGCTTCCGTGAATACACAATTCAGCCAGAAGGCGCAGAGAAAGCTGCTTCGTTGTGGATCAGTGAAAAAGACGCCAGAGCTATGCGGGCAGGGCAAACTATGCGGCTTATGGAGCTCTTCAACATCACAATCAAAACTGTAGCCGACAACGCAGTAACTGCAAGCTACGCTAGCGAATCCTACGAGGACGTACGCAAAATCAAGGTGCAACTAATCCAGTGGATACCCAAAGGCCAAGAGTACCAAGCCGAAGTTGTGCAGCAGGACGCCACAGTAATGCAGGGATACGCTGAGGTTGCATGCAAAAAGTTAAAGCCCGACGACATCATACAGTTCGAGAGGTTCGGCTTCGTAAGAGTAAACGAAGTCGCCGAGAAACTAGTCGTTTACTACGCCCAAAAATAGGTGAAAACTATGCGTAAACTTGACAATCAAGCCATCATCTGGCCAGTGTACTTTGACGTTAACAAGAGCCGAGCGGAAGGACGCAGAGTAAACCGTAGCCAAGCAGTAGTGTCGCCCAAGATCACTGAAATCAAGGAAGCCGCTGACAAGCTGGGCTTGGAAAACGAGCTTAACTTGGAAGCTCATTTCCCGAAGGCTCACTGGTCAAAGTGTGGTATGCTGATTGTTGCTAAGCATGAGTCTAAAGAGGATATTATCCAGAAGCTTGCGAAGCAACTGTTTAAGATTAAGAATCAGCAGCAGCAAATTCAGAGTAGACGCTAAAGTAGCGTTCTAATTTTTTTCAAAATTTTAGAGATTAAATTAAGAAAAGAAAGTAATAGGCTTATTGGCCTACTAAGATAGCGTTTATTACGCCATCGTTGCCTGGGCGGCTTGTGACTTTTGCGAGGCCCAACTTGGTTTCGATCTGTGCGCCTTTTGTGATGACGCCTCTGCGGTTGTAGTCGACGTTTGCGCCGTTGCTGACAACGCGTACGATTTCTGTTTTTGATGTTGTGTTAGTTTTTGGGTCTGTTACTGATGCGAATTTTTCTGTTAAAACCTTAACTTTGCTGTTTCCGCCTTTGGTTCTGGCTATCTTACGTTTTGATTCGCCAAGGATTGTTTCAGCTGGGTATCCGCCTGATTCGTAAACTTTCTTTGTGCGGTAAGCGCGTTTTTTGCCGCCTGTAAGCTTTCTTTTGTATAGGCTGCTGTGAGTTGTCATATTCTACATTTCCTTGATTCGAGTAGTGACTAAAACTGTAGATTTCAATATAAACATATCCGTTTATAGGTTACTGTTCACCGTTTTGCAGAGGCAATATCAGCTGCTTTTTTCTTTCTAATACCTTTTATTTATACATTCTAAAGGCGATGACTGGAATGTGGCATGACGCAGGCGTTTGTTGATTGCGACGACGTGTGCGTGGTTGCTGGTAGCTTGATACGACAGTTGTGGTTTCTGTTGCTCTCAAGTTACCTCTCTACCCCTATAAAAGCGCCTAAAAGTGGATATGCCTGTTTCAGAGTGAGACCCCCTCATTATCATGCGAAAAACTGTGCCCTCAAGGGACCCCTCTATAGGTTTCTGCAATGAGTTTCTAATAGAGCACATAGGTAAACAGCTATAGAATCAGTGATGGCGGCTTTCTGGCGAGTGACCTCTATCCGTCTCAGGGTGACCTCGCCTCCCTTACTAAAAGGCGAAAAGGTTGGGTTTACTCTTGGTTATCTAATGCCCTGTTAAAGTTTTGTAGCTTATCCTGAAGAAGGGTAAGTCCAAACAGCAGTGCCCCCGCTGCAGCCGCTGCGATCCCAGCGGTTAAGGCAATGTAGTTGCTGTATGTTATGTCGCGGGTTACTTCGTAAGTTACCTGTTTACTTGTTGAGTCAGGATTGTAAAACACGAGGTAGCGTGTTATCGACTGGTCAGGTCCAACCCATATGGTGTAGCTGAATTGGCCTTTCGTGTCATTGAACATAGGTGTCATGGGCTCCGTGGTTCCGTTCGGCCAGTAACCGACAGTTCTGTTCTCCGTGTTAACGTAAACTTCTATGAAGCCTAAACCGCCGTCCACCGCAACGTAGTATGTACTGGGTTCAGTTTCTTTATAGACTATGCAGTGTTGTTCATGTGCAGCTAATGGGACTATGCCTTTTGAGGTTGTCTCGCGTGCTTGGACCGGCTGTGAGAAGACGCTGGCTGCCCAGAGACCTGTGCCGAGCAGGATTAATGCGATTACGAGTGTAATCAGCTTTCTTACGCTCCATTTGGCGCTTAACAGTGACGCGCGATTTTTTATTATCCATCTACTGGGAATCGCTATGAGAATCAATGTTCCCGCTGCAAAAAGTGCGAGGCCAACGTAGTAGTTCACGTAATCCATTTCGAACCATTCGCGAGAAACAGAAAAAGTCACCTGCTGAGAGAAAATCTCAGGGTTCCAAAAAACAATATTTGCAACATCAGAGTCACAATTCACTACTTGCCCATAATAGACGCTGTAGACGCTGTTGGCGTCTTCTTGTTGGGTTCCAGACCATGAAACATTATAGTTGCCATTTAGCCACTGCTGGAGCGATTGATTTGAGATTGCCTGTGCGAAGACTGTGCCGGAATCTTTGGGTATGCTGACTCGAAGAGAATACTGACCCACTTGAGGCAGAACGACGCTACGATACGACGTTTGGTTAGCTTCTACAGTGAAGGATTCAGAGCTGATACCCATAGACCTTGACTGAGGCCACGAATAAGTCTCCTGTGTAAACCAGCCGGCAGCAACCATAACCAGCGCGACGGCTATGATAAGTATGAGTGTCTTGATGTGCTGCAAATTAATCATTAAGGAGTTTTCTTGATGTTGTAAAACGGTATGTGCGTCTGGATAGGTACATAACAAACTATTATCCCATTGCCGACGCCATATGCGTGATACATTATGGGTACTTCGGGTGCAGTCATCAGGGGCTTTGTTGCAGCCTCAAGTATCATATGCTTATTCTTAACTGCTGTCTGGTTACCAAGCTACACGGGGCTTGTGCCTGCACTGGCGCTCTTCGCAGTTCTGGCGGCTCCGTTTATGGTGAATCTTCTAAAAACAGTTGACCGCTTAAACCAGCATACCAGCGATGTGCAGGCAACCGTCAAGAAAGCCAAAGCTGTGCTGATGGCGCTTCAGGGGCTGGGCTTTGCATGCTGGTTCTTCGATGTGCTCTCCACGATCTACCAGATCAACATTCTTCAGACAGCCATTGAATTAAACTTCTTGGGGTGGCCTCTTAGCGCGTTAGGTGCTTTGGTGTTTTTTATCCCTACGGTTTTTGTGGCCTATTATCTGCTGTACCGAGTGAAAACCAAGCTGTCTTTCTATGTAGCGGTGCTGGTTTCGGTTCTGGTGCTGTTTATGGGTGCTTTGAACTTTAACGCGGCAATGTATAACTTCGGGCAGGTTTACCCGCTTGGGAACTCCGTGGATTTTGTTGTTGCTGGCGTCTGGGTTGCTGTTTTAGCGGTTTTTGCTTTGCTGAATTTTGCCTCGATTAAAAGGTTAAGGCACTTAAAATCGACTGTTCATAATAGTTGTTACTCTTCCTGATTTGTTCAGCATTACCTTTTGCTATTAAACCCCTTTTTTTACAGTATAATTATATAGCCACATCGTTTTATTGCCAGCTAAAAAATGAAGAGGAAGAAACGTGAACATAAAAATAATCGGTTTAGCAGCTTTCATAATTGTTATCTGCGCCGGAGTCGGCATAGTTACCTACTCTCAGCTGATTCCAGCACAGACAACTCACACACCCACACAATCACTTGACATCACCGTTTCAGGTTCAAGTCCATGTCTAAGGTTCTTCAACGATTCCGTACCCATAGTTTACGTACCCTTCACTGTTGCCGCAAACCAGCAGATGCAACTGACAATAGAGGCGCCCAAGATGCCTGGCGGCGCAGGCGGCTGGGTCGATGTATACCTCTATAGCGGCTTCTGGGACAAAGGAGTAAACAATACCTGCGTATCAGGCGATGTATATTCGATTCTACCAGACATCAAAGCCACCGACAAAGTGATAATGCAGAACACACCCTACACCGAAACTTTCGGTGAAGCAACACAGCAGAGCTACACGGTTTTCTTTCTGTTCCCGCCGGGTGGACAAGCACAGTTCCATATAACGCTTAAACCCGTATAACAATCCCTTCTCATCCTTTTTGAAAGTAGATTTGTAATCATTATGGTGGATTATCAAGGCTTATCTACACAGAAACCCAACTTTGGAGTCAGGTGCAGACGGTGTCTAAGCAGAGAGTCAAGCGTAAACGAAGCAAAGCCTTAGTATTGATGATTCTACCAGCGCTTATCTTCATTGCTCTAATCGGTTGGCTTATCTCTACAGTTGAACCGTCAAATAAGAAACCCATAAGTGACTACCGGACACCTAAGCAAAAGAGCCGAGATGAAATAACATTCGAAACAGTACTCTACGACGAGTACAGCCCAACTCAGCAATTAAGGGTTCATTAATTCTGCTTTTCTGTCACCGCCGAATGGTCTGCTTGTTGTACACTTGACACAACCACAACTCCAAATATAGTTCGCGAAAAATAGTGTTTTCTTGCGAGAAATAGCCATCCAAGAGGTACACCCAAACTTGGCGGGTTAGCAGGTTAAACCGGGCGTATCATCGCCAACTGCCCTAAGGAAGGATTAGGGATCTAACTTTTGATGTGCGCCGCGTGTTTAACAGTGGCGACCCGCCAGGTATACTTTTGGTTACTTTCACTTATGTCTCCCCTGTCGGTGCATGTTGTTTCAGCGTAGCGGCTATATGCGCTTAGACGCAATTGATGCTTCCGTGAACATAGATTGAGCTACAAAGAACGAATGCACCCAAAAGTTAGCAAAGCAGAAATTGACCTCTTCAAAGCGCTAAGCATTCAGGGCTTAACAGCCGGAATGGTCACCCAGCAGCCGATAATCCTGAAATCTACCATACCAGACTTCTGCTGGATAGAGAAGCGCAAAATCGTCTACCTCGACGGCAACCCCGTACACAAGAAAGACAAGCAACTTGAACACGACGAGGAAATCGACGACCTGCTAACAAAGCAAGGTTGGGAAGTACTGCGCATAAAGTACGATCCTCCCCTGACCGAGAAGGGGCTTGCAAAGATCATGGCGCAGGTGAAGGAGTTTTTAAACGTAGATGAGGAACCAATCGAGTGCGAATCCGTGCTTATTCCATAAAGCTTTAGTTAACTACTCCAAAATTATCTTGAGTTTTTCTCTATGTATTTTTTATGAAATAAACTACGATTGCAGATGTAGTTGCCATCGACGCATGCCTAGCCAGAACCATCAGCGCTATATAATGCCTGTTTTTATGCGATACTCCATCAAATAAGGCGTAATCACTTGGAACAAATCGTGTGAGCGATAAGAAAAACTTAGATGTAATCAGCGCATAACATGCCTGTAGGTGTACCAAAATAGACGACCTTCCGCTTATCACCTTCAAATTGGGAACCGGCGAAACAAAAAGCGACCGCGAATGGCTAAAAAAGAAAAAAGAAACACTCGAAAAAGAATGGGCTAAAAGCGGCCAGAAATTTTTGCGGAGAATAGAGGACTGCTGCGGCGGCGCCTTTACTGACACCTCAAAGCAGGAAGGAATCACTGTTGTACTCCATAAAAAGGCGGATACCCAGACAGGCGGAAGCCTGAACGAGGCGAACCCGCTGGAAATCAACCTTTTTCTGGCTAAGAGCGACAACGCAGACACGATGAAAACGGTACTGGTTCGGATGCTTGCTCAGTCATTTATAGCGCAGCAGTACGAATTTCACTTCAGGATGCGAGAACAAACATTGTTCGAGGATATTTTGGCGGACGAGTTCGCGGCTTCGATGGTTTGTTTTATGGTGCTTGGGCGGAAGCTGAGCCGAGCTAACTGCGCGGAAGCACTCGATCAAGCGATTGGGTACACAGTACGTAGGCTATCAGAGAAGACGGCGCGGGCTAAACTGGTGGATTTGCTGCATGGTTACCTTGAGGAAAACCCTGGTAAAGCTGCAAAGCAGGATATTTTGGAGACAAGAGAGAAGCTTGTAGCTAAGCTGCTGGAGTTTCTGCCGAAAAGCGTAAACATTGACCAATACTAGGTTACTGAAGTTAAGGGATCGCGTCCAAAGAACGATGCTTTTAATCTCTTAATCGCTTTTTTGCAGGACTCAAAAAAATGGTAGTACTTTTAGGTTATATGTAGTAAATTCTATAAAGGTAGTGCCCAGATATTATTGTAGGGTCGCTATGCAAAAAGTAAAGGTCACAAGAAAAGGGCAGACGACAATCCCCGCCGAAATTAGAGTTCAGTTAGGGATAAAAGTAGGTGACGAACTCACTGTCCAAGCTACCGAAAACAGTGTAATTTACAAAAAAATACCCCGAATAGAAGATTGTATCGGATTATTTGCTGGCCACGCAAACGTAGAAGAACTCAAAAAAGAAATTGACAAGATGCGTGAGGAGTACTAGAAGGCTTGAAGCAAGCCGTAGATAGCCGTTTCTTTATTGAGTACTTCTACACTGAGGATAAGGTCGCCCACCAAAAGCTACTGCGAAAAATGGAGGAACTGAAAACAGGCAAGGGCCTTATTCCAACGATAACTCTCTGTGAAACAATCCAGTTGGTTTGCGCAAGAGAGGGTAAAGAGAGAGCCAATTTGGTCTACCTTCTGCTTCTGTCAACTGGAATCAAGTTTGAGCCTCTAAACCCTTCGATAGCTAAGGAGGCAGGTATCCTAAAGAGTACTCACAAAAATGTACCCATCGGCGATTGCATCATTGCGGCAACTGCCTTATCAAACCAAGCTCACGTACTATCAGACGATCCACATTTTGATATGTTTAAAGAAATTAAGCGAACTTGGATTTAGTTACCGATAGACTGCAGAATTAAGATGATGGCGCCGAGAGGGGGATTTGAACCCCCGTGGCCCCGAGAGGCCACAAGCTTACAGGTAAACTCCTGAAGAGTATTATCTCCAGGCTTGCTCCCTGCCGGGCTAGGAGACCTCGGCACAACATGTTATGTCGGTTTGATCTTGTTTTTTTGTGTTTGGGGTCATTTAAAGGTTTGTTGGTTGTTATCTCTTTTGTACAGGTAACCAATACGTGGAAAATACTGGCGACGTTTTTAAATGGGGTTTGCTTTGGGTTGGTTATCGATTGTTTTATTTATGTGTGCCTTCTATACACCATTTGTCTGCCAATATTTGAATTGAGAGGCAAACTGGTATGCACCCGATTCGGCGACAACCCCTAACAGAGCATTCGAAATACACCTTGAAGTTGCTTTTCGCGGAGCTCACAAAATGCAGGTTTTCACGTCAATGCCCATACTATGACCCTGACTCTTACACTTGCCAGCATCCTTCAAGTTACTGCGGCACATATCGAAGCAGAAAAGCTCATAAATAGAGTTATCTCGTTTATGACTCGGCAGCGGCAATAAACTTCTGCATCTATTGACGACAACTGAAAACAATTTTGTTTCTGCTAAATCCGCTGGTAGACTGACTACTGTTTTCTTTATTAACAACTCATCAAAAAATGGCTGCTTTGTCTTTTCTTGGTTGTACAATCACCACAACCAACCTGCAATAAAAAACAACTGCAAAACCAAAAACGGTTGTTTCTGCTAAAAGTTTTAGAAGATGATGTAGCAGGGCAGTGTTCCCTTCTTCTTCTAATTTAAAAAAATCGCCCTAAAATTATATTCCGCTATTAAGGAAGAGGGCGGTACCGCTGAGCCACTTAGACGCCGTTTACATGACACCCGCCCAGAACGGAATCTTCTTACGCATCATGTTAACGTACTCTTTAAGCAGCTCCTGCTCCTGCGAACTCAAATCATCAGCGTGAGTAGTCAACAGTATTTTAGCGTCAGCTTCAGGCACCTTCACGTAGAGCACATCATTTTCAAATATGTGGCGCCCCGCGATCGGTTTCTCCATCGAGATAGCAACCTGCATACCCTGCTTAGCTTCAGGGATGGCTTTACCCTCATCCTGCACCTGCTGGATTTCGCCCAAATCAGAACCGTCTTCTGCCCGAATAAGCGAAACCTTCTGTCTTACTCTTCCCGCTTGAACTTCAACGCCCACGACAAGCGGTTTAGCACGGCGGAAAATGCATTTAGGCAGAACCATAACTTTGCCGGGTTTGATTAGTTTATCAAATTCTTCTTCGCTCTTTCGTTCCTTCTTTTCCTTTACCCACTGCAGGTAGTTGTCGATGAGGTTGTAAATGATTGGGTCACGGAAAATCTTCACTCCAGTAGCTTCGGCGTCTGCTTCAGCGTCCGGAAGGGTTTTTACGCCAAATGCTAAAATAGCGCCGACTAGTGGATCGCGTTGCTTGACGACTGACGCTTCGATTACGTCGCGTTTACTGATGTCGCCGATGTCGGCGCTTCGAACCTGCACGTTGTTAGCTTTGAGGATTTCCGCCATAGCTTCAAGCGAGCCCAAGGTGTCTGCTTTGGCGATGACGCCGTCGATTTCTTTAGTGATTCGTATTCGCCCTATTTCTTCAGTTATCAGGTTGCAGTATTTGGCTACGTCTTCTCCTGAGGGCACTGCAAGCATCGGCGCGCCTGCCAATGCGTCCCCTAAGTCAGGCGCAATAATTTTCACACCTGCTGAAGCGTAAACGCATTCAACACTTGTAAATTTGTCTCGTGGATCACGCATTTCATCAAGCGGTTTAGGCACAAGTATTGTGCGGATACGTGCGGAGATGGGTCCGTTTTTACCACCCACTACAACTAAGTCGTCTCTGTGGAGCGTGCCATCGTAAACAATTGTGTTTAGTGTCATACCCAATCCTGGTTCCTCTTTAACTTCGAGGATGGAGCCTTTTGCGGGTCCGTCAGCGGTTTGGAGACGTTTCTTGAGGAACTGCTGAGTTAAACCGACAAGCACCATCACAAGTTCCGCTAAGCCCTCGCCTGTTTTGGCACTTGTAGGCACCAACGCGATGTTCTGAGTGAAATCTTTAATGTGATCAAACCGGTCGGTTTTAAATTGCAGCCGGCTGAATTCCCCCATGACGCGGTAGAGACTGTTATTTAGTTCCTCCTGCACAAAGCTTGACTGTTTAGCATAAGATTGCAGAAACGGTGCATGATCGTGAACCTTCCAGCCGGGAATACGGTCAATCTGGTTAACGGCGACAATAAACGGCGTTTTTTTAGCTCTAAGGATCTCAATACACTCAAACGTCTGATTCTCGAATCCTCGAACAGCATTTACTACGAGAATCGCTATATCTGCCACTGAACCGCCCCTACGGCGCAGATTAGTGAAGGCTTCATGTCCAGGCGTGTCGACGATGAGCAAACCGGGAATTTCAATGCCGGTTTTAAAGCTACCCATGTACGGGCCGATTAACTGTTTTAGAGTTTCCACTGGGAAAAAACTGGCGCCTATATGCTGGGTCATGCCGCCCGCTTCACGGAGCTGCACGTTGGTTTTGCGCAGTTCATCAAGTAGGCTGGTTTTGCCTGAATCAACGTGTCCTAGAACACAAACTATTGGTTGGCGTATGGGCAACTTGCTCTGTTCTCCTATAAGCGTATTTAGGGTTTGATTGTATCAGTTTTCGCTTAATAAATTCGCTTATCTAAATTTGTGTTTTACGTGACTTTTAGGAGTTATGCTAGGGTTGGCAAACACTTTTATGGCGGATTTAACGCCTGAGTTAATGGTGCAGATACTTTGACTTACTGCGTGAAGTGTGGTTCCCCAATAAAAGCCGATGACAAGTTCTGTCCAGTTTGCGGCGCGGCAACCGCGAAGTTTACGAGTGAAGAGTACAAGGTTAGCGGTAAAGATCTTGTTGATCGAATAGGTGAGCTTCTTCATGAGGGTAACGTGACTAGGATTATTGTTAAGGATGATGGAGGTAAAACGCTGCTTGAGATTCCGGTTACGGTGGGTGTTATCGGTGTGGTTTTGGCGCCGTGGCTTGCAGCTTTGGGTGTGATCGCCGCGTAGGTTGCTAACTGCAGAATTGTGGTTGAAAGAAGAGAATAATCGAAAAAATTAGATTAGTTTATTCTGGCGGCTTAACTA
>CAYPGY010000049.1:0-15067 GCA_964410435.1 uncultured Candidatus Bathyarchaeia archaeon
ATCTTCCATAACTTTTGGCAGAAACAGCCGTTTTTGGTTCTGGGTCTGGTTTTTGTTGTTGGTTAGTTGTTGAGCCGCCACAAGTTGCACACTTAAAATAACAACATTAGCCATCACCCGATAAGAAAGACGACACCTCGCTGAAGTATGCAGATCGCTTCTTTAGTGAAAAAGTAAATATCCAAAGAATCAGATACCTACCCTAAAGCGTGAACAGCTATGGCACAAGAAACCAAGCCAACAATAGAAGAGATATCCTTTGAATACTTCGAAAAACTCGACATAAGAGTCGGTAAAGTCATCGAGGCGGAAGCGGTTCCCCAATCTAAGAAGCTTCTGAAGATGCAGGTTGATTTTGGGTCTGAGAAGCGCCAGTGCATTGCGGGATTGCAGAAGTACTATAAGCCCGAAGAGGTCGTTGGCAAAAAGTTTGTTTTCCTGCTTAACTTACAGCGCCGAATGATTGCGGGTTTGGAGTCGCAGGCTATGGTTCTGGCTGCTGAGGACGCGGCTGGCGTGGTGTCTGTGCTGCAGCCTGAGAAGGATGTTGCGGAAGGCGCAAAAATCGGCTAAACCATTTTACTTCTCTTTTAGTGAACCGCTTCTCTTTATCCCCTAACATTGGAAAGTTTTATCCATAGAAGCCATAATTGGCAGATTGATAACTATGTCAACTGTAATCTGCCCTAAATGCTGAAAAGAAGCGCCGCCGGCCAATTTTTCTGCTCTAATTGCGGTAATTATTTAGCTCCGCCAGAACTGGCCACATAAACAGTTGCTTCTCAGCGGAAGATCAACACGCACACTTACGGCTGGATAATAATGGCGTTTCTTGTATCGCTGTTATGGTTCAAGATTAACGGCAGGCTTGTATTCCCGCTTGGCTTCGTCGGCGGCTTAGTAATATCAGGCTTCTCATGGGACATAGACAAGTAGGTTGGAAAACAATCCTCAGCGTACTTGGGGTTCATTATTTCGTTTATAGGGATGGTTCTTGGGGCAGTTTCATAGATAGACGTTACACGCAGGATGTCGGTACCTCCTTAATAGAATCTAGCCCACATACGGTTCAGTATCAGATTCTGAAGAATTAAGAAAATTATAAAAACAAACCCAAACCACATTGAATGACAAGCGACAAGCAGTTTGTAACAAGCCGGAGATAACTTCATCGGTGGCGTGTCACCGCCTAGTCTCAATCGAGAGACCGAAAGAGAACAATTTGTTGGAGAAATAAAGATGAGAAAAATGATAACTATTGCCGCAACTGCACTCGTACTAGCGCTTATTACAGCAGAAGTCTCATTTGGCATTGCATACGCAAACGAAGGTTATGAATACGATTACGGCGCAGCAAGTACTCTTTATGGAAGTAAATGGCAACAAAGAACATGGGATATTACCTATCTACAATATGCCCTTGGAGATATCTATGACCAATTTGCAGCGCAGGGAAACTACGAAGTAGTAGATTGGTATTGGGACGAAAACTACCAAGTTTGGTTCCCAATCTATGAATGGGTAGCAGACTATGGCCAACTACTGTCATATGACCAAAACTGGTACTGGTCAACGATGACTTACAAAATTCAAAACGCAGAAAACGATGCCTACCATTCAACAGCTGAAGTGTTCTACTATGGACATATGGGCATGCAATTGATTCCTGGAACAAGCACATACCGATTTGCTTTCCACGAATCAGGTGAGCAGACCGGATCAGAACCTTCTAAAATCTGGGATAATATGGTCTATTCCTACACAAATGATAACTATGATTTCGCTCTACTTTGGGTTTGCAATAACGCAAATGCAATCGGTGGTACATCACCTGCAATATACGGAATGCCATATTGTTGGTTCCACAGAACATTAGGTTCAAGTGGATATAGCCCAGGAGATGGCGGTTCTGATTGTTTCATTAGCTTCACAGGTGCATCACCTTGCATAGGTGATGGAATGGGAACGTACAACCAAAACGGAGAGAATCTATACAAACATTGGCTGGTATTCTTCTATTACTTTGCACTAAATGGTTATTCAATAAAAGGAGCACTTGAACAAGCCTCCTACATGGTTGGATACAATAACTATTGGCTTGACAGCAATAACAGACTATCACAAGGTTGGGCTTATATGTTCCCAGGCTGGGTAGGTGGAAATGAACCGCCAGATTGGCCAGACGCAGGCAATTATACGGGTCAAATGCTTGTCTACGGTAACGCCAACATATACCTTCCATAGGACCAGATGCATATGATGAGAAATTACTTGAAAACTGCAATCACAATAGCAATTGTTATAACGCTGCTAACAATGCCCGCTATATGTCAAGCTGCTCTGTCTGATGAAGCCAGACAACAAATGGTCAATGCTTTTCTACAGAATGTGATAGGACTCGAAACTAAGAATTATGAAATGAAACTAGTTTCAGAAATGAACACACCAGAAAGAGGAGCAGCTTTATTATATAATTTGAATTCGGATGACGGCAAACTTGAGATAATTATCAACTTCAGAAATGACGAGATAGTATCATGCAGCATTAATCAAATAAAGGGATCAATCACAATAGCAAACCCTGAGAAAAACACATTATCGGCAACTCAAGAGCTTCTAGACAACTACCAAGCATATTCAAATGCATCATACATACAACCCCTAAAAGAAAACATACAGGCTATCAGCGAACTAAAGAACACAACAATAACAACTCAATACGCTAAATTATCGATATCAATTCAAGACTCTGAATATCAATGCTTTGATTGGATGAACGCGCCCAACGGCATTCATAATATGTACAATCGATTGAGCTTAGTCTTCCAAAACGGTTCCCTTAAATCATTTACCGACGCCTGGAATCAATACCCATTTGGAGACTATAAGGAAGTATTATCAAAAGAACAAGCCATCGCCACAGCTAAAGCGAATCTTGCCAACTACTCCTATGAGTTTGGAAATGAAACAATCAGCAACCTGCAGCTTAACGAGGAAACCGACTGGATGATCGCTAACCTTACGATGCAACCAAGAAATAATGTGCTTTACCCCAACTGGGAGATTGTTCTTCCGCTAGACAAGGTATACCCAGGATTTACGTATGGTTTTAGAGTGATGATCTGGGCTGATACTGGCGAGGTCATTTCTGCAAGGGCAACGGGCAGCCTCGGCTTTCCAGCAGATGTTGGAAACAATAACTTAGCAACGCCAACACCAGTGATAACTGATCAATCTGCAGATAACACGGTATACATAGTCAGTGGAGCTGTTGTAGCGGTAATTATAGTGGCAGCAATTGCGTTAATTAAAAAGGCGAGTTTCAAGAAATAGCAAGAAGCTCGCTTATCCCTCTTTTTATTAAATTATCATCGGTACATGTTTTCCGTAATCTTCTAAACGAAGTATTGATTGAGTCTTGTTTTCTTAGCGTCTCTCCACTTGCGTATCTCTAAAACGCCATTCCATTCTGATGTGCTTTCTGTCCGTAGCTTCTTAATAGCGTCTGCGGCATTTTTTACTTCTTTGCTCATGATTCTGAAGGTATAGCATTAAACAAAAAGCTTTTCGATAAGGAATGGATAGGCCCCATTATCTTCTAATTTGGAAATACAAAATCCGATAATTCTGCTGGGCAGTAGGCAATCGGCAATCCCAAAGACCATCATTGGCATCGTAGAAGGCCCCAAAATTTAGCTAAGCATGTACAGAAAAGTTAAATCTATTATCGCCAGAGATATTCTCTACACTTATCTGAAGGTCATCTTTATGGCAGCATCCGAAGAAGCTCTTATGTGGGTTGAAAAGTACCGCCCGAAAACCCTCGACGAAGTCGTAGGCTTAAAAGACATCGTGGACAGCCTAAAAGCGTTCATGAAGAACCCAAAAACCATGCCGCATTTGCTGTTTGCGGGTGTCCCCGGCACAGGAAAAACAACCCTCGCATTAGCCATCGCCCACACGCTGTATGGGCCAAACTGGAAAAGCTTCACCCTTGAGTTAAACGCGTCGGATGAACGCGGCATCGACACCGTCCGCGACCGCATCAAAGACTTCAGCCGCTACAGCCGAGCAGGCTTCGGAGGCGGAGACGTTCCATTCGCATTAATCATCCTAGACGAATGCGACCAGATGACTGGGCCAGCACAGACCGCGCTTCGCCGCATAATGGAAATCGGCAGCCGCACATCCAGATTCATCTTGATCTGTAACCAGTCAAGCAAAATTATCGAGCCAATCCAGAGCCGATGCGCAATATTCCGATTTAGCCGCGTAGAAAAGCAGGCTATGAAGCAGCACCTCATCGATATCGCGCAAAAAGAGAAGTACACTCTAGTACCTGAAGCGGCTGATCGCATTGTGGAATTTTCTGAAGGTGACCTGCGTCACGCAATCAATTCGCTACAGACCGCTTCCGCTTACAAGGATGGGCTAATCGACGAGAAAACCGTTGCGCTCGTCATCGGCGAAGCAAGCCCCATGCAGGTCCAGAAGATGATCCGAAAAGCACTCTACGGCGACTTCATGGAAGCCCGGAAAACAATGTATGACATTATGGGCAACTTTGGATTTAGCGGCACCGAAATCATTCGTCAAGTCCAGCGGGAAATCTTTAAGATGAGCGATTTAACCCCTCAGCAGAAGGCAGATTTATCTGGAGTTATCGGGGAGTATGATTTCCGCTTAACAGAGGGCGCCAACACCGATATCCAGCTAAGCGCGCTTCTTGCACAGTTCGCCAAGTTCGGTAAGAGTATAGAGGACAGTTATGCAGACGCAAAGTAAGCAGCAGCTCCTCTGGGTTGAGAAGTATCGCCCGAGGAAAATCGAGGATGTCACCGGCAACGACGAAGCTAAAGCGCTGTTTCTTGAGTGGCTAAAGAACAAGAGGCACACCAAGAAGGCGGTGCTGCTTTATGGTCCACCCGGCGTCGGCAAAACCACGCTTGTTATGGCTGCAGCGCACGAATTTGGTTTTGGCGTGGTTGAAATGAACGCAAGCGACACCCGCAGCGAAAAAGCAATTAACGCCGTCGCTAAGCCCGCCACTTCTTATACTTCGCTGGACAGCTTTGCGGAGGGCGCTAAAAGCGGCGGCAACGTACTGTTCCTAGACGAGGTTGACGGCATCGCAGGCAACGAGGACCGAGGCGGCGTAAACGCAATCATAAAAATCGTGGAGGAGTCGCTTGTGCCGGTGATTATGGCTGCTAACGACCCCGACATAGAGAAGCTGCGTCCGCTTAAGAAGGTCTGTTTGCTTGTGCGTTTCCAGCAGGTCCGCATCCCCCTAATTATTGCGCTTCTGCAGAAAATCTGCCTTTTGGAGCATGTGAAAGCTGAATTTGAGGCGTTGGAGCGTATCGCGCAGAACAGCCGAGGTGACGTACGTAGCGCAATAAACGACCTGCAGAGTTTAAGCGAAGAAAACCACTCCTTGACGTTGCAGGATACCATGATGCTGTCTAGCCGGAATAAGGATGTTAGCATGGATGAGACGCTTCGGCGTTACTTCTCGGCTCAGTCAATTGCGGACACGTCAAGTATGCTCGCGTTCTCCAGTGTAGACTACGATGAGCTGTTGTTATCGGTTGCTGATAATTTACCGAAGCGTTACACAGATGTAGTGGAACTTGCTAAAGCGTTCGATTATGTGTCGCGGGCGGACCTGTTCCGCGGTAGGATCGGTACAGAGAACTGGCATCTGCTTAAGTACTTCTACAACATGTTAGCTGAAGCCTCCGCCGTGAACCCGGAATCCTACAAGCCCTTTACTTTGATCACGCCGCCGATACGTATAATGACGTTGTTCTGGACAAAACCTAAACGCAGCTTACTGCAAGCGGTATGCGCTAAAATCGGTGCCCGATGTCATGTATCAATTGAGATGGCAAGAGAAGCCTACGTTCCTTACATACGTTTGATGCTGATTAAGAAGCCCAAGAGTCCGCTTGCTGCATACTTCGAGTTTACGCCCGAAGAAGTAGATTATTTACTTAAAATGGGACGGTACTAGCAGCTATGACCATTGTTTTAAACAGTAAAGGCTTCAAGCTTCCGCGGCTGGAACGCGAGAAATTCCTTAATCTAATGCACCTCGGTTTGGATTACAGTCGGGACACGATGCTGTTCTCGATTAAAAGCTACAATAATATCGAGCAGGTTATCGATGAAGTCAGCGCCATCTTGAAGGACGAAGTGGTGTTTCTGCAGAACTGTATCCGCTGCGGCAAAGCGTTCCCATGCAAGGGCTGTAGCTACATTGATATGTGCACGACCAAAAATTTGCCGTTTAGCTGTGTTTGTCCACAGTGTTTACGCGACCGTAAAAACTTCGAAGAGTACCTTGCGAATTTCTAGACAATTGTCCGCTCTTTTTCAGCGTTCATTTGTCTTTTAATAAACATACCTGATTGTACATTTATTTCATTTATTTCACTAGTTGTCGTTTTCATGCATGTAATTACTGTTGTATAGCATTAAATACTGTACAAACGATGTAGCACCCACGCACAAAGCCGACTGCATGGAGATTTGGACAGATGAGTGAAAAAGTACACAGTAACAGCTCATTTTTAAACGGTAAATCCACCGTTGGAACAAACACCAGAGTGAAAGACACAAGCACCATAAGCGGCATGTGCCCCATCTGCATCAGAGACTGCCCAGTTATGTGCGAAATCAGCCTCTCTGCATTTCGTGGACGCGAAGCACTCTACCCTGAACCGTCACAGTTCGGCACCAGCACCGCGGGAGCCCTCAAAAACTTCGGTTTAGACTGGTCGCATTTTAGCATCCAAGCAGGCCTTTTTGAAGTGCAGGGAATCGCGGAAACCAGTGAGGCGGCGATTTTTCCAAACGCCAAAACTGAAACAGTGGTCGGAGGCATGAAGCTCAAGCTTCCGATTCTAACGGGCGCGTTTGGTTCAACAGAGGTAGCACGCGTCAACTGGGATGGTTTGGCAATCGGCGCCGCTTTGGCAGGTGTATCGGTTACCATAGGGGAAAACATTGCTGGTATGGATGTTGAGGCTCAGTTAACTAACGGTAAGGTTACTTGTTCGCCTGAACTTAAACGCAGAGTAGACAGCTTCCGCAAGTTCTGGGACAGGAAATACGGCGACGTGATAGTTCAGACAAACGTTGAGGATCAGCGCCTCGGCATCGACTCGTATGCTCTCTCTAAACTTGAAGTGAACATCATCGAACGCAAGTGGGGGCAGGGAGCTAAAGCCATCGGCGGCGAAGTACGCCTAAAAGATTTGCAGAAGGCGATTCTGCTGAAGAAACGTGGCTACATAGTTATCCCTGACCCAGAAGACCCAGCGGTTCAGGATGCTTTCAAACAGGGCGTGTTCAGCACTTTTGAGCGCCACAGCAGAGTCGGTATACCTAAAGAGCAAAACTTCTTAGAGGATATTGAGTGGCTTCGTAAGCAGGGTGCAAAGAAAGTCTTCCTAAAAACAGGTGCATACCGCCCATCTGCAGTTGCTTACACCATGAAGTGGGCTTCGGAAGCAAAAATCGACGCACTCAGCTTCGACGGCGCAGGCGGCGGAACAGGCATGAGCCCAGTACCCATGATGGATGAAATGAGCATCCCCACACTTTACCTACAGGCACTGGTAATGCAATGCGCACAGATCCTCAAAGCCAAAGGCAAATACGTACCCGACCTCGTAATGGCAGGCGGATTCATCGAGGAAACCAGCATATTCAAAACCATAGCGTTAAGCAACTTCGGCGACGGGCCACTTGTAAAGGCAGTGCTTATGGGGCGCTCGCCGATCACTGCAGCCATGAAGGCGGGCTACTTCAAGCAACTTGCGGCAGAAGGTAAACTGCCTAAGAGCTTCACCGACAAATTCGGCTCAACCCCCGACAAGTTCTTCATCGCCACTCCAGAACTGAAAGCTAAATACGGTATCCGCTTCAGCGAGATTCCACTAGAAAGCGTCGGCGTTTACACGTACCTTACGGACCGTGTCGGCGTGGGCTTGAAACAGTTGATGGCGGGCAACCGTAAATGGAACCTTAGCCTGATAAACCGCAGTGACTTGATGAGTTTAAGCACGATTGCGACGCAGGTTACGGGTATCCCGTTGGCGCATGAAGTCGAAAACGACGCAGTCAAGAAAATACTTGACTTCTAAAACCCTTTCTTCTTTTCTTTTTCTAATTTCGGTTTTTTAATTGGGAAGAGAGTTAGATGCGGACAAAAGCGTTGATGCGGGTATTTATAAAGAGCAAATGCGATAAAATGCTTGGATTAATGCTTTAAGCAATTGATGTTATATTCGCAAAGTTCTTAAGTAAATCGTATTAAATACAACAAAAGATATGCGCCGAAATTTCAAATTTCCAGATAGGCAAATTATCTTTTCTCCACATGCGATCGATAAAATAAACAGGTTAAGGCAAAGTGGCATCACTCAACAAAAAGCGATTGATACTATTCAGAAACCTGACAATGTTGTTTCAGGTTATTTAGGACGAAAAATCGCTCAATCTATCCTTTCAGATGATCTTCTCCGAGTGATTTATGAAGAAACTGATAATAGCATCTTGATAGTAACGTTATATCCAGCAAAGAGGAAGCGATATGAGTAAAGTAACTTATGACGGTGTTAGCGATACGCTCAGTATACTTTTTAGCAAAAAACAGATAGCGTATGCAGAAGACCATGGCGCGGTCATAGTTAACTTTGACGAAAAAGGGAAACCAGCTGAAATCGAGATTTTTAACGCTAGTAAGTTTATGGGGGACGTTTTCGCCGCAATTATTAGGGCTAAAACAGGTGAAACGCAACTAGAAATAACGGCCTAAAGAATTTGTGTAGATTAGTCCGCCATAGTTATTCGAGGTATTGACAGAGTTAAACGCGTTAAATATTTTTTTAAAAGCATCGTAAAATATGAAAAGGTAGCTATTCGCTACATAGAAGTCTTAGCGTTCTACATCTCTTTTAGCAGAGTTTCGCTAGCAAAGCCTTTTTACATCACCTACACAATATCTGTGAATCCCAAAGTGGGCAAGTAGAGAAGGGAATTAGCGATGGCAGCAAAAAAAATCTGTACACTAGACTTCTGTTATGAGAATTCTATGGTAAAGATTGTCGCTAACCGAAATTGCCCCGAAATTAAACTTGCAGGTTTAACTGTTGGCCCCTTTGACGAGGGCAACGAGTACGAGGTTTATCTTTGGGTGGCAAAGGAACTTGCAGCAAATGCCCTGGTGCACTTCCGCGAAGATGACCTCTTGGACAACACAAAGATTTACCGTATCAACTTTAAGGAAGGCAAAAAGGCGCCTGATCAAATCACCGACATACCAAGCGACTTCTACCCGAAATTGCGCAGATACTTGTTGGAGCTAAAAGATCAGGCAACCCAGACTCAGCAGTCCGAGAAGTTTCAGGAATACGACCGAACAAAACAGCTTTCACGTGACATCGTAAATTCACGGCTGAAAAAGATAGTTGCTTTAGCTGCCACTCCAGCACTGAGCGATCAGGTCACCAAGAACTTGACGGCTGAAGAAAGAATAGTTTACGATCAGATCTGCAAATTAGTCACGGAATGGAAGGCTAAGATTTTAGAGCAGAACGGAGCGGACAAACGTGACTCTTGAGGCTATAGACCCGACTCAGCGCTTCCAAGAATTCTTCAAAAAAGAAAAATACAGACAACGTATTGCGCAACTGGCGATTAGCGGCAAGAACTCATTAACCATCGAGTTTGAGGACCTCTACGGTTTTGACCAGACATTATCAGAACTGCTTTTAGCGAAACCCGAGGAGTACCTGCAGCATGCAAGCAAAGGCGCGTATGAGCAGCTACGGATCGAAGATGCTGAGTACGCCGAGAAAATAGAGAAGATTATAGTCCGCGTCGTTAAGCTTCTTGCTAAGGAGCAGCTTCGCAAGCTCGGCTCAAAAAACATGAGCAAGATGGTGATGGTTGAAGGCATCATCGTCCGCGCTACACCTGTACGCCCGATGGTGCAGATTGCTGCGTTTAAATGCAAACGCTGCGGCACCATGAATTACCTTGACCAGAACGGGCAGTTCCTAAAGGCACCCTCAATCTGTATGGCACCCGACTGCGGCAGAGACGGACCATTCGAGTTCACACAGGAAGATTCACAGTTCATCGACTCACAGGACCTAAGATTACAGGAAAAACCTGAGGATTTGCCGCCTGGGCAGCTTCCCCGTGTGCTCGCGGTGAAGTTGATCGGCGACGAAATAGTTGACTTAGCCCGCCCAGGAGATCATGTTTCAATTGTTGGCATCGTCCGCGCGTTCGCGCCTTCGCTTCAAGGTATGGGTAAGCTTCGCACGTTTATTCTGCAGCTTGATGCAAACTCAGTTGAGGTTCTGGGCAAGGAGCCTGAGACTTCTCCCCCGACTCCAGAGGAAGAAGCTGAAATCATAGAATTATCTAAAGACCCGCAGGTGCATAGAAAAATCATGACTTCTATTGCGCCCTCCATTTTCGGTAACGAGCACCTTAAAGAAGCAGTCATGTACCTGCTATTCGGCGGCGTCTCAAGAGCGCTTCCCGACGTTAACATCAGAGGCGAAATTAACGCCTTAATCATCGGTGACCCAGGTACCGCTAAGTCACAGTTACTGCAGTACATCTCGCGTTTAGCGCCTAGAGGGCTTTATACGTCGGGCAGAGGCACCACCGCGGCGGGTTTAACTGCAGCGGTCGTCCGCGAGAAAGGCGGAAGCATGAGCCTTGAAGCAGGTGCACTCGTACTCGCCGACAAAGGCATTGCATGCATCGACGAAATGGACAAGATGCGTCCCGAAGACCGCGTTGCCATCCACGAAGCCATGGAGCAGCATACCGTCTCAGTAGCGAAAGGAGGCATTGTCGCCACGCTTAACGCGCGAACCGCTGTGCTCGCAGCAGCTAACCCGTCACTGGGCCGCTATGAGCCGAACCGTACGGTTGCCGAGAACATTTCGCTTCCAGTTACTATCCTTTCACGTTTCGATCTCATATTTGTGCTCCGTGACATCCCCAATAAGGATGCAGATGGCAGAATGTCACGGCACATCTTGGAGATGCATCGTTTCGGCAGAACCCCCGTGGAGGCTCAGATTAACGCCGAGTTGCTCCGCAAATACGTTAGCTACGCCAAGAATATTAAGCCTGAGTTAAGTGAGGATGCGTTGAAGCGGCTTAGTGACTTCTATTTGGCTATGCGTAGCGCGAGTGAATCGGAGGGTTCGCCTGTGGCTATTACGGCGCGTCAGCTTGAGTCGCTTGTGCGGGTTGCCGAGGCTAGAGCGAAGGTTGCGTTGCGGTCTACTGTTACGCCTGAGGATGCTGAGGCGGCTATTGCGATTATGAAGCGCTCACTTGAGGAAGTGGGTATTGACATGTCCAGTTACAAGGTGGATATTGACTTGATTATGACGGGTCGGCCGAAGAGTATCCGTGACCGCTTAGGCATCGTTATTTCGACGATTGTTGAGATGGAGAAGGCTACGGGTATGGTTGAGCGTGACGCGTTGGTTAACGAGTTGGAGACTAAGCATAAGATTGCTAAGGGCGAGATTGAGCGTATGCTTACTCAGTTGCTGCGTGAGGGCACGGTTTATGAGCCTCGCGAGGGCTGCTTAAAGAAGACTTAGGTGAATGTATGAAGCCAGTGGTTGTTGTAACAGGGACACGGCCTGAAATTATAAAGATGGCGCCGGTTATTCGTGCGCTTAAAGTTGAGGGGTTGCCCTATGTTTTTGTTCACTGCGGCCAGCACTATGATTATAATATGGCTGAGCAGTTCATCGAGAACCTTGAACTTCCAAAGCCTGATTTCTGGCTTAAGGTTGAGTCTGCGTCGGCTGGTGCGCAGACGGCTGAGATCATGATGAAGATGGATGATTTAATCGGTAGGGTTGATCCGTCCGTGGTGCTTGTTGAGGGTGATACGAATACGGTTTTGTCGGCTGCTTTGGCGGCTAATAAGCGGGTGGTGCCACTCGGTCACGTGGAGGCGGGGCTGCGTAGTTATGACCTTCGGATGCCTGAGGAGCATAACAGGCGCTTAACTGATCATATATCGCAGTTTCTGTTTTCGCCGACTGAGCATGCGGTGGCGAACTTGAAGGCGGAGAAGGTTTGGGGTAAAGTGTTTTTGACGGGTAACACTGCGATTGATGCCGTGAAGGAGCATTTGCCGATTGCTGAGAGGTCGTCGCGTGTTATGGAGCAGGTGCCGTTTGAGGAGTACGCGTTGGCGACTGCGCATCGGGCGGAGAACGTGGATGACCCTTTTGTGCTTAACTCGTTTATGGAGGTTTTTGAGAATTCGCCGCTGCCGCTTGTTTACCCGATGCATCCGCGCACGCGCAAGCGATTGCAGGAAAACGGGTTGCTTGGTAAGGTTGAGGGGATGAAGAATGTGCATGTGTTGCCGCCTACGGGTTACCTTGATTTTTTGATGCTTATGCGGCATTCGAGGTTGATTATTACGGATTCGGGTGGTATTCAGGAGGAGGCGACGGCGCCTTCTATTCGTAAGCGGGTGCTGGTGATTAGGCTGTCTACTGAGCGGCAGGAGGCGGTTGAGGCGGGGTTTGCGTCGGTTGTCGGTACGGACGCTAAACGGATATTGTCGGCTATGGATGAAGCTTTGAATGAAGAAGCGGTGTTGCCTTCTGTGTCGCCGTTTGGGGATGGTTCCGCAGCGCAGAAAACTGTGGCGGTAATAAAAGAAAGTTTTGTTTAGGATATGTAAGTTGTTTTCTTATCCTCTTGTTTCTTGGTTTCTTCAGCTTGTAGGGCGCGTTTCTGTTCGATGGCCTGTAGCTTTGAGACCATGGATTCAGCTTTGGCGATTTCTTCGTCGAGGCCTTTTAGGTCGAGGTCGAAGTTGAATGTGCCGCTGAGGACTTCAAGCACGCTTTTGGCTGCTTGGGGGTCGGGGAGGTAGCCTCGTGTTTCGCCGAGTAGGCAGATGGCTTCGATGTTTTTGAATTTGGATAGGCCCAGTATGAGTCCGGCGGTTCCGACGATTGGGCTGCCTGAGGTGGATAGGGTTGCGCCTGCGTCTATTGCTTTGTGGAGTATGGTTTGGTCGGTGGCTGCGATGTAGACTTTGGGTTTCTCTTTGGGTTCCATGCGGTAGCCGCCGATGGTTGCGATGGTTTTGACGCCGTGTTTCTCGCTGAAGTCTAGCATGCGGTCGGCGATTTCGTATTGTCCCTCAATCGTTTGTGACTGAGAGTCGCCTGTGAATAGGATTATGTCGCTGCCTTTGGGGTTCTGGTAGTAGTAGAAGGCTCCTCTGAGTAGTCGTACGTTGCCTTTTTTGTTGACTAGTACGAAGTATGGGAAGTGTGGGCTGTAGAGGTAGGCGAATTTTTTGGGTTTAAGCTGTTTTATGAGGTATCGTAGTGCGATTTTGCCTACGAGGCCCAAGCCGGGGAAGCCTTCGATGAGGACGGGGTTGTTGGGGGTGATTTGTGTGAATTCTTTAATGTATGTTTCCTTCAATCTCTTATTGCTCCTGTTCTTGGGGTTGGGTCATTTTGGCGGCCATGCGGTACTTTAGGTATTTGTCGTCTGGTGAAAACTTTGCTGGGTGCGGTAGTTTTACTGCTGCGCCGCAGGCTGGGCATTTGTCTGTGTGTAGCGTGTAGCGGCTGCATTTGGTGCATTTGCGCAGTTGCCAAACCAACTATTTTTCCCTTCTGAAGATGCCTTCGCCGCCGGCTTTATGAATGTAGCTGGTGATGTTGTCGGCGGTTTTCTGCATGACGTCTTCGGCTCTTTTATAGTTCTCTGCCTGTACCTCGATTTGGTATTTTGGTGCGGCTATGACGTAGAAGGTGATTTTTGCGTCTTTTACTTTTTCGGGTTTGGCTTTGTGGAATGCTTCTTTGATTACTTTTACGCCGTTTGTTGAGGGTACTTTGATTTCTAGTACTCCGCGGACTTTGACTAGTTTTACGTGGATGCGTTCCTGTGCCACGTTGGCGAAGGCTTCCGCGATGTTTTGGTCTATGCCTAGGTCGGTTAGGACTTCGGGGCCTTCTATTGCGGCTTTTTCGAATGCTTCGTATAGGTCGTATTTTTGGGTGATGACTGGGACGGTTTTTGCTGTTACTTCTTCTAGGGGTAGGCCGGTTTTTTCTGCTACTCCGCGGATGAGTGCCTCGGCTTTGCGTTCCTTTTTCCAAGACATGACTTTTTCGATGCGTTCACGTTTGGTTACGCGGCGTAGTGAGAGGTCGATGTGGCCTTTTTCTTTGTCTACTCGTAGAACTTTGAGGGTTACTTTCTGGTTTTCGCGTACGAAGTCGCGTATGTTTCTGATCCATGAAGAAGAAATTTCGGATACGTGGAGTAATCCACGTTTGTCGTATTCGTCTAGTTTAGCGTAAGCGCCGTAGTCGGTTACTGTTTCGATGGTGGCGATGACTAGGTCGCCGGTTTCGGGGTACTGCGACTTACGCTCAGCCATAAAGTCGCGCTCCGTTTATTCTAGTACGGATTGGACTTCGCCGTTGATTTCTGCTCTTCCGCCGGTGGGTGTTGCGAGTGTTTCGCCGCAGACGTTGCAGGTGATTTTGTTAACGCTGTTGCTGAAGAGTAGTTGTTCGTTGCCGCATTTTTGGCATTTTACGCGTAGGAAGACGCTGCGTGGTTTGGGGATGAGTTTATTCCATTCTGACATTTTTCAGTTTTCTCCTGTTAATTTAAGGGTTTTAGACGAGCGCCAGCTTGCGTAGGCGGATGCCGTCTTTGTGGTACATGTAGTTGCATGTTTTGCATTTTAGGCGCAAAGTCTGCTTTTTTGTAGTCTTTGCGAAGGTGTGCTGTAATGCATATTTTTGTCCACCGTAGCCTTCTTTTTCGCGTGCGTGGGCTCTTTCGCCTATGGCGAGTGCGCGGCGTTTGCCAGCTTTGTAGAGGGATACAGTGTGGACTGTGTGATGCTTACATTTAGGACAGTAAGTGTTGATTTCTTTAGGAACGTTCACGTAATTCACTACCAGCTTCCCAATAAGGAAACACACTTCTTCTTATACTTTATGACTTATAA
>CAYPGY010000050.1:0-15001 GCA_964410435.1 uncultured Candidatus Bathyarchaeia archaeon
GCTGAAGTCAGTTAAGGCGTTTTTTGCTTTACAGGTACCTCCCTACCCCTATAAAAAAGCGGCTTTTTAGAACCTGCCTACCTCAGAGCGACCTCCCTCTTCCTTGTTTAAAGGCAAAAAAGCAGAACTGGCCACTTGGGGCTGTCGTCTATATAGTTTCTATTTTCTACTAACAAATTTCTCTTAACCCTACATAGGTAAATACGTTTGTGGAGAGAGCGAAAAATGCAGAAATTAGAAAACCAAATAAAATTCACCTGCCCAATATGCCACAAAAGCTTCGAATACGACCAGACATACGACCAAATCGGCGAATACCAACTCATAAACTGCCCCGAATGCCTAGCACACCTGCTTACTGTAAAAAGAGGCGGCGAATTAAAACTCGAATACTTCGAATACTAAGAGGTAATGCCGCGTGAAAGTTAGATGTGTTGGATGCGACAGCAAATTCGACTTCGCCCCAGAAAACTTTTCTGACCACGAAATCGTTTTCTGCCCCGTATGCGGATTAGACCATGAAGTATTAAAAAAGAAAAACAAGCTTATAGCTACCCAAGTGGCCTAAAAAAGGAAATCAGAAGATTAGATCTTCACGTGTTGGCAAACCATCTCGGGCGCCCATTTTCATAACGCTTCTTGACGCCACAAAGTTACCCAGCTTGCCGCAGTCTTCAAGGGTTCGGTTGTGGACTAAGCCGTAGAGGAAGCCTGCGTCGAATGCGTCACCTGCACCCGTTGTATCGACTACCGGAACCTTGTATGGTTGCAGCGTCATTTTTTCTTCGCCATTAGACACGTAGCATCCTTTATCGCCCATTTTCACCGCAACGATCTTGACGCCCATGTCAATGAGCATTTGGGCGCCTTTAGGGATTTCACGTTCGCCGGTGATGAGTTCAAGCTCCAAAGCGTTTGGCATCATAACAAACGAGTTCTGGATAATTGGCTCAATAGCTGAGAGGCCCTTCTGCGCGTAGAGTGAACCGGGGTCAAAGCTGACTTTAACGCTGTCAGGCAAAAAACTCATGAGCTTCTTCTGCACACGGAAGGATTTCTCGCCGACAAACGAGGATAAATGCAGGAACTGGGTGTCGGTGATGTATGAGGCTTGGATTTCTCTGAATTCGATTTGGTCGTTGACTCCGGGGTTGATGTAGAGTGCTCTTGCGCCCTTCTTGTCCACGAAGCCCAAGCAAACGCCGCTTTTGCCCTTCGGTGAGTGGATGATGCCGTCTGTGTTGACGCCTTCCTTTTGGAAGCAGTTGATTTGCAGTTGGCCCTCGTGGTCGTCTGCGATTTTGCCGACGAAGCCCACACTGCAGCCCAGTCTTGCTAAACCAACCATGGTGTTAGCTGCTGAACCGCCGCATGCCTCTACATAATCGTGGATGAAGCTCTCTTCCTCAGCACCCGCTATCTTATCAACTTTTAACAGTGTATCAACGTTGAGTGCTCCGAATCCTACTACGTCAAATCTTGTCATTAAAATATCTCGCTGAAAGGTATTTTATATTGACCTAGTTTACCCTCATAGTTACCCGCTGAAATGCGCACGACGCCGGGGATGTCCACGGTTGCTTCGACGCCTGCTTTAGTGGCTTTCTTTATTGCGTCAATTGAGACTGCGTTGTAGACGACTTCGGCTATGTAGGCCACTCCTTCTGGCACCTTTGATTCTTTTCCGAGTTTGCCTTTAAGCGAGGGACAGTAGATGTGGTTTGTTGTGGGGCCGATCTCTGGGAAGTGAGTTTCAGGTTTAGAGCCAGCTGAACAGATGTCAAAGGTTGTGACGACGCCGTCGATGTGATGGATTGCGTCGAGCGCTTTAGCACCGGCTTCTTTTAGTGCCTCTTTGTTGGTGCAGAATAGCCAGATGTTGCCGCCTGCGACTCCGCGGGCGTAGCCTATGTAGCGTTCGATTACGAAGTCGGGGCACATGAGTGGGACAACGATGACTTCTCTGCCGTGGCGCTGCTCGATGTGTTCGTAGCCGTCGCCGCAGTGACCCACGCGATTCATCATGTCCATTTTGCCCTCTGCGTTTGGCAACGCGTCGTAGACTGCGGTGAAGGGTTTAACTAGTATGTCTTGGCGGATTCTGTAGCTGAGTTCTTTCTCGAATTTCTCGATGGTTTTCGCGAAATCCTTGTTTGGGTTGAGTTCGCCCCAGAACTGAAGGATTGCGCCGACGCGTCCGTCGGGTGTTTCGTTTTCGTTTAGGTAGCGTTCGACGCCGCCTTCGGTACGGCCTATTACCACTGAGGGGGTTGCAGTTGAGTCTGAGGCTGCTTTGCAGAGTGTTTCCACGTCGTCTGCGGTTACGATAACACGGCAGTATAAGCCGGCGAATCCTTCAATGAAGGTTTCATAATCAATCTTTGGGTTTTTAACCATATTATCCTAGTCTCCCTATGTTTACTCCACGTACCTTTTTTCTGAACTCGCTACTTTCTTTGATGAGTGAATCCATATTTTTGGATGTTACTATTTGAACCTTCGGCAAGCAGTCAGGGTAAAGCGTGGTTAATTCTGCCCGTATGGCTGGGTCTATGTCTGCTTTTTTGAGTGCCTCTATGCTCCAGTCTTCGACTGCTTTAATGGCGGCTTGTTTGCCGTGCCTGCAGAAGATGTCGGCTAACGCGGCTGTTACAAGGTTGCTCTCAGATTGCACCGCTACCTCAGCTGCCTTGACGGCGTAGCTGTTGCCGTTGAACGATACTGATAAGCCGCCGTTTTTGCGTACCAGCTGGAATGCTTCGACGTCGGTTATGCTGTCGCCGACGTACATGGCATCATCTAAATTTATACCAAGTTTTTTTGAGGCGTCGCGAATGGATTCAGCTTTCTGTTCCCCGCCAACCGTAACTACATCGGTTAAGAGTTTGCCCACAGTCATCTTGGGGATTATCGTCCAGAAAATTTCATCTAATCGCTGCAGCAGCGTCTGGTCGCAGTCACAAAAGTCCTCCACGCAGTTTATCCCTGAGATGTCGATGGTGCGCATCTGGGCGATTTCCTGTGCTAACTCTCGGAGCTTCTCTTTCTCCTGCGCTGTTATCTGGGTTTTATCAAGGCTTAGCCGTGTGCAGTAAGTGTTTTGGAATGGGAAGTCGGTTGCTTTGCAGAGCGCGCGGATGTAGTGCTCGTAGCTGGTGCTCACAATGTAGGAGTCAGCAAGGTGCTGGACGTGGGCAAGCGTTGTTCTGGTATCCTTGATCAGAACGATGTTTTGCTGGCTGAACTCTTCCATCTGGCGATCAGTCACGCCGTACGCCTTAAAAAAGGGCAAAATCAGCTTCAGTGTACTGCCCGCTGTGTAGCCGGGTTTATGAACTACATCGACAAGTACATCGTCGTATTTGCTGATGTTCGCAAAAAGCCTATCGCCGCTTGGGATAAAATACTCGGCTAACTCGAACGCGTTATCGTTTTTACTGATTGGGCCTTCGCAGTCGGAGACGAAGAGGCGCTTCAAGCCTTCCTCAGCTGCTCCATCTTCTTGACGCTTTTGGCGATGTGGTCTTTGGCTGCGACGTCGGTGCGGTTCCAGAGTGCTCCGCCTGTGATTGCTTTTGCGCCTTCTTGGCTGATGCTGCGGGCTTCCTCTATGTCGCCGCCGATTCCCAAAATTCCGATGGCGCGAGATTTCAATGCGTAATTTTTGCCGTCTCTTAATTCCATGCTTCCGGGGTAAATGCGGATTTTGTCACCGTATTTCCTGCTTAGCGCTTCGGCTTTAGAGAGGTCTACTGGGCCGCCGACTGCTGCTCTGTCGAGTTTGTCTGCGTGAACTTCGCTGTATCCGCCATAATCCGGCGGTACTTTGTAGGTTAAAACTGTGGCGGACTTGTGCATTTCTACACCCTTGAGGTTGCCGTTGATCATTCTCAGGCAGACATCTGCAAAGTCGTCTTTGATTACTGGGAGCAGGTTCATGATTTCTGGGTCGCCGGGTCGGCTGTTGATCTCGAGGATTTTGATTCCTTTGCCTGTGTGCATAAACGCGAGGTATAGTGGGACTCCGCGTAGTGCTGTGTCGTCGGGGATTTTTTTGCGCCAGCCCCGGAAGACCTTCTCGGCTAAGGCGAGTTCGGCTTCGCGGTCAGCCGCCGTTAGAAATGGGAGATAGTCTTTTGCGTCTTTATAGGAGCCCATGCCGCCGGTGTTTGGTCCGCGGTCGTCGTCAAAAGCGCGTTTGTAATCGCGTGTGTCGGGGAGCGGTATGAAGTGTTTGCCGTCGCAGAAGCCCATGCAACTGGATTCTTCGCCGGGTACCTTTTCCTCGAGTATGACTGCGCCGTACTTGAAGTTGGATAGGAAGTGCTCCCAGAGTTGCTCTCGGGTGGTGAAGTGGTCTCCCCAGACGCCTACTCCTTTGCCTAATGCGGGTTTGTCGGGTTTTACCGCAACTTGGTTGTCGAGTTCATCTAGCCATTTGTAGACTGCAGTTTTAACTTCAGCTTCCGATTTGTATTGGGTTGGGTCGAAGACTTTGAATCTTGGGTTTGCTTCGGGTGCGATTTCCTCGAATAGCAAGCGCTGGGCTACTTTGCTTTCTTCAATCGCGTAGGCTTTTTTGGGGCAGATAACTGGGATGCCGACTTTGGATTCGATTAAGTCTCGGATGCCTTTGATGATGGGGTTCTCAGATCCTACCAAAACGAAGTCGAGGCTGGCTTTGTTGGCTTCAGCGAAGCGGCATATTTCGTTAACGTCTAAGCTTGGGATAACCGCGTGCTTTGCGGCGTGTTTTGCGTTATAGGGGTTGCATTGCTTGTCAGCGATGTATAGTTGCACGTTGTGGTTTTTGCTGCGTAGAAGCGTGTCAGCCATAGCGACTTCTCGTGCGCCGTAAGAAACCAGTAGTACTCCCAGTTTATCCATCAAAGATTCACCGATTATTAGTTGATGTATTTTGCGTTAGGTAGCTTAATAGCGGTTACGGCTGAATCTCTTCGTTCTCGTAGATTCTGCCTTTCTCCTCGTAGCCTTCTTGGAAGCGCCGCTTCATTGCGTCAGCGATCTTCTGTGCACAGGGTGTCGGGTACTTGCCGGTGACGCAGGCCAAGCAGAGTTCATCCGCTTTTTTGCCTGTGGCCTCAACGAGGGCTTCGATAGACTGGTAGCAGACGCCGTCGGCGCCGATGATCTTGGCGATTTCTTCAGGGGTATGGCGTGAGCCGACAAGTTGGCCGTAGCTGGACATGTCGATGCCGTAGAAGCATGGGCCGATAATGCGTGGGAAAGTCACAAACACGTAGACCTTCTTCGCGCCTGCCTGCCGCATTTTTTCGATGATGACTTTGGTTGTGTCGCCGCGGACGATGCTGTCCTCTGTTATGATTACGCTTTTACCTGCGACTTTGGAGCCTAAGATGTTGATTTTTTTATCGATGGTTGAGTAGCGTTCAGCGTTCAGCAGGATAAACGCGCGTTCGGTTACGTAGCGGTGGCGCCTTGAGCAGCGTTCCCAGCGGAGTCCTGACGCTTCATGCACGCCCATTGCGGAGTCGTCGCCTGTTTCGGGAACAGACATGATTATGTCGCATTCCTTCACGACGTCTTGGTACTCTTTCACGGTGTTTCTGCCGAACTGCTCTCTGATTTCATATACGTATTTGCCGTTGAAAATAGAGTCGGGACGCGCAAAATACGCGAATTCGAACGCGCAGAAAGCGTGTTTGGGGTTTTCGATAACTTGGATTCGTTTAAAGCCGTCTTTCGTGGCGATGACGAGTTCTCCGGGGTTTAACTCAAAATCGCGGACGAAGCTGTTCATGTCTAAGCTGACGGTTTCAGAAGAAAACGCGTAGGTTTTTGTGTTGGGGTCATGTCCAGCGCACAGCGGTTTTATGCCGTGTGGGTCTTTAAAGGCGAAGAATTCTCCGTCTCCGGTTATGCCTGTGACGCTGAATGCTCCGTCGAGGCTTTCCATGACTCCCTTTGCGGCTGCTACGATGTCTTTGTTCTGTTTGTATCCTAAGAGGAACTTGTGGCAGACGAGGTCTGAGTCGCAGTTGTATATGAAATTCTTAAAGTTATTTTCCATCTCTTTTTTGAGTGGCTGAGTGTTAACGATGTTGCCGTTGAATGATAATGCTACGGTTACTCCACCCATTGAGGCGGTGAAAGGCTGTGTACCCTGCACTATGGATATGTCGTCGCATTTTCCTGATGTGGTGTAGCGGACGTTTCCGATGCCGATTGAGCCTGGGAGCCTTGCGAACCATTCGTTGATTGCGTTGCCCTTGACTTTCGGCACTAGATCTAGGTTCTTGTATGAGAAGAATTGTCCATTCTGGAATGTGAGGAAGCCGTGTGATTGGTGGCCTCGGTGATTCTGAGCTCTTAGTCCCCAGTAAACGTAGGGGAAAACTGGTTGGTTCTCGTAGTTTATTGCTCCAAATATGCCGCAGCCCGTGTATTGGTCCCTTCTAACCTTGAATGCAACAGTAGTAAAAGAGGGGGTTTATCAGCTTTTAGTACAAATTTGGTTAAATATCATGGTTTTTTTAACAGCAACCAGACCTAACTTGACTGTGATTCAGGCGGCGGCTTATTTTTCAAATTAGAAGACGGCAGAGCGGTCCTTTATTTTTATTGTACCAGTGGCTGGTTGAAGCGGCTTCTCCAAGCTCAGCGGAAAATCTAACCTCGCTGGACTTCTGTTACTCTCTCACAGACACCCTCCCCTTATTTAAAGCCGCATAATTTGCACAAGGTTTTACTGCATTAACCGCGAAATAGGTCACTGAGCATTATGCAGACACCCAAGTACCACATTTACCTCGCATACGCCGAAGCCGACAAGTCAGGTTTCCGCTTCAACATAACACAGGAAGAGCTACAGCGCACCTTCGCCGACCCAATAAACGAGGGCAAACCCTTCTGGTTTCTGGGCAGACTCCTAAACCCCATGAAAATCGCCAGAACCGTCATCTTCTGGTCCTATGAGGAGGCAAACATGCTTGACTTGCCCAGCAACGAAAGCATCGTCGCGGCTAAAGACAAGAAAATGGTCGCTGAATCCGTAGAGCGGGGTAAAGTTAAAGGCGCCTACTTGTGCACGGATAAATTCTTAATTAAACATCAAGCGGCAGTAGCTCCCACAGGGGCACAATCTTCTGCTAAGCGCCGTGTCCTAATCGTTTCCGGCACTGACGACGCCATGAAAAAGGCGTTATCGAAGGCGCTGGCGAAACTCCTGCTTGTTCCCGTGGTGCTCTGCGAGGAGCCGGGGCATGGGAGAAAAATCGTGGAGCGTTTCACCGCCGACTACTCCGACGTCGGTCTCGCAGTGGTTCTTCTTTCGCCAGATGACTATGTGTACGCAAAGACTGAGGAGCCCGCCAAACGTAAACTAAAACCCCGCCAAGACGTCATCTTCGAACTCGGCTACTTGCTCGGTAAACTGGGTAAAGAAAAAGTGCTCGTACTCTACAGGGAATCGGAGAAGGGCGAGTTCGACGTTAACACCGATTTTGAGGGCGTAACCTCCGCGCCGTTTGACAGCCTTGACAGTTGGAAGCTGGCGTTGCTGCGTGGATTGCTCGGCAACGGCTATGCGGTTGAGGGCGACAGAATCCTAAAATAACCCCTGACGGTTTCAGATAGCAGCGCGCGGTTGTAGTCTAGCTCGGTAGGACTCCAGCTTCCCAAGCTGGCTACCCGGGTTCAAATCCCGGCAACCGCACTCTAAACTGTGCATTAGTAATGCATAAACTTATATTTTAATAATGCACACTTTAATTTGATGATATTAAAAGACACATTACGGCAAATAATCGAGGCACAGCAAAAAGACATCAAATCCCTCGACTACGGCGTACCCCGAACAGTAGCTAGCAACATTGACCTCACGCTACCCTTCGCCATAATCATATCAGGCATCCGACGCTGCGGAAAAAGCACCCTACTACGCCAAACCATGAAGGCAACAAACGGAAAATACTACTTCAATTTCGAAGACCCCAAAGCAGCCAGCTTTGATCTCGGCGACTTCCAAAAACTAGACGAATTATTCACCACAAAATTCGGTCAACAAGAATGCTACTTCTTTGATGAAATCCAAAACGTCGAAAAATGGGAACTCTTTGTTAGAACCACTCTTGACAAAGGCAAACATTTCCTAATAACAGGCTCAAACGCTTCACTACTAAGCAAGGAACTCGGAACAAGACTTACCGGTAGGCATCTGCGCAAAGAGCTATTCCCCTTCTCCTACACCGAATTTCTCGCTTTCACATCAAAAAAAGTAAGCTCAGAGAGTTACAATGAATACCTTACCAGGGGCGGTTTTCCAGAGTACCTACGGTTCAGTCGAAGCGAAATCCTTCAAGAACTACTTAATGACATAATCATGCGCGATATTGTGGTTCGGCATAAACTAAGAAGCTCCAAAGCAATAAAGGAAATGGCGCTTTATCTAATCTCTAACATAGGTGTCGAATTCTCCTACAACAGTCTTGCGAAAACTTTCAGCCTTGGTTCAACCAACAGCGCGATCTCGTATGTTTCATATCTAGAGGATAGCTACCTTTTGTTTACCGTTCCGAAATTCAGTTACTCCCTAAAGAAGCAATCAGTGAACCCCAAGAAGGTGTACGTGATAGATAATGGGTTAGCTGATGTTAATTCAGTTTCTTTTTCTGCAAACAGAGGCAGAATGCTTGAGAATGCGGTTTTTCTTGATCTGCGGAGAGATGGAAAGAACATATTCTACTTTAAAGGCGATAAAGAGTGCGATTTTCTGGTTAAAGAAGAAAACAAGATAACGCAGGCTATCCAAGTCTGTTACAATTTAACTGAAGAGAACAAGAACCGCGAGCTTGATGGCCTTATTGAGGCTCTTGAAGCATTTGATTTGCCGGAAGGTTTGATTTTGACTTTCAATCAGCAGGACACTTTGAAGATCGGTGATAAACTGATACATGTAGTTCCTGCTTGGCGTTGGTCTTCAGATGTTCCTAAGAAGACTCTGGCTTCTACATAGGTTTGAATCCCGGCAACCGCACCAACCACACACTTATAGATTAACAAGACAAATCAGCGTTGCCTAATCTGCCTACTGTTATATACTGGTTGATCGAACAGAGGTACTGGAAGGCATATACAAGTGCTTGCTTAACCAAAAAAGAAATCCCATAAGAAAACTATAATCGCAGCAGTAGCTATACTTATTGTAATAGGCGCACTGCTCTTTGCAGCAGTAAACACGGGTTTACTTAACCTTGGCTCCATAACGAATCCTTCAGGGTCACCTAGCACTCAAACAGGTAATCCCACATACAGCGAACTTGTAAACTATGCACTTGAATTAATCAACACTGACAGGCAAGAAAAAGGCCTCCAAAACGTGACTTTAAGCTCTGTTAATTCTGGGCAGCTGCACGCTGATGAAATGCTCGCAAACGGCTACTTTAGCCACTGGGACATGAACGGGTACAAGCCGCCCGTGCGCTACACGCTGGCTGGCGGAAAAGGAGCTGTTGCCGAGAACCTTACATGGCGCGGAGTCACTGGAATCTTCACAAGCATCGACATAAAATCATCTCTTAAAGACCTTGAGTACAGCATGATGTACGATGATGCATCATCGAATTGGGCGCATCGCGACAACATCCTAACCGCCAGCCACAACAAGGTAAGCATCGGCATAGCCTACGACAGTAAAAATGTCTATCTTGTTCAGGACTTCGAAGACGATTATGTGTCTTGGAGCCAGTTAAACTACGCTGGAGGCGTTGTAACAATGAAGGGCACCATGCAGAGGCAGGGGACTATCCAGCAGGTCGCTATCTACTATGACGACCCCTCCGCTTTAACAGTAGCACAGCTAGGAGAGGCACCTTACAATAGTGGCTATAATCCGGGGACGTTTGTGGGTTTAGTTCTGCCTTCAGGTTACGTTTCGCAGGGCGGAGTAACAATTGAAGCAACCACTTGGGTTCAAAACGGAAACTCGTTTGAAGTTAGCTTCCCCATGAACGCAGCCGTCGCAGCTTACTCGCAGGGAGTCTACACGCTTTACCTTGAAACAGGCCAAAGCACGACGGATTCACTTACAACTTACTGCCTAATCATAGAATAATACCGTTAGCCTGTTTTTTGATGGCTTTTTTCTGCTGAACTCTGACTTGGCAAGCTTGCTACCCAATTCTAAGTCCCAGCGACTCCACTGCTTGTGCATTATTGATGCACAGTTTTGTATTTTACCAATGCACACTTTTCAAATGATGCCTAACCCGAAACTGGTTCATGCCAGTTATGGATGGTTTATATTTCGTGCTGGGGCTAATTCGGTTAACTTACATTCGGGAGAGACTATGGATGAATAAAGTAGCGAAAACAGCATCTATCTTAGTAATCAGCGTTTTATGCCTGTCCATTTTCACCTCGTCCGCAGCGGCGGTAACCACGGGGTTATGGATTTACGGCGGAGACAAATACGACATGGCAGTCGCCAACATGGCCACCATGGACGGCAGCCACATACTAGTAGGCTGCACACAATCCTATGGCGCATTAGCCGACGACTTGTGGATTTTTAAAGTGGCAGGCGACGGCTCTACAACTTGGAGCAAGCACTACGGCGGAACAGGTAACGAATCCGGCTTTAACGTCATCACAACAGTCGACGGCGGCTACGCAGTAGTCGGCGTCACAAGCTCGTATGGTGCAGGCGAAGAAGACATCTGGCTGGTAAAGCTTGACTCTGAGGGTAACATGCAGTGGAACCAAACTTACGGCGGCGTATACTACGATGAAGGCTGGATGCTAATCCAGACAAGCGACGGCGGCTACCTCATCGCAGGTTTAACCTGCAACATTGACTGGATAGCAGACGGCTGCCTAATTAAAACTGACTCCGCTGGCAACATGCAATGGCAGAAAACCTACGGCGGCGCAGGAGACGACGGCTTCTATGGTATAACTGCATCCTCGGAGGGCGGCTACATATTGTCTGGCTTCACGAACTCTACAGGCGCAGGACTCTACGATGCTTGGCTGGTTAAAGTTGATGCGCAGGGCAATCAGCAGTGGGCTGAAACCTACGGCGGAGCAGACGATGACTTCGCATATAATGCCTTTGAAACAGAAACAGACTTCGTAGTTGACTGTACAACCTACTCTTACGGCGCAGGCGATGCAGATGTTTGGCTGCTTAAAGTTGACGCGATGGGCGGCTTAATGTGGGACTACACCTACGGCGGACCAGAAGGCGACCACGGCTGGTACGGAGCTAAAACCACTGACGGCTTCGCACTGGGCGGCTACACTTACTCTTACGGTGTAAACGGTAATGCAGCTGCTTGGCTCGTAAAAGTGGACATAAACGGCATGACCATGTGGAACCAAACATACGGATCAGCAGACAAAGATTTCTACGGCTGGGCGGTAACGCAGACAAGCGACGGCGGCTACGCAATATCAGGCGAAACAGCACCATTAAACGTTGATACATGCGACGCCTTTCTAGTACTTACAGACGAAAACGGCAATGCAGTATTACCTGAAAACACCGCTAATACAGAGGTATTCCCCCTGTGGGCTATCGGCGCAGTCGTTGCGGTCATAATAGTTGTTTTGCTGGCTGTTGTTTTGCTGATGAGGCGAAAAATAAAACAGCCACAGCAGACACCCTAACTCTTCTTTTTTATCTTTTTTGAATTGCTTGCTGGGTTGCTGCTGGCAAGGGTTAAATCCAGCGTATTGCATCGGGTATGCGAGGCTCTAAAATGAAGTGGCTAATCCCCATAGTAGCAGTTGCAGTATGCTGCCTCTTCGCAGGCGGCTTAATCATAGTAATCGAAATCAACCAGTCAACTAACGAAAACGCGAACGGCAATCAAAACGGAGGCAACGCCGTTCCAGGTTCAGTAGGTTCACCTAACTCGCCTATCGTCGGTTCACCTGCATATTCAAGCGGCAACATACAGGTGTTCCTTAAAGTTGACGGCGTCACAGGAGAATCCACCGACGCAAAACACCTCGGCTGGGTTGAAGCAAACTCCTATAACTGGACAGTTACAGTTCCACAATCTGGCGGCAGAGCAACTGGCTCCGCGTATCCCAGCAGCTTTGTAGTGGTAGCGGAAACCAGCAAAGCTTCCCCAGCACTGTTCCAGGACTGTGTTTTAGGTAAACAGTTAACCGTAACTATTGCGGTTCAATCCACCGACGGCAACGGCAAAGCAGTTGACGTATGCACTAGGAAACTCAGTAACGCCTTCATCACCTCGTATAATACTAACACAGGTCTCGACGGGGGCAGCCGAGTGTACGATGTATACGGTTTTATGCCAACCAAGGTTGAGGTGACGACGCAATCGGTCAACGCTGACGGCAGCTTAGGGTCACCTACTTCGGCAGCTTGGGAATATGCATCTCTAAAATACTAATTCCTTTTTTATTTTATTACTTGTTCTTTCCCGCATTCGGGGCAGAAATGCGCTTTCTCCGCGATACGACTGTAACAGTTAGGGCAAATTTTCAGGACAACTGGCTGAGGCTTCAGCGATGCGCCGCAGATGTTGCAGAAATTCGAGTTTGCGGTAACATGTGAGTTGCATCTTGGGCACGTTACGTAGCTGTTTACGTCGGGAACTGGGATGAGTATAGCTGCGGAAAGCATAAGTTTACCTACAGAAGTATTGGCGGCTCCTACTCTTATTATTGTCCATGGTTCCCGTTAGTCACATACCGTTATTAGCCCACACTGCCTCATTCTTTTAGGTAAGATTTTGATGGGTAACAGTGTTCCTGACAGCGAAGAAAACGCCAAACAGTGCCTCTGCCCTACGTGCCCAACCTACAAGAAATCACAGTTAAGCGGCACGCTGTTCTGTGCACTGGGTAAAGCAAAGGAGAAGTCTACGCAGGTTGGCTGTATCTGCCCTAACTGTGGGGTGTGGCAGCAGTACTCTCTGGATAGCATGTACTACTGCGTTATGGGCAAATCCGAGGCGCTCTAAACCCTGCTTTGTGGCTCTTCTTGTAGAGAACAGCGGCGGCTGTAAGTGTTACTAATGCGGTCGCTAGTAGTGTTGCGGCTGGGAATTCTGGCGTTGTAGGCGTCGGGGTTGGGTTCGGTGTAGCCTCCGCTGAAGGATTTGGTTTTGCTGTTGGAACTACCAGAGGCATGGCGCTTGGAGAAGGCGACGACTCAACGTATAGTGTATGCAGCACATCCGCTACGGCGTTAACCGCTAAGTTCAATGATTCCCCGCATCTACCTCTGAAGACAGGGTTGCTCCAGTTGTAGTTGGCATCCATCCAGACACAGCCAAGACTGCTGGCTCCGCCAAAAGTTGTGTCATAAGCCAAAACCACCGTGGCGTTATACGCTGCTGTTATGCTTAGGCTGCCGTCGTAGGCGAGGTAACTGTTAAAGCTGTCTGAGTAGCTGTTGGTTCTGGTGTTAACGAAGTTCTCGTAGTCACTGTGATGCTGCTCCTCACCCCAAGCTGTAGATTTGCCCGTGTTATGCGCGTAAACCGCTATGTCAGCTATGTAATGCGTCATTATCCCTGCGGTTTTAGCTGCGTTGGCGTAGTCTCCGTTTTTGAGGTAGACTAAGGCTTGGCTGTAGGTTTCGTTAGCCCTCACCGCTGAGGCATCATCTGTCAAGACGCCTGCCGCCGAGTAGTAGATATGGTGCTTGGCGGTGTCTCCTATTCCGCCGATGACGCCGTTGCCGTTATCAGGCAGCTCAGTGCCCAAAAGGTAAACTGCCAAGTTATCGACGATGTACTGCTTCTCTAATTGCGGCAGATAATCCAGTGCGTGCTCGGCAATCCAGTCGTGTGTGCCGTAATCTGGGTGTGATGGGTCTGCTGAGTAGCCGCCGTTACTCCAGCACACAGCAGGCGCCCAAGCAATTGAAAGAAGCCCAAAACATGCGATTATTAATGAAACCCGATTTAACCTCATCCGTCTACGCCACACTCAAGCTTGCCTATGCATAACCATTCTTTTAATATATTTGCTGAAGTAAGCGTGTAGCTGGAATCAACAAATATTAAAAAATGCGATTATGTTCCTATTCTACGATGATTATCTTGAAGTACATTATTCTCTACACCGACGACAAAGGGACATCTCATTTTAAAGATGCAATGTCCTCTTTCACAGAAACCAATTTTGCGCCACCCGCACCGCCAGTTGGTCTCTCGGAATTCATGGACGTAAGCAAAATGGTCTTCTTTAGCATACCTGCTGGCTGGTTCGGCGACTGGCACCCCACGCCTAAGAAGCAGTTCTTCTGCTGCCTAAAAGGCGAAGTAGAGTTAATAGTAGGCGACGGCGAGAAGCGGCGTTTCCGCGGAGGCGACGTTTTCCTGTTGGAGGATACGTCTGGGCAGGGGCACACAACCCGCGTAGTCGGCGACGAAGCGTTTGTTGCTGCTGTTGTACAGTTGGCGAATCAGAAGTAGCTACGGTGTACCCATTTCTCCTCTATTACGGGCACATCTGTTTTTTAATGCCCCAGCACTCTTCTAGGTGGGGAATAGATGTGACTGTTTTTGTAGTCAGAACATACACTGTTAAACCAGATAAATACGCGGAGCACAACGCTTGGGGCAAGAAGCTTGTTGCGCTCCTAAAGAAGAAGCCGGGGCTCTTTGGCGGCGTGCAGGGAATGAGGGTGCTACGCCACAAGTACGGCGGGCAAGTCGGCGGCTTCACAGCAATGTGGAAATTCAACAGTTTGCAAGACGCTGAAGAGTGGGAAAACGGTTTCACCGTAGTCAAAGAGGAAGTGGCGCTACGCCAAGAGTTCATGGAACTCATTGTTCCCGGTTCATATCGCCAAGAGATTTGGGAACCTGTGCGAACCATAAAGCGCCGAAAGCACAAAACCCCATAAGGGATTCTATAGCTGTTTGTCTATGTGCTCTATTAGAAACTCTATGCTGAAACCTATATAGGGATAGGTGAATTCTACCAACCAATTAGCAGTCTAATATCCAGTGTATGCACTGCACAGATAGACGGG
>CAYPGY010000051.1:0-14797 GCA_964410435.1 uncultured Candidatus Bathyarchaeia archaeon
GAATCAGGAAACGAAGTCATCCGCATGGGTCAAGTAATGCGCTTCAAATCCATACAGGAATTCGGCTCCTGGGCATTCCTATACAGTTGTCCCTCAGCGTCATTCTTTGGTAACCCAGAATACATGTCAGTCTACGACGCTTACAGCGGCGAATACTTAATGAACATCACTAACATCCAAAACCCCGCGTTTTTAATCGATGACTCTGAAGATTCTGACCAGAAAGGCAGTCTCCTTGGCTACTATACAAGCGGCGGTAACCTCACATTGTGGAACTCCAGCAGACTTATGCTAGGCTCAGACGGAATAACAATGCGACCCTCAGGCACAAAAGACTGGCGTGAAGGTATAGAGTGGACTGTGCCTCTTCCAGCAGCAATATCCCAAGGCGGAATAGTAATCCGTGACCACGATGTGATAGTAATAAGGTACGCGCCGACATACAATATGTTCTCTTCGCTAAGCTACGGCTCTCAAGTGACTGCAGGCTTCGACGCAAAAACAGGTGCTCTACTATGGGGTCCTAAGAACCAAACTATACCTAAACTGCAAGATATATCCGTGATGGGTTCAGGCGACAACGTTTATGTGCTACACAACAAAGACACAAACGAAGCCTATGGCTATTCATTGAAGACCGGTGACCAAATATGGGGACCCGTTAAATTGCCGGGAAACGCGTGGGATCACATATCAATCGCTGCAGAATTCGCATACGGCAAGATGTTCATCTTCGGCTTCGGCGGATACGTTAACGCAGTTGACTTAGCAACAGGAAACATCGACTGGACTTATGTACCTCGAAGTTCAGGCTACAATACTGGCTATGGCATCTACCCCGTTTGGTACAACGGTATGATTGCAGACGGCAAACTCTTCATCTCGGAAAGCCACATGTATGACCCACCAGTCTATCCAGGCGCGCAGCAACTTGCAATAAACACAACCACAGGCGAACTTGTCTGGAGCATACTTAGCTTCACAGGCAGAGTTCCCACAGCATGCGCAGACGGCTATTTGATACAGTGGAACTGCTTTGACAGCCAAATCTACTCCATAGGCAAAGGACCAACACAAACAGCAGTTACAGCTTCACCCAAAGTTTCAGAGCAAGGCAACTTGGTTTTAGTCGAAGGCACAGTGATGGATATTTCTGCAGGCACAAAAGACTCAGACAGAACGGCAAGATTCCCCAACGGCGTACCAGCAGTCTCTGATATAAGTCAAAGCGCATGGATGGAATACGTTTACATGCAGCAACCGAAACCCACCAACGCAACAGGCGTACCAGTCGTCGTAAGCGTACTTGATCCAAACGGCAACACATACGTCGTCGGCACAACAACAAGCGACGTAAGCGGGCACTACAAGCTAACATTCGTTCCTGAAGTCTCAGGTGAATACAGTGTCATCGCAACATTCGGGGGCACAGAATCATACTGGGGTTCCTCGTCGGAAACAGCAATCGCCGTAGTAGATGCAGCAGCAACAGCCGCACCACAAGCAACAGTCGCTCCATCAGCAGCTGACTTGTACTTTATTCCAGCAATCGCAGGACTTTTCATCGCAATCATAGTAGTCATCGCATTAGTCGCTTTGGTACTAAGAAAGCACCCGTAAGGTGAAGAAAACGAAAACAATCTTCTCTCCATTTTTTATTTTAAGGTATGGCGGGTTAGGGCTGAGTGGGTTTCTGGCTTGTTATGATATTGCATGCATCAGGTATTTCTCTTTCTCCTAAAAGGGTAAATTCCAGATACCTCAGCAGACCTAATCACCATAAACCATTTAGCCGCCAAATAAATGGCGCAGTTACTGTTCTGGCTGCTTTTTCTTCCAGTTTATGGGGTCGCGGATGTTCTCAACAGGTGAATCAGATTTGAAGCCCTGTGCAGTTTGTGTTTTCTGCTTATAATTTTGCTCTGCTAATTTGGCTTTTCCTTCTTTGCTGCTAAGTTCTACACTGTTGCCGAGTTTGTAAATGGTTCTGCCCAGTCGACGTTCACCAATTGTTCTTGTACATTTTCCCATACCCACATAGATTGGTGTTAAGGTTAAAAATTCTTTCTAAATTAAGACAGATTTATTGGCGGTGTGATCACTCAATTAGATCATGTGGTGACAAATTTTTTATTTAATGCACATTAAAAGGTTAAAAAAAATTGATTATGACTAAAAATGTTGCATAAATCTTATAAATATAATGCGTCAATACTGCAAACTATTGGGCAGAGGCATTGGCTAGTTAGCTTTTCATTGGCTAATCAGCGAAAAAAAATACACTGGTTAGTATCCAATCAGAATTAGCGTTAGCTATGCTTCTATCCGATAGGAGAAAAACAAAATGAAACTGCAAAAAATAACGACACTTTTTGGACTAATACTGATTGTTAGCATGCTGACAACTGTGGCAATAACGCCTGCACAAGGACAAAGCTACACAGGACACAAAAAAACCTACGCATACATCGGCGCAACACCTAACCCCGTGGCAGTCGGCGAAGAAGTTCTACTGCACATCGGAATATCCGAAGCGTTACAAATTACACAGGACAAATGGTACGGATTAACCGTAACTGTAACCAAACCAGACGGCACCACCCAGACGCTTGGTCCATTCAACACAGACTCTACAGGCGGCACAGGTACAATATTTGTACCCGATAAAGAAGGCACTTATAAACTTCAAACACACTTCCCTGCACAATGGTACAACTATAGCACAAATGATTTCTTCCTAGGACAGCAAAACGTAAAATGCTACTACGAATCATCCGACAGCGAGGTACTGAACCTTGTTGTCGGCGCTGAGGCATCAAAGTTCTGGCCAGGTTTCTCGCTGCCAACAGAATACTGGAGCAGACCAATCGATAGCCAAATCAGAGAATGGTACTCAGTTTCCGGAAGCTGGCTTTCACCAGGAAGCTATGGAGGCGCAGAAGTTTTAGGACAAGACGATGCACCAGAAACCGCACACATAATATGGCAAAAGCAGCTACAAATAGGCGGCTTAGCCGGCGGCACAGGATTATCTGAACCAGCAGCAGTATTCCCAGGCGATGCATACGAAGGAAAATTCAGCAACAGCCTAGTAATCATGGGTGTATTAATCTACCAAAAGTTTGACAGCGTAGGCGAATCAGTCACCACAGGCGGAACTAACCTAATCGGCGCAAAAAAGGTTGACAACTGGATTGTCGCAGTAGATATACACACAGGCGAAACATTATGGGAAAAAGCCCTCTATGACCCCAACGGCAATCGCGTAGTACCACAATATGGCCAAGTAATGTACTGGAAGAGCTTCAATACTCAAGGAGTTTACCCAATATTATTCTGTGGTGTTTCAGGCGGATTCTTCGGTGGAGCTTCATCAACACTTGAAGCGTTCGACCCATACACTGGACGTTGGCTGTTTGAATACCAAAACATGCCTTCTGGAACCCGCGTGTATGGACCTAACGGAGAAATCCTCATCTACACATTAAACCAGCAAGCAGGCTACATGACTATCTGGAACTCATCCTCCGTCATTGACGCGTACTGGGGGACAACAGAAAACAGCCCCATGTTCGGTTCATATCAACCTCAAGGCAAAATAATAAACGCTACAGGCAAATGCCCAGTAACTTATGCTACACCATTTGGCTACAACGGCTACACACATAACATAACAATACCCAAAGGGTTACTTGGAAGCGCCCAACTGGTTTACCCCGACGATGTCATTGTAGGCTACCAGCGGCTACAAACTAGCGGTATGTTCACCGTTGTCACTCTAAACGATGCACCATTTGTACTCTGGGGCATCGACGCAAAGACAGGCGCCTTGAAATTCAATAAAACAATCGCGGCACCAACGGGCAACGTAACATTATCTGTTTCAACTGGCAGCAAAGACGATAGAGTCATCGTAATCTGGTCAAAAGAACTGCGGCAATTCTGGGCTTACAGCATTGATAACGGAAATCTAGTCTGGGGACCAACGGCGCCACAGAATTATCTAGACATCTTCGCAATGTATCCACGAATCTACAACCACATACTCTACTCAAACGGAATGAGCGGCATCATGTACGCCTACGACGCAAAAACTGGTCATCTACTATGGAACTACACCTACAAGGATCCATGGTCAGAAACCCTGTGGAGCGACTACTGGTCCAGTCTACGCCCACGTATCGTGGCCGACGGTAAAATTTACCTCGGACAAAGCGAACACTCAGTCAACCAGCCACAGCCACGCGGTGCACCATTCGTATGCCTCAACGCCACAACAGGAGAAGTCATCTGGTCAATAGCAGGCTTGTTCCGACAGACCGACTGGGGCGGAAGCGCAGTCATGGGCGACAGCATCATCGCAACAATGGACAGCTACAACCAGATGGTGTACGGCATCGGCAAGGGAGCAACAAAAACCACCGTAACGGCGCCAGACACAAGCGTAGAATACGGAAAAGCAGTAACCATCAAAGGAACCGTCACAGACGTGTCCCCGGGCACAGCAGACGAAAAAATCAAGCTCCGCTTCCCCAATGGAGTTGCAGCCGTCTCAGACGAATCAATGTCAGACTGGATGCTATACGTCTACAAGCAATTCACCAGACCCACAAACACCAGCGGAGTACAAGTCAGCATCAACGTCATCGACTCAAACGGCAATTACCGCACAATAGGAACAACCACCAGCAGCTCGGAGGGTTTCTTCAGCTACACATGGACACCGGACATAACTGGAGAATACAAAGTCTACGCGATCTTTGAAGGATCAAACGGATACTACGGGTCACGCGCAGAAAACGCATTCACCGTCGAAGAAGCGCAACCTACCGCTACAGCACAGCCGCAAATTACGATTCCACCGTATGAAACATACATAGTGGCATTTGGCGTCGCAATCATCATCGCTTTAGCCTTAGCTACAATCCTCATCCTTAGGAAAAAACCATAAACGGGAGAAAACATACTCCCAGCCATTTTCTTTTTTTAACACCCCGATTCTGTTGCTTAACTATCGATTACTTTTTAATCAAAGACCGCTACACTATGATACTAACAGGCTATCTTTATGGCGAAAATCAGCGGTTTAATCAAACTCTTAAGACCCATAAATTGTTTAGTAATGAGCTTCGCAATAGTCGTAGGTGCACTGCTAGCAGCAGGCCTCAATATCCCATGGATTAGCATGTTCTACGGCGGTATAACCGCATTCACATTAACAGCAGCCGCCATGGCCATCAACGACTACTACGACTACGGAATAGACGTCATAAACGAGCCAAGCCGCCCCCTGCCAAGCGGTGCAGTCTCAAAAAAAGAAGCCGTCATCGTAACCGCCATTTTAACAGTCATAGGATTAGCTGCAGCATATGTTGTCAGTCTTTACTGTCTAATCTTTGCCTTCGCGTTTTGGATAGTAATGGGTGCCTATTCTACCGTTGGAAAACGCAGCGGACTCGCAGGCAATTTCCTGGTAAGCGCCTGTATCGGTGCACCTTTCCTTTACGGCAGCCTCCTCGCGCTCAATTTTATTCAGGTTAACACTTTGCTCTTTGCAGCTATGGCGTTTCTATCTAACACTGGACGCGAGGTCGCCAAAGGAATCGTGGACGTTCAAGGAGACAAATCTTATGGCATAAAAACGGTGGCTGTACGGTTCGGCGAGAAAAAAGCCGCTTTCGCCGCAGCTTTCTTCTTCCTCTTCGCGGTAGGTCTCTCCTTTCTTCCGCCATTTATGGGCATTGTATCAATCTGGTTTATTCCATTCGTACTCGTAACTGACATAGGTTTAGTCTGGTGCTCTGTATCGCTTGTACGTAAGCCGGAACGGGAGAACGCCCGCAAAATCAAAAAAGTGGTGTTGTACCTTTTCATCTTTGGGTTAATTGCGTTCATCGCGGGAATGTTGGGGTAAATGGATATGAGCCCTGAACTGTCATTCAACCTGACTTTACTGGGCATATGTTACCTCTACATTATTGTTACCATAATTATAACTGGAAAAATCAAGGATAGACTACCTAAAAACATCTCCAGAAAATTTCTCCACATGATGATTGGCAACTTCATCTGGATAATACCCTTCTTCACCTACAACACTTTCCCACTGAATTTCCCCTTCTTCGTTGCAGCCCCTTTCATACTTTTAACTTTCTTGGTTTCACCCGGTACACCGTTTAAGGGTTTAATAAGAAAGCTATCGAGCTTAGGCGACGTAACCTTCGGAGGCCACACCTACGGCTTAGTATTCTATTCCATCTCATACACGTCACTGGCAGCTTTATCTTCAGATAAACCTTGGATAATCGCCGCAGGTATAATACCGCTGGCTTACGGGGATGCTGCAGCATCCATTATCGGCCAAAAATGGGGTCGCCATCAATTCGATGTATGCGCTAAAAAAAGCGTTGAAGGCTCCCTCACTATGTTCTCGGTATGCTTCATAGTTCTAGCCGCGAGTTCAATGTTCTTCGGTTACCTCTACCCGCTTTCAGCAATGAGTTTCATAGTTGCCTCATTAGGTGCGGCGCTTGTAGCTACACTCTGCGAGGCACTTACACCGCGGGGGTTAGATAACATAGCGGTTCCTCTGCTCAGTGCAGTAACATTCTTGTTGATAATGGGAGGTATATAGCAGCGCTGATCGTCATCGACGGCTTGGACGGTTCAGGAAAAAGCACCCAAGCGCGTCTCTTGCAAAAAACCCTTATGCAACAGCATAAAACCGTCTGTCTCCGCGTTCACCCTGAAAGCGACAACTTGGCTGGCCGAAAAGCTCGGCTGTTCCTGCTGTCAAAGGGCAAAAGCGCTCATTTCGCTTCATCCATTTTTTATATGGTTGACGTTATCCGTTCAGTGCTGCTTTATTCTTGGCGGCATGTAGATTACGTTATATTCGTAAGGTACCTGATGGGCACGGCTTATCTACCTAAACCCCTGCATGTATTGGGCTACAACTTTTTTGCTAAAATAGTTCCGAAATCACAAAATATGTACTTCCTCGACGTTAAACCAGAAGAGGCAGCAAAACGCATACGGGAAAACCGCACGGAAATCGAGATGTTTGAGAGCTACGAAGCACTAAGAAAAGTCCGTAATAAAGCTCTTAATCTTACTCGCTTTGATAAGTGGACTGTTATCGATGCCGGTAAACCAGTGGAAGAAGTTGCTTTGGTTCTAAGAAAAGGTACATTTACTGCTTAGCCGCTGTCTGCTGGTTCATCCTTTATGAAGTCTCTCAGTGCCTCTTTGACTGGCATCTCAAAGAGTTGACGTAGTTTGAGCAGTAGTTCTTTACCTTTCAATGTTATAGCGTAGTGTTTGATACGACGTTTTCCCTGCTGTGACCATTCTCCTGCTATGTAACTTTGATCCTCCAGTTCATAGAGTAACGGGTAGACTATGCCTGAACTTAGGTTTTGCCCCATAAGAAACGATAATTCCTTAACTAGTGCATAGCCAGACATGGTGTTCTCGTTTAGTAGCCACAGTATAATGGCTCTGCTGAATCCCGCTATGGTTAATCTTACGAGATCTTTTTCTGCTCCAGGCATTCCTGCAATACCTAAACAGTATGTGATGACTGCCACTATTATTTTCTTTGATACCCAGCACAAAGATTGATATATCGAAATTTAAAATAATTATAACTGGAATACTTATGGTTGACGCTGTTCAAGCTTTCCAGCGAGGCCTAGATAGACCACTAATTCTCTGGTTGATCTCCAAAGGCCCCATGCATGGATACGAAATCACCAAAGAAGTCAAACGGTTAACAGGCCGCAGATTAACACCTGCAACGCTGTATCCGCTTCTTAACCGCTTGGAAACTGATGGCTTCCTTGTGAGTGAGTTAATCGAGAAGGGCAAACGGCAACTGCGGTGTTACAGTTTAACTGAACGCGGCAATGTTCTTCTGGTTAACTTGTCGAGTTTGTTTAAGTTGCCGGTTAAGCGGGTTATTGCTGATCTTTTAAGTGAAAAAGAATAAAAGCTGAGCTCGAAAAGAGTTTTTCGTCCTGTTTTAATTCAATAGTTTGGCTGTTTTCTATGCGTTTGGTTGCTTGCTTTATAATCGATTGAGGTCTACATTAACGATACATATATATCGGAATCTAAATCATTGAAAAATAAGGTAATTTGGGCTCATCACAGCAGCCAAGAGATCAAAAATGCAAAAAACAAAACAAGGCTACAAAATCATACTGACAGCCGATAGAACACTCATGAGCGAATACAACGGAGGAATATTCCTCGGATTCAGCGCATGTGTACCACAAGGCATAATCCCAGATGCACTTTACTTTGCCGCATTCAGCCCATCTGTCCCAATCAACAAGGACGGATCAGCCAAGTATGCACCATGCGGAGCCAGAAAAATGGAGGCAAAACTCCTCGACAGTGGAGTTTGCCGTGAAGACATAATCGTTGCCCACCCAGACCAGCTAGAAAAAGTGATTGGTCCAGCAACAAGAGTCATCTGCATAACAGAAAACGACCCGCTAGGCTTGGGCCCCGCCACATCTACCTTCAGGCAGCTTTTCGGCGGCGGCGAAGCCTACATGACCCTCAAATTTAAAGAGATACTCAAGAACCCGGCTGTACAAAAATATAAGCCTAAAATAATCGTCGGCGGAGCAGGCGCCTGGCAGTTGGAGTCGGAAGAGCGTCGCAGAGAATTCGGCGTAGATACCGTAGTCATCGGCGAAGGCGAAAAAGTCATCGCTGGGCTCTGCAACGACGCCATAAACGGCAACCCACTACCCGGAATACTACATGGTCCAGTCGCTGAACTAGACGAAATAGCCAGCATACAAGGCCCAACAGTGAATGGCATCGTGGAAATTGCGCGTGGCTGCGGCAGAGGCTGCGCTTTCTGTGTCCCGACGCTACAGCGCTTTAGATGCGCCTCGGTCGAGAGCATACTAAAAGAAGTTGACTACAACCTCAAACATGGACGCCAACCGCTACTCCACGCAGAAGATGTACTTCGCTATAAGGCAAACGGGTTTGAAATCAACCAAGAAGCGGTTAAAGAGTTGTTCAGTAAAGTCTACAATTACCAAGGCGTTAAAAGCGTCGGCATAAGTCACTTCGCATTGGCTTCTGTATGCAGCGCACCAGACCTAATCAAAGACCTCTCAGACATTCTTGAGGTGCCGAAAAGCGGCGCCAACTGGATGAGTGGCCAGTGTGGTATCGAGACAGGCAGCCCACAAATCATCGGTAACCTGATGGCGGGTAAAGCAAAACCTTTCAAACCAGAAGAGTGGCCGCAAGTCGTCGAAGACGCCTACCGTATCCTGAGTAAAAATAACTGGGTTCCACTCTCAACGCTAATCATCGGACTCCCCGGGGAAACAGACAAAGATGTACAGTTTACAATCGACCTTGTAAATAGATTAAAACCTATCAAAAGCATCATCGTACCTCTTTTCATGGTCGGCGAAGGCGGACTCAACAAAACTCAATCCTTTCAAATTGACAACATATCCATCAAGCAAAGCGAGCTGTTTTTGAAGTGCTGGGAGCATAACCTCGATTGGGCCGATGACTTGATGAAGGAGTACATGAGTACACTTAGCCGAGTCAAAAGTTACGGTTCAAGGATGGTCTTCGGCTACGCAATCAGCCAAGGCAAGAAGCTCGTTAAGCAGGCGCAAACGGAGTACAACAACGACCTTAAAGCGATGATTAAAGACGCTAAAGCCCATAGAATCAGCATTACACCCATGCCTGTACGATTGATCTATAAAATTATCAAACCTAAAAATGGTAAGATTGAATCTGCAGAATAGGGTGCAGAGTCTTCTACCACTATCTTTTCTGTTTTTTCCGGCTAAAAAGTACAGTGCCAAATTCCAGAATCGATAAAGCGATAATGGCATACAGCGGAATATACTCATACAGATACATCTGCGAAATAACATGACCACTGAAAACTGAATTTAGAAAGGCTTCACCTATTCCGCCATAGAAGAAAAAAGGCAGATTCGTCACCGCAAGCAAAACAGTTGTTCCCCCGACAAACTTTAACAGTGAATCCCTGTTGTACCAAAGTAGAAGCGGCGCAGCAACCAACGCAATGCGCGGGTCAAATGCACCGAATGTGAAGAAGAGTGCTGAAAGCCACGGTTTCTTCGCGAACCCAAAATAGATGGCGCCAACGAGAAGCATATTTTGCAGTATATGTGCGTTGGCTAATGTGTACCCGCAGAGGTAGCTTGGTGAGAATGTCTGGACGCCCAGACTCCACATGCGGTAATGCAGAAAGTTTAAGTCGTCATACTGAATTGAGGGCGAAATCAGTATAGGTTGAAGCAGAACAATCAATGCTACCGCTGCAGCTAAAAACAAATTCTTGTCTTTAACCAGTTTATACACAAAAAAAGCCAGAGGTATCATCGCTAGGAACTGGATTATATCAAAAGCGTTGAGTGCATTCTGGTAGCTTAACGCCATAAGCGGCGTAGTAATTACAAAAAAGTTCGGTATGTACTTGAACGGTTGGGGCTCGCCTACAAGAGGATAATCACCGGGTAAGCTGCCTTCATGATAGACCATCGCCGGGTTGTTGAAGAGTCGCCATGTGCCTATATAGTACGCTGAAAAATCGCGTTCAAGCGTGGGTGTCTGCGGTTCAAAAGTCAGCGGATACGCCTGAGTGAAAATGTGGAAGTTAAGGATTACCGCTATAACGATGACTGCGATTATGGCTGTATTCCTGTTTAAGGGTATTTTCATCGGTTTTCTCCATTGCCGTCTGGAGAGTTATTGTTGAATTGTTGTTTCGGATGTGATTTATTATTTACGGTAACGCAGTGCATGCGACTGTTATGCAAAAGGCTATAATGGGTGTCTGCATAGATGGCATATGTGAGGTAGCTTGTATGTCTATTTGCCCACAATGCGGCGCGGCCGTGGACAATGACGCGGTGGTCTGCAGTAGCTGTGCTACGTTGATCACTTTGGCTTTGCCAGTTCAGACGAAAAAGCAAGTTGATTTACCCGCAAGCAATATTTCCGCAGGCAGCCGGACTGCCGAATTGAATGCTCGACTCGAGAAAGCCCTCAGACGCACCGAGATATTATCGTATGCAGCGGCTGGGCTTGGATTGGCAATTTTCGCGGTTATAATCATAATCGCTTTCCTTTGAAGCAATTGGTGGTGAATGCATGAGTGATGAAGAACTTGAGCGCTTGATTAAGCGGGTTGAGCGGATTAACAGGATACTGACAGTTGCGGTTCTATCTGAAGTGATTGTTTTGGTACTGTTTATTTAACCCAGTGTTTCCGCCTTTTTGGTGTTTTTGTCTTTTTCTGTCTAGCCGCTGGGTTAAATTTTGGAATAGTGTTAAATACTTGGTGCTTTGAACCTTTATGCTCAAGAAAGAGAAGGCAATATCATTTGATTAAGCAAAATATTGAATCAGAGAACAGAAAATGGGACTTCACTTCGAACTCAGCAGTACTGTTATTCGTCGCGGCAGCACTCGGTGTAACCTTAGGCGTCGTAGGCTTCATATCTTACACCTCATACGTTTCATACTACAGTTACTATGGCTATAGCACGCCTGAAGCAGTGGGCTTCTGGATGATTGCGGGCCTCGCAGTCGTGGCGGCTGCGGCAGGAATTTTAAGCGGCGTTTTTGCGCTTATAAAGAAACGCTTTACCGTAACCTTGATTGGTCCAATTTTGCTGGTGATCAGCGGCGTAGCGGCTTTTGCAATAGAAACCAGCTACAAACTGAACTTTTCAGACGGAATTACAATTCCAGCAGTCGTGATGATTTCACTGTCAGTCATAGCGTTGCCGCTACTATTGATGTCAAAGACCGCCTTCGTTGACTACAACCTACCCCCAGCCGAACTAGAAGAGCCGGAAATGCCATCCGAGCCTTTTGCAGAACCAGCAGAAACTGAACAAACTGCTGTCCCATAGATAAAAACAGACTACGCCTAATCTGTTTTGGCAGGTTAGGTTTATCCTCTTTTCATTTTCTTCAATTACTCTTGTTGTTAGCTATACTGTTATAGGACGTCAGATTCTGTCAAAGAGAGGTTTGTTGATTAGCAGCGACTTCTCCGGCACCCTAACAGAGTTTTTTATTATGTGTGGTGTTCTACCTGTTCAACGCCGCTATGGATTTCAGAACCTTCGCGTTCAATAATAGTTTATACTTCGTGTATTTTTCCGCTCAAAAATATGCACCTAAACTACAACAAATAATTGAACAAGATAAAAGTAAGGGTTACACCGAATTTGGCGTCGGTTGGTGCAGGGTTAGCATTGAGCGGTGTTGCTGTTGCAGTACTCTTCGATTTTAGCTGCCGCTTTCTTAGCAAAAGCCACCGCTTCGATAACGGTTTTCGGTCCAGTGACTATGTCTCCGGCGGCGAAGACACCCTTCTGAGAAGTTTGGCCATATTCGTCAACCTGTAAAAGTCCTCTCTGAGTTACTGATGCGGAGCCGACGTTAGCGACGTCTGCGCCGGGGCCTTGACCGATTGCTATAATAACTGAATCCGCGGGTACTTCAAACGCTGCTTGATAATCCTCAATGAAAGTGACAGCGCCGTTTTCAGCTACTTTTTTCTCGACTTTTACGCATTTCACTGTGTCGTCGGCTATTCGGACAACCTGACAGTGATGAAGCATCTTTACACCGTCGATTAATGCCATTTCCAGCTCTGATTTGTCAGCGGTCATGTCTTCGGCGCCTTTATAGTTGAGGATAGTGACTTCAGAGTGGCTCCTTCGGATGGCGGTTCTTGCGGCATCGATAGCCACGTTGCCTGCGCCGACTATAGCAACTTTCTTTCCAAGACGGTAGGCTTCTGGCGATTTCAGGTAGTCGATGGCGAAATGCACGTGACCCAAGGTTTCACCCAGCAAGCCAAGGCGGTTTGGTCGTCCAGTGCCGGTGCAGAGGAATATTGCTTCGTAGCCGTCTAGGAACATGTCTTCTGTTTGGATGTTTGTGCCTATTCGTGTGTTGGGTCGGAATTTAACTTCTAATGCGTCGAGGATTTTCTTGTATTGGTCAAGTATGCTTTTAGGCAATCGGAATTCGGGGATGCCGTAGCGTAATGTGCCGCCGATGCTATCCATGGCTTCGAATAACGTGACTGAGTAGCCTTTCTGGGCTAGCATGATGCTCATGGTTATTCCAGCGGGACCTGCACCTACTACCGCGATTTTTTTACCGTTTTTCTCGACGGCGGGGGGTTGATAGGTTTCTAAATAAAATCCTGAGATGTACTGTTCAACCTTGTAGAATTCAACGGCTTGACCTTTCTTTCCCAGTATGCAGTGGCCCTTGCAGTTCCTGTCATGTGGGCAAACGATGGAGGTTACTGCCGAGAGAGGATTATTGTTGAATAGCATTTCACCTGCTTCTCGTATTTTGCCCTCCAGAAACAGGTTGAATACCTGCGGTACGGGTGTTTGAACTGGGCAACCTTTGGCACAGCTGGGTACTTTGCATTTTAGGCACCGTTGAGCTTCGGATTTTAACTCTGACATGCGGGATTCCACTGTGGTTGGTTAAGCTTTTCTATTTCGAGTTGCCGCTAATAAACCTGAGTTAGCTACTTGAACCACCTTAGGGTTACCTATGGCTAAGGCTTTATTGTTAATTTTATAATTTTAATGCTTTAACGATTTCTTGGCAACGCAACCACAGTTTCTCCTGCACCTCAACATCGTAGGCTGACTTGTTGCATTTAACCTCGTTTAACTTCTCATCGTAGTAGAATCCAGCGTGTTTTTCTTCAGTAGCAAGAGCCGTGTATACGCTGGCCATCGCCTCTGGCGTCATCGAAAACCTGCTTTTTAGCTTATAGAGTCCTTTTTGTGCAGCGGAAAGGTTGGTATACCGTGTAATATCGACCTTTACGTTGGTAACTCTCACTGCTTGCACGGATACAGAAGTGCCCTCTAGCTGACGTCGCAGGTACAGTGAATTCATAAGCAGCGCCAACTTAGTTTGGTAATATGTTTTAGAGGGGTTATAGTTTTTAGGTGCGACTAATTCATCCAGATTCAGCTTTATGTGGGGGTATAACATCAGCCCTTTGGATGAGATGTTTATGACGCGTGCGTCAGATTGCGTATGCATCATGGGCAGAAGCAGGTTTGTGAGCAGAAATGGGGCAAGTGTATTGGTTGCGAACTGCACTTCATAACCTTCATCAGAGAAAACCGGTTCCTTACGGCTCAAGTCAAAATCGGCGGCGTTATTGATCAATACATCCAAGGCGCCGAAGTCCTGTTGAACTTTTTGGGCAAGAGAGTGAACGTTGCTTATCAGCGACGAATCAGCTTGGTAAAGTTCTATTTCTTGATTTTTTGTTTCATTGATAAGCGCCTCTTTAGCTGCTTGCCCCCTATCAAGGCTACGGCTAACTAATATTACACGGTAGCCTTTTTGTGCAATCTGCTTAGCAGCTGATCTGCCAATACCTGAATTAGCGCCGGTTATTAAACACGTTTTCATCTTCGCACCTTCTATAGGCATACGTTTGAAGCCTAACTATCGGGCATTATTTGATTATGCCTCCAAATAAAGCAGACTGATAAACACCTTCAAAAAAACAGCCGCCCAATAGAATTAAACAATAAAGCGCCTTTTTGTCTGCTCTGCTTGTGGAAGATGCCTTAGCTAGCCTTGTTGGTTGTACTGTCGCCACAACCAACCAGCAACCCAAACCCGCTGCTGAACCAGAAACAGCTGATTCTGCCAAAACTTTTCATTGATGATGTAGCAGTGCCGTGTTCCCTTCTTCTTCTAATTT
>CAYPGY010000052.1:0-14653 GCA_964410435.1 uncultured Candidatus Bathyarchaeia archaeon
ATCTTCTGCAAAAAGTTTAGGAAGATGATGTAGCAGCGCCGTGTTCCCTTCTTCTAACTTAAAACAAAAACCGACTGAAAATTTACTATATAAGGGTAATAATAACGGGTTACTTTACGCTATAGCGCTCCAACAGGTAAGGCTTTAGTTCCTCAAAGACTTTAGCCTCATCAAGTATCTTAGCCTCTGCTTCCTCACGAGTCTCCTGCCAAGTGTCCTTCATGAAGACCGCGACTCTGCCAATCCACAACACACGTAATGCATCAATCAATTTGTCTTGGCCATAACTTGGTTTATGATGGAACTCTGCAATGAAGGAGTAAACAGTTTTCGCCCAAGCTTCAGAAGAGAAGTCAACCCGTGAGTTATCCAGTTGTTTGATCTGCTCAAACATGTTTACGATTTTAGGCTCCAAACATGACTTGTAAATGGACAGGTATTGGTCAAAGTTGCTCTTAAACGCCTGTAAAGTATCAGGCAGCGAAACCTTTACGGGTTCAGGGGTTGACACGTACTCGTTTTCCCCAACCATATCAGTTTTAGAGACACCCTTAACTTGACTCCAGATGGATTCGTACTCCTCGATGCAGGTGAACATGGTATTCATAACTTGCCTAAACATGCCCGCTAACTGGCTTGAGGGGTCTTTGTCGTCGTGGCTTTTTAAGCCCAAGGCAGCTTGTTTGACTTCGAAGCCTCTGGCAAGCGCCGTCTGAGTTTCAAAGATGTCTATTCCGAAGCGGCATACATCGGGATTTCTCCACATATCAGAGTCAAGTAAATCATTAACTAGATCCATAGATAGCCCAAAGTCGCCTCCTATTGGCTGTCTTATGTCTTTGCCGAATAGGCTTGTAGTTACTGGGTAACACAGGAAGTTGGTTATGGTGCCGTCGTATTTACGGCGGTTATAGTAGGGTGCAACAAACCCTGTGCCGTTTAAAGTGGGAGCGATGAGGAGTTTCATCCATTCAGGGGTTATGCTGCGTAAATCCGAATCTACCAACGCAACACTTTTCACGTTTAGGGCTTTCGCTGCTTCAAAAATCGCCCTGACTGCCCTGCCTTTACCTGATATACCCATGTAAATGGCGGGGATCAGCTTAACTCCAATAGGTAAATTGACTCTTTTCACAGAGTCAAGAGTGTCATCTTTAGAGTTACCGTCTGAAACGAATATAACCGACCGTAAGTCAGGGAAATAAGTTTCTAAACCCTTAACTGCCTGCGATAAAACAAAACTGGCGGTCAGCACGTTATTGAAGGATGGAATCCCAACCAGTAAATCTGCTTTTTCGATGTTGTGAAGATCTACTTTTGCGTCCAAAGATAACGCGGAATCATTCTTGTCCAAGACAATGCACTCGAATTAAATGTTAGAGGGCTTATGCAACCATAATAAAAAAACTTTAGTTATTACAACCCTGATTTCAATCATAAATAGGCGAAAAAGCTGGAGAATTAATCAGCCAAGTATGTAAAAGTGGGTGAAGTCTGACGGAAACTGGAACGGCAGACCCATTTTGTCATCCAGTAACTTGGTGCAGCTCAAGAATGCGGATGTGTCATGTTCACAGCTATGCAGAGATGTAATGTGTGTATCACCTGTGAAAATTTCAATGCAGACAGACCCGTATGGCACCTAAAGCCGCCAATCGCCACCAACTTCTCGGAGGGGATTAGACAGAATATGCGGTCAACTTCTACCGTGGAGAACTGGCTTGAGTAATAAGCCAAAAAAAAAGTCTGAAGCTGTTTTTTCGCGGTACAAGGAGCCTTTTCAGAAGCTTTGGCTCCAGCCGATTGTGCCCAGATACAGCTTATCCAAGACTACCTTTACTCTTAAACAGCAACCAGTTCTTGTCGTCCTCAGACTTCTTTAGGCGAATCAAAACATAGTCACCATGCAGACGTTCACCGTCTAGTATTACCTCAATTTTGTTTGGTTCCCAGACCTTGATTTTGTAGTGGCCTTTATCCCAGATTTTCACTGTCCCAGCGCCGTATTGACCTTGTGGGATTGTTCCCTCGAAACTTGCGTACTCGTAGGGGTGGTCTTCTGTCTCCACAGCGAGGTGCCGTATGTTCGGTTCTTCTGGGACGCCTTTGGGTACTGCCCAGCTTTTAAGTACACCTCCGCTTTCGAGCCTGAAGTCCCAATGGATGTGGCTAGCGTGGTGCTCTTGAATTACATAGATTAGGGGTTCCTTGTTTTCTGCTGTGCCTGCGGGTTCTGGGGTTTTTTGGAAGTTGCGTTTGCAAATGTATTCTGATAGTTTATCGTTAGGCGCTGGTGTTGAGGCATGTTTGGGGTTCTGTGTTTCCACCGACGCCTCGGCTTTTGCTGGGTCATGTGTAAGCTGGTCGAGTGTACACTGCTCGGGGGGTTTATCGTCTCTTAATCGTTTGAAACGAGCCATTCTTAATCGCCCATCTTTTGTTACTACTTGGTAAGCTACCTCGCAGACAAAGCGTGGTTTGAGCCAAGTAACTGTGTCGCCGCTTTCAGCTCTAAAGGGGGCCTCGTTGGTTGTATTCTTCGCGAATTTATCCGTTAGTATGCGTAGCACCTCCTCGGTAAAGCCAGTACCGACTTTTCCCACGTAAACAGGTCGCCTTGCTCCGTCATATAGACCCAGTACGAGCGCGCCGAAAGTCTCAGCACGGATATTTTCGCCGCAGGTGTAGCCAAAGATTACACAGTCAACGGTTTTCAGCTTCTTAATCTTAAGCCAGCTCCCAGTCCGCCTGCCTTCCTCGTAGCAACTATCCTTTCTCTTAGCTACAACTCCCTCTAAACCCTTTTCCAAAATCAACTTGAAGTAAGCTTCACCTTTCTCGTCTATATAGTCGCAGAGGAGTACATTGGCGCCTTCTTTTAGTGAGTCTTTAAGTATTGCTTTACGCTCCATCAAAGGCACGTCAACTAGTGCTTTACCGGCTTTTTCTATGATGTCAAAGACTATGTAGACTGCGGGTGCCCGCTGTGACTGCCGCTTGATTTCCCCGACTGAAACCGCTTGGCCACGTTTGAGCAGCGCCTGAAAATTCGGCGTTCCCTCAGACATAACTACGATTTCGCCGTCAACCACTATATCTTTGGCGAGGCTAGTTATTTGCTGTAACTCGGGGAAATTCTGTTTAAGCTCTTTGCCATTGCGGCTCCTAAGGCTAAAGGGCTCCTCCACGTATGCGATTGCACGGAACCCGTCCCATTTGATTTCGAAAATCCAGTCCTTGTCAGTGAAGGCTTCTTTTGCTGCCAGTGCAAGCATTGGTTTGTAGATGCGCTGCCGGCTCATTTCTGCTGTTCCAGCTCCTTAAGCGTCTCCCGCAGGGCAACCATAAGGCCTTTAACTTCGACTTCAGGAGCTTTCTCCAGTGTAATTCTTTCACCCTTTAGTTTTTCCTCAACTAATTTCTTGACGCGTTGCATGTAAGTATCTTGGAATTCGGTTATGTCGAAGTCGCCTGAAAGGTCTGATACGATTTTAACGGCTAAGTCAAGTTCGGCTTTTTGGGGCTCTTCGAGTTTACCGAGTTTCTCAAAGTCGTGTGGGTCAACCACATCGTAGGCATAATGAAGCGTTGTCAGAACCAGTGCACCCTTGTAAGTGTGAAGGAGCGCAGGGTACTCCTTTGTGCGTAGCGTTATACGCCCCGCGCCAGCTTTATTTGTACGCTCCAACGCCTTGAGCAGGAGGCTGTAGGCGTCTTCACTCTTATCGGGCAGAAGCGCGTAGGTAAGGTCGAAGTAAACGGGGTCAACACTGAAGTAATCGACGAATTTGCTGATTCTTATGCGCCTATCCGACTCTGGCTTCACCGCATCAAGCTCCCTCTTTTCAAAAGTGATGTATTCGTTCTTGGCGACTTCGTAGCCGCGAACCACTTCGCTCCATGGGATAATTTTGTCTTCTTTGGTACACATCTTTACGTACTTGACTGGTTGGCCGTCGGTTTTGTGCAGGAAATGGAAGGCTATGCCTTTGTCGTAGATCATCGAGTATAGCTTGACGGGTACGTTGACGAGACCTATGGTTATCGAGCCGGACCAGATTGGGCGGCTTGGCGCTATTGCGCTTGCTTTCTGCTCGCTCGGTAGTTCTGAAGTTTTATATTCGTGTTCTTGCTTCATACCTAAATCTCCAAGTGGCATCTGTTCTCGAAAATGTCCTTCCATGGGTCCATATGCCGTTTTGGGACCGTATGAAGTGTGTAGTCGGATGAGTTTATTCCTTTCTTAACTTCACTCCATTCGAGGGGGGTCGAAACCGTCGCGTCTACAGTTGGGCGCAAGCTATAGGGAATAACCATAGTTCTCATCGGCGAGTTTTGGAGGTAATCAGCGAAGACTTTTCCGGGCTTCTTTGTGTCCTTAAATTCCGACACCACCAAGTCACTCTGCTTTGCCAGCGCTATACCTACGTTATGAACAAAAGTCCTAACCGCATCAAACGGATACTTAGGCACGATAGGGATAACGACATGCAAACCCTTTTTTCCTGATGTCTTCACATAAGGCATCATGCCCATATCCCGCAGATTATCCCGAAGGAGCAAAGCAACCTCAGCGGCGTCACTAAGCGTAGCGGGCGGTTCAGGGTCTAGGTCGAAAAACATCAGGTCAGGTCGGTCAATGTTGGTGGTCGTTGCGAATGGTATATGGATTTCCAGCGCAGCCATATTTGCCAGCCAAATTAGTGTATCCAAGTCGTTACAGATGATGTAGTGCACGTCCCGTTTTGAGGTAGGCGAGTAAATCGTGTGCAGTTTAACCCAGTCGGGTGTGCTTTCAGGTGCATTCTTTGCAAAGAAGGGGTATCGACCAAGCTTTGCGTTTTTAACGCCGTTTGGGTATCGCGTCAATATTAAGGGGCGATTAGCGATTATAGGTAGTATTTTTGGCGCCATTTTGATATAGTACTCGATGACTTGGCCTTTGGTTACGTCCACGTCGGGGTAGAAGCATTTGTCGAGGTTCGTAAGTTTAACTTTTGTTAATGCCGCTATTTCTTTTAGTTCTTCTTCTAACATTCAATAATGCACCAAAAATCTCCGGAACGATATAGTAATATGTAACTTTGGGTTCTTGTGTTTTTTGGAGACTAAAATCACAGTTTAGCACATATAGCGCAGAAAACGACTAGTTTTGCTTTAAAATATGGACTTTAAGACAGTTACACCTATATAGGTAACGCGTTTATAATAAGAATGCAGAATTAAATCAAGAAAAAGGTAATTTCTGGCTATTAATTTGCTTTTTTCAAGATAATTCGCTACAACATAACCCAAAATTGGGGGAGATAATGTAAGATGAAATCGAAGAAGCCAACTCTGGAAGACCAGCTTGCGTTTATCGCAGCGCAGCATGACGTTTACCCAACAGAGCTCTTCTCCGCCTTGGTAAGATCTAAGGATGAGGGCAAAAAGTCAGTCGGAGACTTAATAGTTGAATTCCGCGGCAAGGCAGGTAACCAATCGATTTTCCTAATCACAAAAGAGGGCAAAGTAGTCGCTCAATTCAGAGTACCAAATGAAACGCTCAACAGAACAGATGTATCGTTTGACAGTTCGATGGAAACCGGCAGAGTGCGAAAAGAAATTGCAAAACAGAACCCGGCGCCCACACACCTAAACATTGATGATTTACGGGTAGGAATGAAAAAAATCAAGGTTACCGCGACTGTTAAAGAGGTTGCTGAACCATCCAAAGTTCATACTCAATTCCGCGACAACGCAGTTGTTTCTAACGCAGTCATCGAAGACGAAACCGGGCACATTCTACTGTGCCTTTGGGATCAACAGGTAAACACCGTACATGTCGGTGACGCCATAGAAGTCAAAGGTGCACACGTCGCCAGCTTCAAAGGCGAACGCCAGCTACGATTAGGCAAGAATGGCTCAGTTACCATTCTTGAAAGACCAATTGGGCACTAAACATACTTTTCTTTCTTAAAAATAAAAGTCAAAATTTTCTCAACCGATGATTGGTAGATGTCATCTTATTTCGACCAATTATTGCATCCATATAGGGGAGCTATAAAAGGTAACTAAACAAAGAAAAATGACATGAAAAGAAGGAAAAAACGCTTTTTATGCGTATTTTTTGTCGTTATAGCAGTACCAGCGCTGATACTGCGGAATCCAAGTCAAGGGTTTACCGCAGGTCTGGCAGAGCGGAGCCGACTGAGCTGCCTGCGCCTGCTGAACTGGCTGAGCCGCTTGCTGCTGTGGCTGGTAGCTCTGCTGATATGCAGGTTGAGCTGTTACCACTGCTGGTTTAAGGATAATGAAGTCTGAGGCTGCTTGAACTTCTTCCCACGCGACGTTTTTAACTTGGCCTGCATCACTCTCGACAGTTAACGAAATGCCGTTCTTGCCGATGGCAAACGCGACGTCCTTTACTTTACCCAGCAGATGCCCCTTAGCATCGATAACCTGCATTGAAATCAACGCGTCTCTAGTTAATGGTCTATCATTCTCCATAGATACTCACTCAACTTCTGATTAGGCACTTCTTGTTTAAAGAATTTTCGACTGACCTAACAGAGCGGTATCTCCCAGTAACTGATTATGTCGCCCTTAACCCATCTACCGCCTAATCCGCGAACTGTCTCATTAATGTCGTCCCATTCAGCCTTCAAAAACGAAACAGGCTTCACCACGACGCAGTTTTCTTTCACAACGAAACTTAGCAGCTTGCGCTGTTCTGGGCTGAACTCGTTCTCCATCTTTGCAGCGTAACGGTTTGATGGCGGCGTGAGGGATTTCGCTATTGCTGCGCTGACTGTGATTTCCGGTTTCGGCTCAGTCTTCGGGGCTGGTGCAGCGGGTTTTATTAGGGGCTGTACGGGTTTAGCTTCGACATGAGCAGTTACAGCGGCGACTGGGTGAACTGCACCGGTTGACGCTATTTCAGGAATGGGCATTGACTCTGATACGTCCTCGAAGCTGTCGCTTCTAACAATAACAGATACATGTCGGCTGAAGAGATCGGCTTTAACGTCGAGTACTTCTAAATCCGAGGGCAATTTCGAGGCGAAAGAAACCGTTTTTCCCCCAAGCAGCCCAGCGAATTGTTCAGTAGTCAATTTTAGGATTCGCAGTTTCATGGTTTAGTCAATCTGCCTTAAGGTGGACATTTAACTTAAAAGTATTGTACAAAAGGGAAGCAAAAAAATTGAGAAAAAAGAGTTTATTGCCCGCTTTAATTTTTGCGGCTGGCTATCCATTCGCAGAAGTTGCCAGCGTATATGCCCCATGTGCGCATTTTTGGCGAGATAGTTCTTATCAGCGCTGGGCAAGCGATAAGCACAATGGGCAAGTTGAGTAGGAACGTGGGCACCCAAATTGTGAATGCGACATCGGTAGTGAATAGCTGTGGTAGGATGGTGTACTGGTATAGTATGTAGCTTGTGCCAGCCGCTAAACTCACGCCTAGGACTACTAGCATAACTGCGAGTTTGCCTTTGCTGTTACCTTCAGCTGCGCCTTTGGGTATCATTGTCCAGTTAATGAGGTATATTATCAGGGCACAAACTGATTCGAATACGCCTAGGAAACCTAGGCCTTCGACGAATGCGCCGCCGATGAAGGCGCCGATCATGCATCCGATTAGGCCGCTCCAGCCGAACCACACTGGGAATACGCCCAGTAGTATGATTGGTAGATAGAGGAGTGTAAAGTTTGGTAATGTGATTGAGTATGAAAGGAAGAAGAAGACTGTGTAGAGCGCCGCTGTTATGGCGATTGATGTTACTTTTTTTGCACTATTTTGTTTTGGAATCATTGTGTTCAGTCCTTGTTGGTGATTTAGGGTTGTTGGGTTTTGTGCGCATAAAAACATTCTCGCCTGTAATACAAGAGTAATACAAAAGTAAAAGGCGAGTGAGAAACAGAAAAAAGTCAGGCTTCGGGTTTGGCGCGCAGCCTCATCAAAACGTAAACAAAGGCAGCACCCAAACAGAAAGCCACAACCGCAACACCCGCAATAGCCCAAAGCGAGTTATCAACACCCATCACCGGCGATTCTGTTTGGGAAGCAGCGGGAGTAGTTTTCGGCGTTGAAGTTGGGGTGGGTGTAATTGCCGCTTCAACAGTTGGGGTAGGGGTTGTTGTGGGTGTTGGTGGTGGTGTAACGGCTGGCGTGAAGTTAATGACTACTTTTACCGTGGCCGAAGCGGTGTTTCCAGCCTCGTCCGCGACAGTTAACCGCACAGTGAAAGTTCCAACGCTACCGTAGACGTTGCTGACTTGTGCGCCTGTACCTTGTGCGCCGTCGCCGAAAACCCACTTGTAACTCGATATGCCGTTGGCGTCAAAGCTGGCGCTGCCGTCGAAGACTACAGTTTCGCCTAGGTTGGCGGTTCTGCTGCTGCCCGCATCTGCGGTTGGAGGCGTTGTATCAAGAAGAATTGAAGCCTCAAAGGCTGCGGTTAAGCCTGCTTCATCTCGGAATTGGGCGTAAACCGTTTTATTGCCATCCCCATCTGTAAGAGACCATGTTTTTGATGCCACATACGTTTCCCAGGGGGTCCAAGTGACGTTGTCGTTTGATAACCGCATTGATACCGCGAAGGCGTCGGTGACGTTTGATGCTATGTTCACGTTTTGGGTGTTTGTGTATTTTGCTCCGTTGTTTATAGTGAGGGAGGCTGTTGGAGCGGTCTTGTCTAGTTTTATCTGCTGTAAGAAGCGATGTGTTTCGGTGTGGCCGTAGAGGTCTGTGCTCCAGTACTCTAGGGTGTTGTTGGCGTTTTCAGCGGTGATTTTTGGTTGGCCGTCTGCAGCTAAGGTTTTGACTGCGCCGCCGTTTATTCTGTAGTAGGTTTGGTTTACGCCGAAGTAGTCATAGGCGGAAAGGTTAATTGTGAAATCCGTGGAGTGCCATAAGCCGTCGTAGTCAGCGGTTGTTGTTGGCGCTGAAACGTCAAGGAACCATAGCAGGGTGTTTTTGAACATTGCTTCGCAGTCTTGGTTGTTTAGCCAGTCGCTTGTGCCTATGCCGTTCCAGAAGACTACTTTTCCGGGTAGCGAATCGGTAGCTACGATTTTTGCGTTGCCGTCTGTTAACTGGGCTACTGCGGTGGCGTTGCGTGCGGTGTCCGCTTTGACTGCGTCGTTGTCTATGTTTAAGCCTGTTACGTTGTATCCGGCTGCGAATTGGCCGTATGGCCCATTCATTATGGGATGAGAAGACTCTATCACGGTCATGTTATTTGCGGTGAAGTCATCGCCGTTGGATATCACGCGAGCAACCCGTGCCAGTTTTGAGTCTGAATACATCGCGGAGTCCACCCCAGTAACAAGAAGCATACCTCCCCCCGCTAAGTAACCGTTTAACGCTGATGCTTCAGCGGTGGTTATGTTTCTTGCGTTGTTATAGAAGATAACGACAGGGTATTGTTTGAGGATGCTTAGTTGTGCCGTATAGATTTGTATGCTGTTGGAGTAGTATTCGTAGTTTACGTTCATTTCGTCAAGTAAGTTTAGGGTGGTCCATAGCTGGTTGCTGTCGGAGATTACGGCGATTTTCTGGGAAACGGGGATTGTTCGGCTTCGAGCGTTATTTGCGGAATTGAATTCATTACTTGCTGGAGTGGCGTATGCGGTTATGTTGTAGTATCCTTCTGTTGGAGTCCAAGTGTAAGTAACAGACTTGACCTGCCCACTTGCTAATGATTCAAGAATGGTGCTGTTAACCGCTTCACCATTAATGAGCAGGTTTAATTTAACGCTGGATTCATTCACTGCACCATGATTATGCACCTTAGCTGTTAGGGTACAGGCTATGCTGGGCTCACCGATTCGTAGTGTTTCCAACGTGACCGTTAAGTCATGCGTATTGACTTGCGGGCAGAATGGGACGTAACCTGAATTGGGCATCCAAACCCAAACTGCTTCTTCATCACCGATTAACGCGATATCGCTAAATGAGCAATCAAACTGTCCCGAGGTATGCAGATCCTTTGCAGATACACCGACAATAAACGTGTTTGAATTATCGGGGGCATCAAGATACAGTATTTGGATTGGGTTGCTCATGTCAAAGCTCCGGTTTGTTTGGTTCCACATCCAAATTTCGGTGCCTTCCCACCCAACCAGTATCATGTAATCGGTCCCAATGTAGTCATTCTGGTTTGGGTAATAATCAAGCGGCATACCTGTGCTAACATTCTGGTCAGCGTCAATCATTATGCCAACGTCTATGTCCTCAGTTGCTTTACTCCATTTAGAATAATATGAGACTTGGAAGAATACAACTCCCTCGTGCAGTTGGCTGCTAGCGGATTTCATGTTGTAACCGACTCCAGTTTTGGGGTTAGTTACTATCTGAGTCCAATTAGCTGGGTCTGGGGCAGCTACCACTGTATATTTAGTTGAGAGGTTATTGTTGTTAAGATCGGTTTCGCCTGTGCTAGGTGTAACTGAGTAAGTAATGTTGTACTCTCCGATTGCACTTGGAGTCCATGTTAGTATAGTTGTGTTGGTCTTGTAGGCACCTAAAGATGGAATGGTAGTGGAGTTTACGACTTTGCCGTTCACTACCAAATTAACATGCACATTTACTTCATCCAGTAAGCCCCGGTTTATTGTTGTTAAGCTAAAAGCTTCAGCTTTTCCAAGCATTACGTAGGATGGTTTAATCCATGTTCTAACAGCCAAATCATGCAGAGGGGGCAATTGTTCGACGCCGCGCTGGGCATTTACGACTCCATAGCCAAAGTATTCGTCGAATCCTGCTGCCCCGATATCGTCACAGGTTGATTCCAGATGTTCACGTACAAACTCGGCGGTCATTGCCGGGTACTTGCTCCAAATCAGCGCTGCTACGCCGGCAGCCATTGGACAAGCCATGGAGGTCCCGTTAGCGTATGAGTATGTTCGGGTAAATCGGGGCTGGTTGTTCATTGTGACATTGTAGGTGGGCATGGTAGAGTAGATCATTACTCCGGGTGCAGCGACATCTATCCAGGTGCCGTAGTTGCTGAACGAAGCTTTGGTGTCGCTGGTGTTGGTTGCAGCTACAGCGATCACGTCGTCATATTGAGCGGGATAAGAGTTCATATTGGTGTTTTCGTTGCCCGCAGCCACCAGAACTAGGGCGCCGTGAGCGTTGGCGTAGGCAATCGCGGAGGAGATTATGCTGCTATCAGATGATCCTCCCCAACTGTTGCTTAAGATGTCTGCGCCTGCGTTGGTTGCATGGATAATACAGTTAGCTAAAGCAGCATAGGAGCCTTCACCTGTGATACTGAGGCCTTTTTCAGCCATTATTTTCACTTGAGCCGTTCCGGCGACGCCGATGCTGTTGTTTATGGTTGCGGCGATTATGCCTGCGCAATGGGTGCCGTGCCCGTGGTCATCGATGGGATCATTGTCATTGTTTATCCAGTCGTAGCCGAGCGGTACATAGTTTGCTTGAAGATCAGGGTGAGTGTAGTCGACGCCTGTGTCGATTACGGCCACAAGTAAGTCGCTGCTGCCAAGTGTAGTGTTCCATGCAGCGTCGGCCCCGACTCGTCTAAGGCCCCATTGTAGATTATAGTAGGGGTCATTAGCTGTTGAGGTAACCTGATACATGCCGTTGGGTTCAATGTAGCTGCATACACCTGTGCTGCGGATTTGGTTAACAAATTCTGACGCGACAAGGGTAGATAATTCTACTACTAACGCGTTTTCTTCACCCATGTTTAGGGTTTGAGTTATTCTGCCTCCGTTTTGGCCTGCGAGGGCTGCTACGGTGTCGTAGCTGCGGGTGCTATTGTCCACGCCGACGATGACTTCAAAGTTACCTGTGCTGTCAGCGAAACTGCATAATGCACTCGCGGTCCAGTTGATATCTGTCTGAGGTGAAAGTATTTGTCCCGCGTGATTGGTGACTGCTGATTTGTTACTTGCCGATGCACTGGTGCTGCCGCTACGATTGTTTCCTGTTAATACCAATGTTGCTGCGGCTAAGTTGCAGCTGACTACGATCGCTAAAACAAGGGTTAAGGCGAGTAATTTGGAAAGCGAAGATTTTCTCATCTATTCTTGAGGCCCCAATCAAGTAAGCTTTTCATCTAATATGGAGCCGCGGATTAATTCGCCTTTCCCCAAATGTTACTGAAAAATGGTGAGTCTGTTCCTACTCCAACGGTCAACAAAACCCCAGATAGAAGGGAGAGGGGTTCACTGACCGCTTCACAGGCTCTCCTCACCAACAAGGAAGCACTGAGTAGGTGCATTTAAAGGTTAAGTAGAAAACCTGCTGCCCCATGAGAGCATCTACAGACAAATAGATCCATACAATTTGTGATGTTTGTTGCGTGTTCACAATTCTTTCTGGGCTGTCTTTAATTTTGTAATAATTTGGGTATAATCCTGTAAAATCTATTTAATCTATATAGCTGAACTTTGGCTCAATGAACCAAAACGTCAGTGAGCAACAATGACAGATTTACAACAGCTAATCACCGATTTCTTAACAACATCAACCACGTACGGCGAATTAACGGTAGACAGAGTAGTGTTGGCGCTGATAATGTCGTTTCTGATTAACCTGCTGATACTTGTTATCTACCGTAAAACCTTCAAAGGCGTAGTTTATAACAGACAATTCGGCATAGGCTTAGTTCTAACGGGGCTCGTCGTCACCTTAGTTGTGCTGCCAATCAGCTCTAATGTAGCCCTGTCACTAGGCATGATCGGCGCCTTGAGCATCATACGGTTCCGAACAGCCATCAAAGACCCCAAAGACATAGTCTTCACATTCTGGACCATAACAGTTGGCATCATCTGTGGGGCAGGACTATACATCGTAGGCATAGTTGGAGTACCGATAATCGCTGGTATGTTCCTGATACTTGACAAAGCCAAAATCAAGGGATCAGACCCCTACCTGCTGGTAGCCCACTATAGCAGCGACGCCGAAGCATCTGTTCAAGCATCATTACCCAAGCATAAAGTTAGATCCCGAGCAGTCAACGCTGAAGGCGTAGAGTTAATGGCTGAAGTAAGATTAAGCAGTAAAGAGATGCTCAAAGTAGATGAGTTGCTAAAAATCAAGGGCGTAAAAGACGCTTCGGTAATGAGCTATAGCTCAGACGCAAACTAAGTAAAAAAGAGCGTGCCGCAAAGTGAGACACCTCACAAAACCCGCAGGTCTTTTTTTATCCTTCTGTTTATTCACCCTATTAGCGGCCTTTCCAGCAGCTGACGCATCCTCTGCGCCCATTGTGATCAATGAATTTATGGCGGATAACAAAGTCACAATTCTAAGCGACCAAGGAAACTACGGCGGCTGGATTGAACTCTACAACACCGCCGACTACGCCGTTGACGTAAGCGGCATGTTTCTAACCGATAACTTGACAACGTACCGCTGGCAGATTCCAAGCAACGTAACAATTCAGGCTCACGGTTACCTGCTGATTTGGGCAGACGGCAACTTTAGGGTTGGAGACTTGCATACTAACTTTAAGCTGGATGAGGATGGGGAAACAATCGCGCTCTATGCAGCAGACGGTTCATTGGTTGATTTAGTTGAGTTCGGCGAGCAAGTGGAGGATGTCTCTTTCGGCAGAACCGTTGACGGCGGTTCAAGCTGGAACTACAATATTGAACCTACGCCCGGCGAGGCTAACAGGGTGAATAATTCGCTGATTGCGGGTTACCCATGGCCGATTTGGGCCGTACCTATGGCGCTGCTGGCTGCTGTTTGTTTAGTGATTTTCAGGAACAAAATCTTTCGGAGAAAACAGAGTTGCTAGAAGTAGACACTAAACCAAAACCGAGACATGAATTAAAATACGAAATCAACCCACTGGAATATCAGGTTCTGCAGAGGAAACTCTCAGCAGTCCTTAAACCAGATCCACACATGCAGGGCCAAAGCAGCTACAACGTTAGGAGCCTATACTTCGACGACATCTACGATTCCTGCCTTGGCGATAAGGAATCAGGCATCTACAAACGCAAAAAATACCGTATCCGCATCTACAATCAAAGTGACGAATTCATAAAGTTCGAACGCAAAAACCGCGTGGGATATTTCATGCTCAAGGAGAGTACGCGTATCACCCGTGAAGAGGCTGACCGATTAATCAACTGCGCCTTTGAATTCCTCGCCGAATCGGACAATCATCTGCTTAGAGAGTTCTATGTGGAAACACGCTGTAACCTTATGCGGCCGGTTGTGGTTGTAGAATACGACCGCGAAGCATACATCCACCAAGTGGGCACAGTTCGAATAACCTTTGACAGCGGTCTTAGGACCTCTAGTGGTGTTAATGGGTTCTTTAGCTGCGACTGCTGCAACATGAAAGCACTACAGCAACAGGATAACATCTTAGAAGTCAAATACAACGAAGTTCTACCGGGCTACATCAGCGGGTTGTTCCCGAACACTATTCGGCCGCAGATGGCTATCGGCAAATTTGTTATCTGCAGAAACCAGCAACTCGGCCAAATCAGCGCCGAATAAACCTCTTTCTTTACACTTACATCAAGTTCGAGCTACCAAAAACAAATAAACGCACTGACTAAATTCAACACCAACACATAAGTTAGCAAACAAAACGGTTCATGCTAAACAAACTTGTACTGTCACCACAACCAAACAGCAACGCTTTTCACCTGCTGAACAAAAAAAGCAATCTTCTGCAAA
>CAYPGY010000053.1:0-14567 GCA_964410435.1 uncultured Candidatus Bathyarchaeia archaeon
CTAACTTATTAAACGAGTAAAAACCCGACTATTCAAGAACTTTTCCGTATTCTTGTCTACTTTTGTAAGCACCTCTTGATAGGTCAATACCCTAAAAGTGTACTGACGCAGCATTACCATTAAAAACCAAAGAATAACTGTGGCTTTACTTTCTATAATACGTATCTTTAGAAGCGAATTAATGCATTTTTCGGCAATTTCGAATTACAAATATAATACTATTTTTAGGGTTTGAATTCAAAGGTTTGCACTCCACCCTGCCAAGAAACCGTAACAATCCTAGTAGCTGTAAGGTCTTCAGGCGTCCAAATGTAAGTGTACATCCAGTTTGGCGCTACTTCGGGTACAGATTTGAAAGGCGTGTCTTGATTGTCTAAAAAGAAATTTACGTTCTGAATGGTTTTCTCGCCTATGTACTGAAAGGTAAAGTTCCAACTGGTAACATCATATTGGCCATTGATTGATTTTGTTATCTGCTGAATTCCAGTTGCAATAAAGGGGTTTAGTTCAGGTTGATTTTGCTTTTTTAAGCTGTCTATTTGGCTCTGAAAATAGCCAAACTCAACCAAAATCGTCACCGAAAGAATGATAATAACAATTATCAGTAATCCGTTTAGTTTATTCATTCTACTTATCCCGTAAATATTACTATTGTTACGTTTCAAGTAGGTGCATTATTAAGTTTGGCGTAATCGCCATTTGTGTTTTCCTAAATTATTACTAATTATTTTTACTCCGTTTTTGTTCAACAAATAAATTACATAGCAAGCAAGCGATAAAATCTATAAGCAAGTTATTCGAATACGGAGTATCGTGATTGACATGATTGTTGAAATTATGAATATAATTGCTGGACTTATTTTGGCAATAGGTCTTCTACCCTCATTACCCGCTATAGGAAAAAGTTTGGAGAAAGTAGCAAAATGGCTAGGCCGATTCCAAACTATTATCGGCATCATTGCAATCATCGTCGGCATTGTCTTCTTTAGCTTAATCCAAGGAACCGTCGCTATCATAGCTGGTCTTATACTGGCAATGGGCATCCTATCTAGCATTCCTGCATTAGGCAAATACCTTGAGAAACTTGCTAAATGGTTAGGCGGATTCCAAACAATTATTGGAATTATTGCCATAATCGTTGGTATACTAGGTCTTGTAGGGTTAATCTAAACCCTTCTTTTTTTGTGCTCGTTGTTTCTGTAAAAAGATTAATAATCTTTATAGATCAAAAATTCGTAGTTGTTGCCACGGAACTTTTAGAATTGATCAGCCTAACTCGAACGTTGTTACCCCGAATATCTTGTTCAGTGGTAGTTCAGGCGCGGCCTTGCTGTACATGCGTAAGGTGCTGAACACTGGCAGCATGCTATGGATTTGCGCGAACTGTACGCCTGTCTCGTTGGGTTCAGGCACATCTAGATAGACGGTTTCGCCTTTCACCGCTGCGGTTAAGCTGTGGTATAGCAATTCGGCTTCCCCTTCACTTTCGCAAAAGAGCGGCCCAATCTTGTAGCCCCTGTGGCATTTACGGATGACGCCGTAGCCACTGACTTCGCTTTTGCTGTTACGGATAAGCATGCTTGTGTGGTCTTTTTGGAATAGCCAGCACTCCAGAAAGCTTGCGCGCTCAAAGCCGAAGCAAGCCTTGTCATATGCTGCTACGTCTTTGAAGTCGCCATGCTCTATTGGTTTACAGTATTTGGAGGGTTGGCCGTCGGCTTTGCCCTCGTATCTAGTGCTGTTGTAAGCTGCTTTTAGCCCGTAGTCGGCGTATCGCTTCTCCATCGACAAAACTCCATCAAGCCCCAAATTCCTGTCCTTACATAAGTCAAGCGCGTACTTCTGAAGCTGACTGCCAAATCCTTTGCCGCGGTATTCGGGTTTTATGATGTATAACCCTTCAAATACGTAGTCTACGGGGTACTTCACAAGCGAGACTGTACCGATTACTTCGCCGTTTAGTTTAGCAGCATAGAAGCCTGTTGGGTCAGCTTGGTAGAAGCATTCAGCGTCGTGTAAGCCGGGGTTCCAGCCTTCTTTCTGCGCCCACTCGAGTGCAATGTCGACTTCGCCGCGGGTCATCTGTGTGATTGTTATGTCCTGTTTAGCTTGTGAAGGATTCATGCCTACCCTTTCCGCTCGTAAGCTATTATGGTTTATGCATGGTTTCTTCAGGTATAGGCATAGCGATGTGCTTTAGCATTTGCTGTATGTCGCTTGTTGGCGGCACGCAGGTCTGGTTTTTACAGACGTAAGCGGTAGCTTTTCCGCCGATTTGACTGTAGCTTACCCCCGCTGGCTCCGACTTCGCTCTCGCCTTAGTCCACAAGACAACCGTTAAGCTGGGCAAATACTGCTTTCTTAATGCAGCCAGCATAGCTTTCGTGTCTTCATCCGCGAGGTCGCCGACTAATGTTACATTAGCGGTTGGCCCCAGCAGATAATCAAGCCCACAGAGCATAAAAGTGTGCCCCATCGGGTAACCCCTAATATCCATAGAGAACACCCTCAACAGCTTTTCAGCGTAACCGCCAAAGGATACATCGCCCCTTAAAGCAGCTAAACGCAGCAAATCATGCAGTGCCACCGAATTTCCCGATGGAACGGCGCTGTCATAGCTCTGCTTCAAACGCGGGACCTCCTCACCTTGGGATTTAGCTGTAGAGTAGAATCCGCCGTTTTCCTCATCCCAGAACATATTGACCATAGTTTTAGCTAACGCTACGCCTGTATGCAAATATTTTTCGTCGAATCCAGCTTCGTATAGCTCGATTAATCCGTAAACCATAAAAGCGTAGTCATCCATAAAGCCCTCGATTGCTTTTTCGCCATCAGCAAATCTGTGGTAGAGCTTGTGTTGGTTGGTTTGCATATTTGTGAGTATGAAGTCCGCGGCTGTCTCAGCTGCTTTAAGGTACTTTACGTCGCCTAGCACTTGGAATGCGCGTGCTAATGCTGCTATGACTAAGCCGTTCCAATCCACTAGTAGCTTAGTGTCCTTTGTGGGATGCACACGTTTCGCCCTAGCCTTATCTAAGAACCCGACTGCTTGGCCTAGTTTACCAATAACTTGATCGACCGTAATGTTGCCTTCTTTGGCCATCTGCTCAAGCGGCACCGCAATATGCAGAATATTCTTGCCGCTTCGACCTTTGCCGGGCTCAAAAAAGTTACCCTCCTTGCTAACCCCGAAAATTTTAACTGCAAAATCCGCAAGCTCCGGCGGCAGCGCTTGATTGATTTCTTCAGCGGTCCACAGGTAGTATTTGCCTTCTTCACCTTCACTATCCGCGTCTTCTGCCGAGTAGAAGCCGCCTTGGGGCGATAATAAATCTTTTATGACATAGTCAAGCGTCTCTTTGGCACTTATCATGAATTTTAAGGCGGCGGTTGCTTGATATGCTTCAAGATACGCAATTGCGATTAATGCTTGGTCGTAGAGCATTTTTTCGAAGTGTGGAACAAGCCACTTTGCGTCTGTTGAGTACCGGTGGAAGCCCAACCCGACTTGGTCAAATATGCCGCCTAGACGCATGTTGCGCAGGGTACGCTCGACCATAGTTAATGCTGATGGCTGCTTTGTTCTGCTGTAATATCGTAAGAGAAATAGCAGGTTGTGCGGCTGGGGGAATTTAGGTACATCGCCGAACCCCGCGTTTTCGTGGTCAAACGCCAAATAGAGTTGGTCAAAGGCTTCATCAAGTTCTTTATACCCAATCGGCTCCTGCTCTGCAATAGTTCTTTGAGCAGTTATTCGCTCTTTAATTTCGGTGCCCATCGCCTCAAGTTCAACCCGCCTTTTCTTCCACAGCTGCTCAATCTGCGGAACAAGGCTCAGCAGCCCGATTGAACCATAGCGGTCGTCTTTGGGGATATAGCTGGCTACGAAAAACGGGTTCTTAGCAGGCGTCAACACCACGTTTAGGGGCCAACCGCAGCTCCGCCCCATAGATTGGCAGACAGCCATGTACGCGGCGTCGATGTCGGGACGCTCCTCACGGTCAACTTTCACACACACAAAAGCCCTGTTAAGCACCTTTGCAACGGTTGGATCCTCGAAGGATTCTTTTTCCATAACGTGGCACCAGTGGCAGGAAGAGTAGCCGATGGATACAAAAACCGGTTTATCCTCCTCTTTAGCCCTTGTAAATGCCGCGTCACCCCAAGGGTACCAGTCCACTGGGTTATACGCGTGCTGGAGAAGGTACGGGCTTTTCTCGCTGATTAACCTGTTTGCTTTTCGCTCAGGTGACTGATGTGTGCTCATGGAAAAGATTCGCCTACTTATATTACGTAGTTGCGGGTATTTTAGATTTAAAAAAACCATAAAGAGAAGAGGAAAAAGCGAGCGCTTAATACTTGACGCTTAAATAGAACAGGACAAGCAGCGCCGTCATCTCAAAAAGGTCAGGAATGAACGCGAAGGGCCCTAACCCGTACAAGCCGAATCCGCCGAGGCCGATAATGATCGGGTTAAGCGTGACGTCTTTAACCAGCAGGCACCCCGCGAATAACAGCAGACCCAAAGTGAATTCCGATCGTGTTTTCCGATATATGCCGAGGTAATTGAAGATCAGCAGCGCCGTTAACACAATGTTAATTGTTGAGAGAACAGTTCGGAAAGTATAGTATAATTCGAAGTCACCCGGGAAAATTCCCTGACCTCTAGGCGAGAATGGCGATGTTGGCTCATGTGACGGTATTTGGCCAAATTTGTAGCAAGATAAAACTACCGCTAACAATACTGCCAGAGCTAACAAAACTGCAAGCAATATACCGATTTTTTTAGTTCTCGTCATCATTTTTTCCCTCTTCACTGTTCTCCTTTTTCTACTTTTTCCCGATTTTACTGGTAATCTCCTCAAATAAGGAATAATTGTCCTCAAGAGTCTGTGAAAGAAAATACGTTGCCCCATACCGGTCGCCTACTGAAGTAAGCATCTTGTTTTTTTCAAGAACATCTAGATGATGCCGCATGGTTTTGTAATCCATTTTTAGCAGAGTTGCAAGTTGATTGGCGTTCTGCGGCGTTTCCTTCAAAGCCTCGATAATTTTTGCACGCGTCGGTCCACCCCTTGTACCAGCTATTAACCAGCCAAGCAGATACCTTAGTGAACGCGCATTAATCGACACGCTATGTTGCTCCGTGCAAAGGACAGTTTGTTATTGAGTGTCTGTCAGGTTAACGTTATAAATGATTACCCAAATCTACTGTTCAACCACCAGAAAAACTGATAATTCACCATTTACAGCGCTTTTGACGTCTAATGCTTTAGGTACCCAGCGATTTTTGATTAGGGTAGGATTTGGGTAAATCATTTAATAATTCATCAAGCCAAAAGCAGCCAGAGACAGCCAAGAAGGGAACTGAAACCCCAAAAAGCGGCCATAAGCCCAAAACTGCCCAAATTACCCCTTCACTTTCCTTCTTGGCTACCTCCAAACTCCAAATAATTTAGGAGATACACACGCGATGGGAATAATCAGCAGAGCAATAAGAAACCTTTCTAGACGAAAAGTCAGATCATTACTAGTAATTGTTGCATTAGCAATCTCGTTATCGATCATGATTTCTATCCCCGCCGGCTTAATGGCTAATCAGGAACAAACCAATATTATGGCAAACAACCTTGGATCCACAATAAACGCTACAAGCGAATCCATTAACGCCACATTAAGCCAGATCGATGTTTCAATGTCTTCAGGATTCGCTGGTTTTGGTTTCAGACCTGACGAATCCAGTGAGCAAACCCAGATGCCGCCAAACGGAGGGTTTTATCCCAATCAACAAGGCGGTAGCTCAAGTTCAAGCAGCGGTGGAACCCCAAGTTTCGGGGGATTCGGCGGTGGAGCTACCGGCGGCCAATTTGGTGGTCCACGAGGCAGATCGTCAACTCCAATGAACCAAACCTTATATAGTGATATAGCTGACATTAGCGGAGTAGCCGCGGTTGAAAATATTTTGACCGTATCAGAAGGCAGCAGCAACATAACAACCACTTTTATGGGTCGAGAATTCACCACATTAGTCGTTGATTACACCATTGAAGGTATATCGTTAACTTCAGATTTAATCAACAACTACAATATTTTGCCTACTAACATTATTTCCGGCAGAAGTCTTAACGCGGGCGAGAGCGGAGTGGTTTTACTCAGCGAGAATAATTCCCGATTCTTCGACGCAGAAGTCGGCGACACCATAACAGTCGTTAACGAAACATTCACAGTAGTAGGTATCTATACGCCTGCATCAAATGAAAACGTCCAAACCCTATACATGAATATCGATGATGCACAGAGAATCACCAACAACACCGACTACATAACCAGCATGAGGGTTTTCACAGACAACGCCGACATTGTTGATACTGTTGCATCAGAAATTTCGTCTCTCCACTCAGAGTTGACAGTAACCACCCAGCAGGAACTGCTAAACCAGCTACAGCAGCAGAAATCAAGATACGAGGCGGCCTTAACCAGTGCGGAATCATCACTTGCATCCACTCAAGCCACTGCAACACAGGAAATCATAGTGGTAGTCGCCGCTACAAGCATGATTGTACTCTTCGTTATGCTCTATACAGTTCGGGAACGCACAAAAGAGATCGGTACACTCAAAGCGATCGGATTCAGCAACAAAGTCGTCATGGGCCAATTCCTCGTAGAAGGCTTAGTGCTTAGTGCAGTAGCAGGAGCAGTCGGCATAGTTATCGCAACATTTGCGGCGCCAACCTTATCCTCACTTTTACTTCCGACAGTTAGCGGCAGCATGGGCTTTGGTGGCCCAATGGCAAATCCAGCGTCATCATCGGTTGCTGTCAGCATAACGCCTACACTTATGCTGGAGACGCTAGGCGCAGCGTTGGCGCTTGGCGTAATCGGGAGCTTGTATCCTGCTTGGAGAGCAGCAAAAATCAGACCAGCGGAGGCAATGCGATATGAGTAAAACAGTCACAAAAGAACCAATCCTGCAGATACAGAACCTGCAGAAAACCTACATGCTGGGAAAACGCTCAGTTAACGCCCTAAACAACCTTACCTTGACCGTTAACAGAGGCGAATTCATAGCTATTATGGGTCCTTCAGGTTCAGGAAAAACCACCTTACTCAACATAATCGGATGCATCGACAAACCCACAAACGGAAAAATACTCATAGACGGAACAGATGTCGCAGCGACGCCTGAGGATAAACTATACAAAGTTAGGCGGGACAAGATGGGCTTTGTATTCCAATCTTTCAACCTACTGCCCTACCTTAACGCGATAGAAAACGTTGAGCTGCCGATGGAGGGCAAAATCAAATCAAGGGACGAGCGAAAGAAACGTGCAAAAGAACTCATTGACTTGGTTGGCCTTACCGGTAGAGAGAATCATCGTCCCCAGCGTTTAAGCGGTGGTGAACAGCAAAGAGTTGCGATTGCTCGAGCCTTAGCGAATAATCCTGCGATTATCCTTGCAGATGAACCTACAGGAAACCTTGACTCAAAGAATAAGCTTGAAATCATGAAGCTACTCGCTAAACTCAACATTCAGCAAGGCACCACAATCATTATGGTTTCACACGATACAGACGCTGCTAGACATAGCGAACGAATGATACTTCTAAAAGACGGGAACGTAATTAAAGAAAAACCGGGTTTACACTTGGCGAAGAAAGCCAGTAAATGTCCACATTGCGATTCACTCATTAAAATCACTGAAGACACTTGCCCCGCCTGTAAGAAGCTAATATTTACATCCGACGAGTTCTATAACACCTAAACGTGATGTCTATGGAATCACCCGAAGCATCATCTACCGACTCGCCTCCACTTTCCTTACCCGCACCAACACCAACGCTGCCTCCACCACCTGAACCACAGAAACTAAAACGTCGCTTCTCAACAGTAGTGATCGTCGCCGTCCTCATAGTGGGCTTAATTGCTGGCTGCGGAATCGGCTACGCAGTAACCTATGCAGATTTTAACAACAAAGTAACTGACCTGCAATCCCAAATCGGCTTGTATCAGGGATATAACTCAGGGGCTAACACACAAACATACCTACTAAACGATAACATTTCGTTAGCTCAACTGTATCAAGCGGTAAAGCCCTCAGTGGTCGTTATCAGGGACATCGTGCTTGGATACACAATATTCGGTCAACAGGCATATTCATCGCAGCAGGGATCAGGTTTCGTTACAGTAGTTAACAACCAGAAAGTCGTAGTGACAAACAATCATGTTGTTGAGGGCGCTATAAACGTCACTGTAACCTTTGCAGATGGTGACAGCTACGAAGCAACGGTACTCGGTTCAGACCCTAAAGCTGATTTAGCGGTGCTCTCAGTAGCAAATATTCCTTCCAGTGCCGTAGGTCTTACTTTGGTTAATTCAGCCTCTCTAAACGTGGGCGACCCAGTTATCGCCGTCGGTTCACCGTATGGTCTCCAAGGAACACTGACCACGGGTATCATAAGCGCTTTAGGCAGAACCATAGTTGAATCCGGCAATTCAGGCAGAACAACAATATCTATCGCCGACACGATCCAGACCAGTACACCCATTAATTCCGGAAATTCAGGTGGTCCCTTGCTAAATTATGCCGGCGAAGTCGTTGGCATAACTACTGCGGGTATCAGTAACTCGGAAGGGCTAGGTTTCGCAATTCCTTCATCAACGATTATGCGTGAAATCTCCATATTGATCGAGAATGGCTCATATGATAATCACCCATCAATAGGTACGGAAGGTGTAGATATGAATTATCAGATTGCTCAAGCCATGGGTGTCGGCGTAACATACGGCTACTTGGTAGAACGCGTTTCAACAAACAACGGTCTACAAGGTGGAAACCAATACAAGGCAATACTGGGCGAAAACATAATCGTCGGCGGAGACATAATAATCGCAATAAATCATGTACGAATCGCGAACACTGATGACTTGCTCTCATATCTTGAGCGGTACACTTTACCTAGCCAAACCGTTACCTTTACCGTGATACGTGAAGGAAGCCAACAAGACATTTCCGTGACAATCGGAAAAGCCTAATCTCCATATTTTTCTTTAATTTTTTCTTTCAGTAATTCTTCAGCTTAGGAAAAGCTTTAAAGGCACCAAATAGCCGCATGTTTGTGATGCCCAATTGAAGCTACTCATTAGCCCAATAAACGAAGCCGAAGCTAAGGAAACCATTGCAGGCGGCGGAGATATAATCGATGTTAAGAATCCGCTTGAAGGCGCGTTGGGCGCAAATTACCCTTGGGTTATCAAAAATATTAAACAGCTGACGCCTAAGCCGCTTGAAGTAAGCTGCGCAATAGGCGATGTACCAAATCTTCCGGGCACTATATCGCTTGCAGCTCTTGGTGCAGCAACATTGGGTGTTGATTACATCAAAGTAGGTCTCTATGGCGTAAAAACTGCTGAGGAAGCAGTTTTCCTACTTAAACAAGTTACTAAAGCTGTAAAAGACTACAACCCTGCCATAAAAGTGGTTGCTGCAGGCTACGCTGATGCAGAAAAAATCGGCACATTAAACCCCGAGTTTATCCCAGAAATTGCCCATCAAGCCTCTGCAGATATAGCGATGCTTGATACAGCTATAAAAAACAATGGAACCTTATTCACTTACCAAACTAACGCTCAACTAAAGGCTTTTGTTGATAAATCGCACATGCTTGGGATAAAGGCAGCGCTCGCGGGTTCGTTAAGAAAGCAAGATATTCCCATAGTTTACGGTTTAGGCGCCGACATAGTAGGTTTTAGAGGAGCCGCCTGTACCCATAGCGATCGAAACAAAGGTCATATAACTAAAGAACTTGTTGCTGAGCTTGTAGCGGCAGTTAAACAGGCAGAGAAGGCCTAAAAATGCAGCCTAAAGGAATACCTGCAAAGGACGTTTTAGCTGAATTAAAAAATCGTAATAAACAAAACAATCGTTACGCAAGCGGGCGCATTCTTTGCTCGATGTGTACATTGCCCCATCCAGTCGCTAAAAATGCGTATCAGCAATTCTTTGAATCTAACCTCGGCGACCAAGCATTATTCCCCGCAACCGCAGAAATAGAGCGGGAAGTAATTGAACAATTAAGCAGTTTACTGCACGGAAAGAACACAGGCGGTTTTGTGGTTTCTGGCGGTACAGAGGCAAACCTTCTTGCCATCTTAGCTGCGAAAAAAAAGGCAAACATTACCGACCCTGAGATAATTCTGCCAGATTCAGCACATTTTTCGTTCACAAAAACCTGCAGCTTGCTCGGTATCAAACCAGTTTATACGCCACTCGATCGCAACTACAGAGTTATGCCCGCAGACGTTGAAAAGCTGATTAACAAGAACACTGTTGCCATCATTGGTACCGCTGGAACCGCTGAAACAGGTGCAGTTGATCCAATACAGGCGCTCTCAGAGATCGCCTTAAGAAATAATGTTCATTTACATGTTGATGCAGCATTCGGCGGCTTAGTCATACCTTTCCTAGAGAAACCGTTTGCATTCGATTTCCAGCTTGAAGGCGTCCAATCCATGACTGTAGACCCACATAAGATGGGTATGGCTGCCATCCCCGCAGGCGGTATCCTCTTCCGCCACAAAGAAATACTGGACTACCTAAGAACGGAAACGCCATATCTTTCCGATAAATGTCACTACACTTTTGTCGGTACAAGAAGTGGCGCCTCAGTAGCATCTGCTTGGGCTGTGTTTAAAGCGCTGGGAGTTGAGGGATACACAAAAATCGTTCGCAACTGCATAAATAACACGCAGATCCTCGCTAGAGGCTTAGAAAAGTATGGTTATCGCCTGTTATGTAATCCTCAGCTAAACATCGTAGCCTTCAAAGCCGATAACACAAAAAAGCTATCAGAAACGCTTTGGCGCAAAGGCTGGTACGTCTCTTACATTCCACGTTACGACTGTATCCGCGTTGTTGTTATGCCCCACGTTAAGAGCAGGCATATTTCTGCTTTTTTGGCTGATTTAGCTACATAAAGATTTAACTGTGTTTTTCGCAGTTTGGCTTTTGAAGGTACCGAATTGAGGATACTCGTTTACGAATACGTTTCAGGCGGCGGCTATGCACAGCATTCCATTTCTCCAAGTATTTTAGCTGAGGGTTATGCGATGCTTCGATGCGTAACCGCCGATTTTTCGGCTGCAGGGCATGAGGTGACGGTTCTGCTGGATGAGCGCATATCGAAAGCTAATTTGCCACTTGACACGTACCGCATAATACCTGTTTCTACTTTGGTTGAACCCCAAAAGATCATTCAGGATTCAGCTGAAAGTAACGATGCGTTTCTAATTATCGCTCCAGAAACAGATCAAACACTACATAAACTCGTTAAATCAGCTGAGCAAACAGAAAAAATTTCACTTAACTGTACCTCCGACGCTATTTTAGCCGTTTCAGGAAAAGCAGACTTGACCAATTGGTTGGAAAAAAACGGTTACGCTACACCAAAAACGCTGCTACTAAACATCAGCGAACAAGTAACTGATATTAAAACAGCCATAAGTAAAGAACTACGCTTCCCAATCGTGTTAAAACCTATCGATGGTACAAGCTGCTCCGCAATAAGTCTTGTAAAAACAGAAAACGAAATAGACGTAGCAATTCAAAAAATAAGAAAACACTCGTTAAATCCCCAGTTTATAGTTCAAGAATATATTGATGGTTTGGCAGCCAGCGTCAGCGTCATCTCAAATGGAACAAAAGCCGTTGCTATAAGCCTAAACAAGCAGCAGATCACCCTTGCTTCGGCGAAAGGTGAATCCTGCTACACTGGCGGCTGCGTCCCTCTGGACCATCCGCTTAAAGATAGAGCGCTATATTTAGCAGAGCATTTAGTTGAATCCTTTAATGGGCTTCGGGGCTATGTAGGTGTTGATGTCATATTAGCGGATGATAGCATATACGTTGTTGATGTTAACCCTCGTTTAACTACGTCCTATGTGGGGTTACATGCAGCATGCGACTTCAACGTTGCTAAGGCATTGGTGGATGCGGTTGTTGAATCCATATTGCCCGAAAAATGTGCTTTTTCTTCAGTTGCTTTCTTCTCAAAATCTGAAACTAAGAAGCCCACAACAGGGGATTTCCTTAAAACAGCTAAACAGACCCCCGTGGTTTGCCCGCCTTTTCCACTTGCAAAAACCGATAAAGCTACGGCTTTACTGCTGGGCAAGGGTGATAGTTTGCAGGATGCTTTTCTGCGTCTAGAAGAAGCTAAAAAGAGCCTTCACAGCATATTGGGGTAGGGATAAATTTGGTTACTGTGTTAGGTTACGATGTAGGCGGCGCAAACACAAAAGCATCCCTTTTACAAATAATCAATGGTAATGCATCCATCAGGGTTGCATCACAGTACTTCCCAGTTTGGAAGACCCCTCAACAGCTACCGAATGTACTTTTATCGTTAAATAAAAAGCTGAATACGGATAAACTTGACGCTGTCGGCGTAACCATGACCGCCGAATTATCTGACGCTTACCAGACTAAAAGGGAAGGCGTAAAACACATACTTGACTGTGTGAATGCAGCCTATCCAGACATTAACATTTATGTCTTGAACTCTGACGCTGAGTTGGTTTCCGTAGATGAGGCACAGAGAAATCATCTTTCTGTTTCATCAGCTAATTGGGCAGCGACAGGATGGCTTATTGCTAAACATTTGAAAAACGCTGTAATAGTAGATGTTGGAAGTACCACAACAAGCATAATTCCAGTAATCAGTGGAAGAATCGCGGCAAAGGGCAAAACAGATTTGGACAAGCTTCTGGTGGGGGAACTAATTTACACTGGCAGCTTGCGCACAAACATTGCCGCTATTGTCCAATCGGTGCCTATTCGTGGGGGTGTTTCGGGTGTTTCTTCGGAGCTTTTTGCCACATCAGGCGATGTTTATTTGATCCTTGGGCATATTTCGGCTGCTGATTTTTCGGCTGAAACAGCGGACGGTCGGGGTAGAACCGAATTTGAAGCAAAGGCTCGATTATCGCGTTTAGTTTGTGCCGATGCAGAGATGCTGACTGACCAAGAAATCGTAGAGCTCGCGCGCTACGTTTACAGTCGGCAAATTACGCAGATCACTGACGGCTTAAGCAGGGTATACCAAAACACTAAGAGGCTAACTGATAGCGATTTACCTATTCTGGTTACTGGATTAGGCAAGGATTTTCTTGCCAGAAAAGCAGCGGAAGCAATAGGCGCAGACAGGATTGTTGATTTAGACGAGCTTTTACCCGCTGAGGCTGTGCTGGCTACGCCGGCAGTGGGGGTTGCGTTTATGACAGCTAATAAAATTTTAAAGGAGCCCATCAAATGGCCTTAACCGTCCTTAAAATAGGCGGTAGCTTATCCTCACAGCCCCCGAAGCTACGGTCTTTAATGCTAAAATTGGCTATGATGTCTAAAACCCATAAGTTATTGGTTGTTCCCGGAGGCGGAGACTTCGCTGATACCGTCCGCAAATTAGACAGTCAATTCTCTTTAGATAAGCATGTTTCTCACAGAATGGCGATTTTGGCTATGGATCAATATGGGCTTCTCCTGTCTGACCTAGCTGCTGGTTCCGTTATAGTGCGACAATTTGACCGAGCTTTAGCTGCATGCGACGCTGGATATTTGCCAATTTTTTTGCCCTCCCAAGTCATGTTTGAGGATGATCCCGTTGAGAATTCTTGGGATGTTACTTCAGATTCCATCACACTCTACCTAGCGTATAGACTGGGGGCTGGGCGAGTACTGTTTGTAACAGATGTGGACGGCATTTACAATGCTGATCCTAAAAGCGAAAAATTCGCGATGTTGCTAAGAGAGGTTTCGATCGAGGCGTTATCTGCACTTAAAACGCGCACGAGTATAGACTTGGTTGTTCCAAGTCTGCTAAAAAAATGGTCCATTGAATGCTTGGTTGTTAACGGATTATGTCCCGAACGCGTAGAATGGTTACTTAACGGCAAAGACGCAATCTCTACTCGACTATGCGCCACGAAGCCTTGATTGCTTGAATTTTAGGTGCTGGTTTATTATCTAAATCTACTATTTGCTGTAGCTCAAGCCATTTTTCTAAAAAAGCCTTGCCTTCAGAGCTGGTAATAAATTTTTTTTGATCGTACCCTTCGCTAGCTTGTAGCAGCCACTGACGCTTAACAAGCTGGAAAATACAGCTTTGCAAAACCTCGTATGATACGTTTGTATGGCGCCTAATGGACGTCTTAGTATGCGGCGTCTTGCAGATAGATAAAATTTCGGCTAATACCTGTATGCGGTCTCGTTTGCGATTCAAAAAAGAAGATACTCCTTATCCAAACAAATTGGCATTAAATTAGCAATTAAACGTTTGTTGTAGCGGCAAGGTACCCACAGAAGGGATAGCGGTGAAAAAATGAAAAAAAGAAAATATGGAAGACTTATGCTTAGATCTTTTTCTTATCTAGGACTTCACGGAAAGTCTTACCGCAGCAATCATAGAGTGCGATGGTAAGTTGTGTGCGTTTTCCTTTCTTGTCTGGTTTACCAGCCATCTTCCATGTTTTCTTTGCTGTTTTTACTTCTTTTCCACAAGTGGGACATTTTGCC
>CAYPGY010000054.1:0-14479 GCA_964410435.1 uncultured Candidatus Bathyarchaeia archaeon
GTACTTTCCAACGTATGCGTCGGCAGAGAAATTTTGGTAGTATACTGTCTTTGCTTTTTCAGAATCAAGATTTGTCTTCTTAAAATTCAATAAAATATTTTCAAGTTCAATCCAATTATTAAAAAGTAATTTTTCGTCATATTTACCAACAATTTCAGGCAATCCACCAACATTTGAAGCTATAACGGGTGAACCAACTGAAAGCGCCTCTAAAGCTGTTAAGGGAGCGTTTTCCGCACAGATTGAAGGAATAATTAATGCTAAAGCATTCTTATACAACGGATAAAGCTCTTCTTTTTTCTCCACAAAACCTCTGTAAAAAATTGAACTTGATAACGAATTTTTTTTAGTGAAACCAATAACGGTATTCTTGAGGCTACCCTCACCTAGTATTACCAATTTAGGGTTTATCGCTCGCTTAAGGTCTTTAACTACCTGCAGTAAATCTAGTATGCCCTTATGTTTCTCCAGCATTCCAACAAAAAGGAAATAGTTCTCAAAATTTGCGGGACCAATGTTACTGGGTGGTGTTGGCACGAAATTGGGTAATACTATGGTTTTCGCACTAACTTTATTTTTAAGTATTCTTGCAACGAAATTACTTGGAGCGATTATTAGGTCTATATCTTCAATAGCTTTCTTGAATCCCGTAAATAACCTCCAAATTTGAGGAGGCCGCTTGCAATTGAGGGAACAAAAAAAACATGAACCTTTATGTTGATGCTGACATAAGACTGCCCTTCCTTTTAGCAAGTTATTTTGTTGGCAAACTAGCCAATAATCATGAGCTGTGAAGAGGTTGAGGTAATTACTACGTTTCTTTAGCAGGTTATAACCTAACAAAGAAATATTGTGATGGTGAATGACATCTGGCTTGATTTGGTTTATTAAACTATCAAACTTTGTTGTTATTGCCGTAGAATTCCCTAAGAGGTATGCGGCGTATGAACTCGAATTAAAATGCGTTTTAACTGGATAAGTATAGATTTCTGTTTGTTCATTTTTTTGGGAAAAATGTTTTTTCTTGACTGTATAAGCATCCAAGCTATATAGAACGTGTACTTCATGGCCCCTACTTTGTAGTTCTTCGGATAAGTATTTGACGTGAATAGCGTCTCCACCGAGATGATAGGGTGGGTAGAAGCTTGTTGTAAGAAGAAATTTCATGCTTTCCATTTTGAGGGTAACACCGCGATCGGCGGGGTTTCTATTGGCATTAATTAAAACAAGCAAAACAGCGTTAATTTTAGAGCGTATGCCCGTTTTCTTTTCCTATTTTTCATAGGTAGATAAGCTCAGGAAAACAGTCATATTATCACTTTTTCTTTATTAGGCCATAATAAATTTGTTCTAATTTTCCTGCGATTAAATCCCAGTCATAATTTTCTCTAATTCGAGTCACTGCTTTTTCTTGCATTTGGTCAACAAGATCAGGTTCTTTTAACAGGAAGTCAAGCTTCATTCTAAGATCCTGAACATCACCGCTTCGGAAGGAGAAACCAGCGTCACCGATTGTTTCCAAATTTTCTGGGATGTTGCTGACTAATGCACATTTGCCTAAAGCCATAGCTGTTAGCAGAGCAGGCGATGTGCCCTCAAGCATGGAAGGTGTAACATAAAGGTATGCGCCTTTGCAAAGGTTCTCAAAGTCTCTGCCGTAGACAAATCCTAAAAACTTTGTTTTTTGGTTGGCTTTTTTTCTTAAAAAGCGTTCATATTCGTCGCCATATGGGTCTCCGCCTATGATAACTAATTCGAAGTCTGTTTTGATATGGTTAAAAGCGTTTATTAGATAATGAACACCCTTTTCATAGACTAGCCTACCGACGAAAAGTATGTATCTTTTAATTGTAAGATTATTTTTTTCCAAAAAAGCAGTGTCAATTTTTGATAAATTTATGTTAGCACCATACGGAACATAAACAGGTGATTTCCCAAAATTTTTTGAATACCACTCTTGCACATACTTTGAATCAACAGTTGTCTGATGCGGAAAGTACAATGCAAAACGCGCGGTACAGCTAAGAATTTTTCTTACCCATAGGGGATAACTTGTTCTTTTCCAAGGTAGGCTATCAAGGCTAAGTACAGTTTTGGAATACGTTGTTCGCGGTAAAAACGCGAAGGGCCAAGCATCTGAACCATAGAAATGTATTATGTCAAAATTATCATCTAATGTATCGAATGTAGATACTAACCCTCGGAAAGGAAAGTCTAAAAATTTATTCTTAAGACATGGCACGTAAGCTAACTGTATATTCTTATATGCGTTCAGTCGTAGGTCAGAGTTTCTGTATCCGCAGTATACAGTTATTTCGTGCCCTTGTTTGGCGAGTCGCGTAGCGACTTCTTCTACACAGGTTTCAAATCCGCCGTAATGAGCGGGAATGCCCATGGTTCCTACGTAAGCAATCCGCATATAATGAACCCAGAAAGATACTAAAATTGTCTCGAAAAAGTAAAACCGTTTAGAATGTTAGAATAGTAGAGTCAAAGACTTCAATGTAAAAATGCCATCGCTTCCTAAAGGTTTCTTTAACGCTTACTGGACTAATCTGCTGACTATTGGCTTATTTACGCCATTGCTGGGTAGTTGAAGGTAAAACTCACCACTACGATTTTATTATTCTTGACTTTCATGGCTATCAAGGTACTTGTAGTGTCAACGGTATTTTTTGGTCTAGCTGTTCTTGACCCCAATGACCCCAATAGAGCTCGATGTACTCTTCCAAAGCTTTTTCCCAATTCCTGACCTGGTTCATCCCAAGCAATTCAAATTTATAATTTCTTGACATTTCAGATCTAGCTCTAGCTGCGGGTAAAGGAAAATATGCTGAACTTACAGGTTCCACGGTTATATCTGGTCGTCCTATTAATTCGACAATCTTTTTCGCAACATTATATCTCGAGGCATAGCCTTTGTTTGTGCAGTGATAAAGACCATAGAAGCCGGTTTCAATTAAGTCTCCCAAAGCTTTGGAAAAATCGAACGTGTAAGTTGGACTTCCAATTTTATCATTAACTGCTTTAATTAATTTTAATTCTTTGGTTTGTTTCATTATCTTGCCGATGAATTTTTTGTCTTTCCGTGGACCGCCTCCGACCATCCATCCCGCACGTACGATATAATATTTTTGCAGTAAACGCTGAACGATTTTTTCTCCTTCTAGTTTGCTTTGGCCGTATACATTAATTGGATTTGGATTGTCGAATTCTGTGTAGGGTTCAAATTTGTCGCCGTAGAAAACACCTATTGTACTGATATATACAAGCTCGATATTTTTTCTTTGACAGACTAACGCAACATTTTGGGTGCCAACGGTATTGGTAAGAAAAGCATGATCAGGCTCAATTTCGCATCTGTCGACATCCGTTTCAGCTGCTAAATGCATTACCATCTGCGGTTGAGTTTTTTCTATTATTTCTTCTATTTGTCTGTGGCTTCTAACATCTAGATATCCTATTTTATCATCTTCGGTGGCAATATCAGTTGCAAGCACCTCATGGCCTCTTTGAGTCAATGTGGGACAAAGGGCGCTTCCAAGCATTCCTGCCGCGCCTGTCACGAGTATTTTCATCATTTCAACTCCAAATTTGATTTTGTAACCTGTTAAGATTGGTTACTTTTAATACAAGCCAAAAAGAGACGGGAAAAAGGCTCAAGCCTGAGGCAGATGGACACTTTAGCTGACGTTAAACGTTAGGTACTTAATGTAAATTATTCATATTCTAAAAATTGATGGGTTATTTTCGAAAAAGTTGTTATAAAAGCGAGAATAATGTTCAATAGTGCTTTATTTAATGGTTAGTTTTGATCATGTGGAAATGCAGCTATCAGATCCCTTCTTGATAGAAGCGGATATAAGTAATTTTGCCCACAAAAGTAGCACAGGCTACTCAGGTCAATATTCTCAACCGTTGATTTAAACATTATCGCTTTATTAACAGATGTGCTTCCATTTTAGATCTTTTTATAAGAAACAGGCAAGCACTTGACTCATTAAACACAATTTAACGCTAAAATAATGCATTTTGATAAGGGCTTATTTGGATGCTATACAGATGGATTAAGCTTCAACTGTTCTAGTTGTTGATCAATTTCTTTTATTCTCGCCAATGCGTAACTACTCACGCTTTCCCAATGTTGCGCAAAATCCACCTGCTTTTCTTCAGCGGTATTATCTTTAGATGACGCAAGAATTTTTTCCCATTCCTTTCGTTGATACTCAAAGAATGATACCTTCACATGATTGGGAACTGTTTCAGGCAAACTATTCATTAAGAATACCTCGTATTGCAAGCTGGATTGCCACTCAAAAAAGCGGTTAACCAAGTATATCTTGTTTTGTGGTTGCCTATTTGAGCCTACAGACACTTTACTAATTGATCGCCTAAGAGAATCAACTATAATGTTAAAAGCCAAAAAAGTAAACGTAGAGGTTTTCAAGCAACTATTTAGCGTAAAATAGCAATTATTGAAAGTTTCATTTTTTTAGCAAATCCATTGCTTTTTCAAGTAATGAAATGACTTTTCTAAACGCTAATCCTACTCCGCCCAGACTCGTGGTCATTTGGCTAAGGATCGTTAGATCGTTTTTGTCTATTGCTTTAAACAGTAAAACCATCACAGTGAATAAGCCTACAAAAAGCAATGTACCAAGGAGTAATTGTATCCAGCTCGGAAGGGTAATTATGGAAATAAACACGTAGGTAACTAGCGCGGTTATTCCTGAAGCAGAAAGAATTTTAACGGATGAAACCCAGTCTATAGAAACATCATAATTTTTTTGTATGAAACGTATCCCCAGTATTAAGCTGGGTACACTGGCTATTATTGTTGTCAAGATAAGACCTAATACGCCAAAAGCGATTATCGCAAAGTAACCTAATAAAAATCCGATGAGGCCAGTTAATATCGAGGTTTTTAGTACAAAACCTGTTTTTCCCTGTCCGCTTAGTAAGCCGCTTATACTTAGATTACCAAAAGCGGTGAATAGATACTGTATTGCAAGCAGGGCAAGAAAAAGAGCGGCTGATTCGTAGGTGTTTCCGAATAATGTGCTGACGGCTGGTACTGCTAGGCACATCACTAGGAATGATACAGGTACAACAAAAAGGGAAGCGTACTTGACTGAAAGGCGGAAAATAATCCGTAAGGAATCTTTATCTTTGTAAGGGTTTAGTTTCGAGAATGCTGGAAAAAGCATCGTTATTATCGGCATTGAAAAGAAAGTTATGAGAACCACAAAATTCATCGCTATACCGTAATTACCTATGGCGGTGTTGTTATTTGCTGCATAGTAGATGGGCAGTAGTACAACGTAGTATTGTGGGAGTACGCCTATGATTATTGTAGCTAACGAAAGAGGCAACCCGTAAGTTAGCATCGTGGATATGTAAGCCTTTATTTCAAGGCTATGATGAGTGGTCCTTGGGAGCCGCGAGTATAATTGCCAGATTATAATGAGTCCGATTATACCTGCAATTATGGTTCCAAATGCGAATCCTATTATTGCTCCAGAGGTACCTAAACCCATAAGCACTAAAGCTATTATCAAGAAGGTTCTGAAGATACTTTGGCATACAATCATTATACTATTCAACTCCATCTTTTCAAAACCTGTAAACGCTGCAGTAGCCGCGGCGATCAGTCCTCCTGTGAAAATGTAGACAGAAGCCACCTGAATTAAGGGGGCAATGGTCGGCCGATTAAAAAAGCTGGTTGCCACATAATCTGCGGATAATATCGTAGATAACGAAAGAAGGAAACCTATTAGCACCTCAAAGGCTAACCCCGATACTATTATGTTTCTGGTTTCTTCGATTCTATCTTCAGCGCGAAATTGCGCAGTGAATTTTACCATTGCTAAGTTTATGCCCCAATCTCTAAAAGTAACTATTAGCAATGGGACAGACAGGACAATGGTGTATAGTCCATATTGGTCTGAGCCTAATAAACGGGCTATAAAGATTGTACCGATAGATGAAATTAAAGTAGAAACCACTAGCCCCCATAGGTAGTGAAAGCTTCCTCTGGTTGATTCTTTGCCGATGTCCAAAGCTTTACTCATATAATCGCCTAAGCGTTAACTTAAAATTGAATGTATTACGTCATGTTTTCTATTCTACGGAAGATTTCTGTCTATTTACATGCAACCTTTTGTTATGAGGAGCCCCAAAAATAGCGTTCGTTAGAAAAAGGCAGCATAACAAAAAGAGAGGGATTAGTGGCTGTTAAGCCGTTTTGGTCTCTGCTGGTTCATTTGTGATTTCCTCTATCGGTTTTAGTGGAGGTGTTGTTGCCATTGTCCAGCCGATCCATGCGCCAATGAAAAGTATCGCAGTGAAGCCTACGAATACGGGGGTTGCAATTATCCAAAATTGAATGTCGACGGTGCTGCTTACGAGGCCTATGTTGACTATCCAGTTGGGGTAGAATAGGGTTACAAGGTAACCTATTGCTATAACAAGGCAGACAAGTAAAACTGCTGCTCCGATGACTTGGTCTTTATTCATGGTGTTTTCACCACCCTTTAAAAGTTAGAAGTCTATGAGAAATAGCGGTTGTTTGGGTTTATTAAGTGTTTTCTAGTTTTTATGAACGCTAATAGAAAAGCTAGGTGCAGGCTTTAATTATAGCCCGGGGAATACGATCCAGCGGTGCAACTTTGTCCACGCAGCCTGTCTGGTAAGCCACTTGAGGCATGCCGTATACTACACTTGTTGCTTGATCTTGCGCGATTGTGTATCCGCCATGTTCTTTGATTGCTTTTATGCCCTTGGCGCCGTCTGAACCCATACCTGTTAAGACTACACCCACGTTTTTTGCGCCATAAATTTCAGCCATGGAGAACATCATGACGTCTGCGGCGGGGCGTACATAATTAACCGGTGGGTCAGTGGTTAAGTGGATTTTTTGTTCCCTGGTTACTACCATGTGGAAGCCTCCTGGAGCGACCAGTGCAAGCCGTTCCTGTATGCGGTCGCCTTCCTGTGCTTCTTTTACGGTGAATCGGCAGCGTTCATTTAGGCCTGCAGCGAAAAGTTTCGTTACGCCTTTAGGCATGTGCTGTGTGATAAGCATCGGCGGTGAATCAGCCGGGAGCGATGTTAAGACCTTTGTTACTGCTGGGGGCCCACCGGTAGAGGCGGCGATGGATATTATGTGGTCGCCGTGGAACTCCGAGGGTGGGTTTTCCTCTTCCGGGTCAGTGCTTGCCTTGTTGGACGCTATGTTGGCTGACGCGGCGGTTTTTACTTTTGTGATTAATTCTTCGCGTACCGACTCCATGTTTAGGCTTATTTGTCCAGAGGGTTTCGGTACATAGTCAACTGCGCCGAATTCCAGCGCTTTTAGTGTGATCATTGCTTCTCTTTGCGTGAGTGAACTAACCATAACTACTGGCGTCGGGTTAGCATCCATGATTCTGCGGACAGCGGTTAACCCATTCATTTTCGGCATTTCAATATCCATAGTAACGACGTCTGGGTGTAGGTTTGCGACTTTTATTAGTGCTTCTTCTCCGTCACGTGCTGTTCCTACAACCTCTATTTGTTTGTCTGCTTGGAGAAGGTCTGAGAGCACTCTCTGCATTAGTAGTGAGTCGTCAACGATTAATAGCCGAATGGGTGTCATGTTTCTTCACGTAAAGAGCGGTTTTTGGTCAGGTTTTTTGTTGTTCTTTTTCTGTTTTGACTTCGAAGCCTTTTTCGGATGCCCGCATGTTTAAGGTGTCTTTTGCGGCCACTCTGAGTAGGTCAAGGAGGATGATTAGTGATTTGTCGTGTTTTGCGACTCCTAGGACAGCTTCGGATTTGTCGATGATTAGGCTTTCAGTGTTTTGGTCTATGTCCTTTTTTGGGAGAGTCAATACTTCCATTACTGAATCAACCATAATGCCGACTGGATGTTTATCCTGTACTATTATCATGATGTTGGTGCTCTCGTTTTTTGATGCAGCCATACCAAAACGTTTTCGTAGATCAATTACGGGGATTACTTCACCTCTCAGGTTGGTTACGCCTCTTACGTGGACAGGAGCATAAGGCACAGGAGTTACGCCTTCAAAATTTTTTACTTCCCTAACTTGGCTAACGTTTACGCCGTATAAGACGTTGTCAAGTGAGAAAGTCAGCAGCTGCATTTCTTCGCGTGCGTTTGCGTTGTTGTTAAATGCCATAGCATCACCTAAACGAGTAAGCTATTGTTGAATATGCTTTAAGCACTTATGAAAATGGGGTAATGATTAATAATTCATAAGAAGAGAAGAAAAGAGACTAAACGATGTAGCTTTTGCTGCCGCAACCGCTTGGACCAAACTGGTTCTTAAGCCAATCCTCGCTCATCAAGCAGTACTTAGCGTTGCCGCCTTCGATCTGCATCACCATGATTAAATCCAGTTTATCTAGTTTAGCGTATTCGATGAGAATGTTGTATGTGCCCTGATTGATTTCAATGTCCAGTTCTTCTGGTTCATTATCGGATGCCCGTTTAACATGGAAAATAGCCTTCATTTTATCGACGCCTTCCTTCACGGCGACGTTAACACTGCTGACGTAATAGACTTTATCATTGTAACTCAGGATTACGTTTCTTGCGTTATCAGATTTAACTTCGCTACGCTCCATTCCCCATTCCTCAATATACAAGATTGTGACTTCAGCAAATAAAGGTAAGCTTCCTAGAAGAGAATATGTCAAAAAACAGATGGATCCCCAAAGAAGGGGAGGGATATTGGTGTTAAGCGCTTCTGTTGTTCTTTACGAATTGGCCTACATCCAAGACTAGGACAACTTGGCCGTCGCCTAGAATAGTTGCGCCGCTTACGCCTTTGATGCCTGATAGTGCGTCATTTAGTGATTTGACCAGTATGTCTTGTTGACGTAGGACTGAATCGACTGCCAGGGCCATTTTGGTGTTTTCGTCGCCGAGGTATATGATGAGCAGTTCGAGTTCTTCTTCGTCAGAGTCTGGCAGATGTAGCAACTTATGGAGATGCATCATTGGGATAACGTGGTCGCGTACGACTATTGCCTCCGTTCGACCCAGTTTCTGTACATCACACTTTTTCACACGCACGATCTCTGACACCTGGCTTGTAGGTATCGCGAATGTTTCTTTGCTGTCTGTTACCAGAATCGCCTGAATGATTGCAAGTGTAATCGGCAGTTTAATAGTGGTTCTTGTTCCCTTAGCGACTTGGCTATCAATGTGTACTGTTCCACCTAACGCCGCGATCTTGGTTTTCACGACGTCCATACCGACGCCTCTGCCGCTTGTCTCAGTGATTTCTTTAGCAGTTGAGAAACCCGGTAAGAATATGAGGTTGATGATCTGCTCTTTTGTCATTTTATCGAGTTCAGCTTGTGTGGCTACACCTTTTTTGGCGGCTGAAATCTTTATTTTTTCGGGATCAATGCCTGCTCCGTCGTCGTATATTTCTATGATTACTTGATTACCGTTTCTCTGGGCTGAGAGCACGATTTGGCCGGTTTCGTTTTTACCTGAGGCTTGGCGTTCCTCGGGTAACTCAATGCCGTGGTCAACACTATTTCGCAGAAGGTGAATTAATGGTTCGCCGATTTCATCAAGTACTGAGCGGTCTACTTCGATTTCTCTGCCTTCCATGATTAACTCAATTTTCTTTTTCTCTTTAAGTGATAAGTCACGTACAAGGCGTGGGAACCTGTCGAAGACTTGGCTTACTGGAACCATGCGTACCTGCATGACGAGGTCTTGTAGGTCTGCGGTGAGGCGGTCAATGTTTTCTGTTATGCGTTTTAATCCGTCGCCGGAGTGATTGTCTGCGGTTACTTGGAGAAGGGCGATCTTGTTGATTACTAGTTCGCCTACTAGATTCATCAGTTTGTCAAGTTGGTCGAATTTGACGCGGACTGTCTGTGCGGCGGCTTGTGTCTCAGTCGGCGTGACTTTTGTCACTGCCTTGTTTTCGACAGTTACGTTATATGTGCTACTGCCGGTTACATCGGAGACGAGAACTGCAGCGGGCATTATTGAGTTAAGCGCAGAGGAAGTTTCATTGAAGGAGGTAACGGCTACTTCCTCGATTTCCAGCACCTGTTTTGCGGTGGCTTCGAGTTCTTTCTCGTCAACCTTGCTTGTTACCACCAATTTGAAGCCGTGATTAAGCTTCTGTTCCTCAAGTTCGTTTTTGTCCGGAACAGATTTGATGATTTTTGCGACTTCAGCTATTTTATCCAGTACCATTCCTGCGCGTATGCTTTTGAAGCCGCAGTCAGAGCAGAATTTCAGGTTTAGTGTGAAGCATCTTTCGCCATCTGCAAGCTGCGGGGTTTGTGGTTCGGGCGGTACAGCTTGTGTTTCTGCTGCAAGAGGTTTGTTTTCTGCGGGTTGCGGTTGCTCGGCGGGTTTGGTTTCTGGCGCCTTTTGTGTTGTCATATTGGATAATTGTGCTTCCATTCCGTGTAGGCGAGCTTTGTAGGATTCGTAGTCTATGTCGCCTTCTACATGGTTCTGGATGTTATCAAGCCGTAGAGTTAAGGCATCGACGCATTCTAAGAGTAGACTTATCAGTTCGCATGAAGGTTTTTTGCCTTTACGCATATCGTCAAATACGTCTTCCATGGCGTGGGTGAGTTCCTGGAAGTCTTTGAAGCCCATCATGCCTGAGGAGCCCTTTAGAGTGTGGGCTGAGCGGAAAAGCATGTTTATAACTTCTTGGTTTTCAGGCTCTTTCTCCAGAATTAACATTGACTTAGTGATAGTGTCAATATGCTCTTTGGCTTCTTCTATGAATAGTTCCCTGTATTGGTCGTTCTCAAACGACATCGTTTAACCCTCGAATGTAATTTCCGCTCTAGGCAGTTTGAAGTAACAATGTCTTGGAATCGGTAATTTGTTGTAGTGTGTCTCTGTTGTGACACTCAGACAAAATGTGAACCCATCATACCGTTTATATCTTGATACAGCCTACATGAAGTGCGATGAACATGCAACTCGACGCTAAAGTACTCCAGCTTTTCCCAAAACTCAACCCCGCAAATGCGTCTGACATCACAGAAAAAAAGCGTACGCTTCAAAAATTAGCCTGCTTAAAAACGATCGGTGATAAGGGACCTATTAGCGGCTCCGAATTAGCTACAAAACTGAAAGTGCCCCGGTCAGAAGCAAACAAGATTACAAAGGAGCTACTTACCCTTTCTTTAATCAAAGCTGACAAAGCTAAAACGGCTATGTTTAGCGCCACAACCTCTGGCTTAGTCGCCCTGAACGCCTTTGCCGAATACCAAGATTGGACTAAAATCAAAACCGCCTTAGCATCATCAAGCAAGAAAAACGATCCGTTGGCATACGCACTTTTAGTCGTTGGCTTCTGTGCAAACAAACCAGACGGCATCTATACAACGCTATGCAGGTACGCATCTCAAGGAAACACCATGGAAAACATTGCGGCTGATGTTTCAGCCGAGTCACTATTAAGGTATTACCGTCAAGAACTACGCAGCCAAAGCCCTAATCCCCCAGCGTACCTGAGCGTCTTTAAGGAGTTCACTACCGCAGGTTTTCAGGAAGTCTTCAAAATGCTGTTATTAACCATTAAACCAACCGCCGAAGACTACAATTGGCTCGTGGAATTCTTCAACCAAGTATCCGAATTCTACTTTGACCCCTCACGGGTAGCTTTCGTCAACTTGCTATGCGGGAACCAAAAGATGCGGCAAAACTTGGAAGAGTACAAGAAGAATCAGGATCAACAAATCAAAAAGCAGGACGGTAACCTCGAAGTAACATTTACCATTCCAAGTTCAGGTATATCAAAAATCGATACAATGCCCGCTCATCTTAGAACAATTGGCATGAGACTGATTTTAGAGCCAGCTAAATTCATAAACAAAGAATTAATCGATTATTTCTGGGCAAACTAGGTCTGCTCAGGGCTTCTTTTCTTCTACAATTCGCGTTTTATTAGTTAGGGCTTTTACAGCATCTATAAGTTCTTGCGATGGGGGCGTTGGAACAATGGTTAATTTGATTATGCTGGATGATTCAGGTTTGTAATTGTACGAGTTCTGGTACTTTGCGTCAACTGGGCGGGTTATAAATCGGTAGCTTGCCCTATCAGCTAACGTTTTATCGGTTCTTTCGGCAACCGAATTTTTTGTAGGTGATAGGGTTGCACGTATTTCTATTGTACTGCTCTGAATATTCATAAGTGTTGGAAGGACCCCGAATGCTAAAGCGTTGCCTTTAATTTCTCTGGCTTCTTTTTTACCCTCTGTATTCTTAGTGTACCCTATGGTTAGGTCTGTGTTGGCTAACTCTTGGATTGACGCGATGAAGTTACTGTTTGCTTCGTTTTGGGAAGCAGTTAATGCCAAGAGCAGGTCACGTATTAAATCGCTAAGTGAAGCGTTTCCATCTGTGAATGACATAGATCGCTCCCTTGAATTAAATGCGGGTTCTTGCTATGATGGTTTTTGCTGAGTCAATGTAACGTTTAGAGGCATCAATCGATAACTGGTAAGTTTTAGGCACTTTAACTTTACCTGATTGGATGGTTTCACACAGTATTTTTGTTAGTTCTTCAGGGGTTATTTGGGCTAGTTTCTCTTTTGAGTCAATCTTACTAGCCACAAGCAACTCAGCTACTTGCTCGTCAACGCCGTCTACTCCAGCGATGTCGCTTTTAGTCATCAACTTTGCCATACTGATAAATTCCGAGGCTTTCTTTCGTGGCACATCAGCTTTAGCGACATCATCGATTGATGCCACGGCGAGGTCACTAACCGTTTCTATGCCTAAAGCGCGTAGTTTTTCGCCTATTATTGTGCCTATACCTTCTATGGCTTCTACGGGACGCTTGCTACTACCTGATGGTTTGTTTTCTACAGGAATTGGTCGCAGCGTCAGGCTCAGTGTGCTCATTGTGTTTGGGTCAATATCGCCCTGTTTGGTCGGAAGGGCAAACATTGTTTTCGCCCCTTCCTGAGTTACGACTGCTTTAAGTTGTAGCGTAAAATCAGCGAGCACAAACGTTGTTGAACGTTCTTGGGTCATCGCGTAATCGTGTACCCGCAAAAGGTCTTTCTGTATTGAAGTAATCAGGGTTGCGGGATCCACTTTAGCGGCGAAAGAGACTTTTGGGTCGATTTTTTCAACATTTTTACTTGACAATTGTTTACACCTTTGTATGTTTTAATACGATTTTTAGTTCGCTTTCGCCCTTGGCACCATAGTAATTCTGTTCTGTTATGTCAATGGGGCTTACTTTTAGACCGTTATCTTCAAGGACGACGCATTTTAGTTGCATTTCCATTTTGGGAATGACAAACTGGGCAGGCTGGTCATGGCTGGCATCCATTGCTTGTTGTAGCCCGCTGTTTGCTTCGCTTATAAGACTGGAAATTAAAGAAAAAAGGGTGGGAGGATCCGTAGAAGTCATGTTGATTACGCTGGAGTAGTTGAACTCGATGATGAGGCGGCAGGTTTTGGTGTTGTGTCCTCAGTGATTTTCTCGATGGCTTTCATCAGTGGCGTCGGTGGGGGTGCTGGGGCAACTTTGATTTCGATGAAGCTTGAGGCTTCAACGGAGTAGGAGTATTTTGCACTGTATTTTGCGTCGACTGTTGCAGAGAAGAATGCCCATCCGCCTTTTGCGCTCATTTTGACTTCTGCTTCATGGCTCTTCTGCATTGTAATTACCATTTTGATCTGTATTGTTCCGCTTTGGACCTGTAACAGCGTTGGGAGTATGCCGAAAGCTAATGCATTGCCGCTGATTGTCGTTTTTGTACTGGACGAGTCGCCTGCTTTGGTGTAGGTTAAGTTGACGGGGGTTTCAACTAGGTCTTGTACGCCTTGAATGAAGGAGGTGTTTGCGTCGTTTTGTGCTTCAACCATTGCCAGTAGTAGGTTGCGTATCATCTGGTCGAATGGTACGTTTGCTAGTTCGGTTCCTATTGATAAGGCTGACATTTTTGTCATTCCTGAATGGGCTTCGGCTTATTTGCTATTTAAGACTTGAGAAACTGCGCTCTTATTGAACACCTGTTTAACAGCACTACAAAAAAGCCGGGTTTCATTAAAGACGGCAGAGAATCTATAGTTGTTTGCCTATGTGCTCTATTAGCCGTTCTATGCACAAACCGTAGAGGGGGTCTCTTGAGGGCACCGTTTTTCGCATGACAGGGAGGGGAAGGTAACTCTGAGGCAGGTAGCTCCTAAAAAGTCGCTTTATATAAGGGGAGGGGGGTCACTTGAGAGCAACAGAAACCCCAAAACACCAAAACAAGCAGGCTCGCAGCACAAACGCGTAGCAGCATCGAAAAACTACCTGCTACCGCACAATCTTAAACGCAACCGACCACAAGATGCAGCTTCAGACGATTAATTACTCTGCCTTTATTGAGAGTATAAATAAGGGGATAAAGAAAAAATCATGCATTAGCTGTCGCCTTCAAGGCCTTTCTCAGATGCATGAGCATAAACAGTCGCGAA
>CAYPGY010000055.1:0-4801 GCA_964410435.1 uncultured Candidatus Bathyarchaeia archaeon
CAGGCAACCCTTGCAAGCGGCGAAAAGAACGCGGCGATTCAGCGCGCGGAAGGTATGAAGCAGGCAGCGATTTTGCAGGCGGAGGGCCAGAAGACTGCAACCATCGCCATCGCGGAGGGTGACGCGGAAGCAACAAGGCTACGCAACGAAGCTTTAACAACCTACTTCAAGGATTCAGCTATAACATTTAAGCAGCTAGAAACCATCACCAATGCACTGCAGAATAACACGAAGATCATCGTTCCAGAGGGCAAAGCTATATCGCTGATACTAAATGAGCAGGAGAACCTTAACAAGGCAACGATCCTGCCTATACCGCCGCCGCCAAAAAGTAAAACCCAATAAAAACGGGCAATTATCCCGCTTTAGGGTTTCACGCCGCTTTTGAGGTGTGAAACATAATCTTTTATCATTTTTTCATGCTCAAAAGCCAACGGCAGAGGTAACGCTTCTAAACTGAAGAATTGCATCTCTTGGATTTCGCTGTCCTGCTTTTTGAGCTCGCCGCCAACTGGCTCTACAACGAAGCATGTAGGGTAATACTCGTACTCGATTTCTTCCCGTATACCTTTCTCTACGTACTCGCCTACTACCCCAACGATTTTGGCGTCGAGACCTGTTTCTTCTTTGACTTCACGGATGACTGTTTGCTCTATGGTTTCGCCGGGGTCCATTCGTCCGCCGGGCAGCGCCCAGAAGCCCACAAACGGGCGAGTGTTGCGTTTTATGAGCAGTATCTTGTTGTCTGGGTAGGGGATTATTGCGGTTGATGTTTTGCCAGTATACTTCTTCAAGTTAGTTCGCCTGTAGTGTTGTTTTCTTTCTATAATTAATTAATACCGACTCGGCTACCGAATTCTATGGCCTGTTTGTTGTGCGTGATTAGTAGGCATAATGATTTTTCTTTTGTGAGTCTCTAAAACCCCGAAATGCTACGGATATAGTAGCTTTTATGGTGGCTATAAATTAAGCATATTGATCACTTGAATTAAGCGAGGCTAAACGGTAAGTAAGCGGCCTAATTCTGATGCTTCATTCTCAGAGAGCCAACCCAGTTGCCTAAGCGCAGATAAACCCGCTTGAGCGCTTCCGCGGAAACCGCTACTGCGAAGCAGGTTATTCTTTTCGCCTAACCCCCAAAGTTGCCCCTCGAAGGCGCTGTTAACCTGAATATACTCTTGAACTTTAGAAATCAACGCCTCTAAGCTGCGGTATCGCGGTACGAGTAAACCGCTGATTTTGGAGCCGCCGAAAGCACCCTTCAATTTGGCTGATAAATCAAAATATCCCAAGCTCGAAGGTGAAATAAACAGGTAACGCCTCGCCACGCCAGATTCATAGCACACCGCATAAAAGGGTACATACAGCAGAAGCGGCGCCTTAAACTGCAGGTCATTGACGCCTAACCCAGCAAAACCCGCAATGAGGCCCTTTCTAATCTGCATACTCCTATCGATGCCCTCAACAATTGGCTTCTCAGAGGCGAGCAACCGATTGATTTCCTGCTTGTAGGCAAATACTTTTTCGTCGCGTGCGGCTTCAAGCTGGACTATTGGTTCACGTGCTAACTTTACTTCCTCATCATACTCAAGCGTGAGGTTTGATAGAGCAACTGCTTTCTGCTTAGCCAGCTTGTTTGTAGCGGAATCGATTTTTTTCAGCTCTTTTCTCAGACCAGAAAGTTCCTTTTCAGCGTGCTTGATTTTTTCTTTCCAGCGTTTCTCGTAAATTTCGTGGCCTTTCTTGCCAGCTGCTTTAGCGTTCTTTGTGTACTCTTTCAAGTCAGATTCGACGGAGACTATGAATTTCTCGGTTTTGCTCTTCAGTTTCTGATTGTCTTCAAGTTCACGATCGAAATCAGCGGCGGTTTCCTTCATTTTACGGTTGTACTCTTTCTGTAGCTTGGCTATCTGTGGGTTGATGAATTCCTGTTGAGCTCTAATTTTTGCGTCGTCTTCCTCTTTTGCTGCGGAGGCTTCGTATTCTATTTCGGTTACGTATTGGCTGGTTAATTTCTTGACCTGTTTTAGGCATTCTTGGAGTTTAGATTCATCTTCACCGTAGAAGGCTAAGAGCTTGTCAAGTTCATTTAATGTTTGATTGATTGTTTGCTCTTCGAGTGTAGGCATAAGTAGAACAGCGTTTGCATCTATTTCGGTGGCTTCTTTGCGGTAGACGCTGAATTCGTCGTTCAATGCTTGGTCTTGGATTAATCCTCTGAATCTAAATTGTAGGTTTTTGGGTGACTGATGGAAGTAGCTGCTGTAGTCACGAAGGAAAGCCACGTAGGATTCCCGAGGCGCCTGATAAGTCTGCAGGTTACCCAAAAACAAAGATGCTGACGGTGCTTCACCATAAGGTACTGTGCTGTTGTGGAGGTCAAATCCGTCGAAAACCAGCGCTGAACCATTTCTTGGGATAACCCAGAGGGGGTAGTTGACTTTAACTATGAACCTAAGCGTTTCCTGCGGTTGGCGGCTGAATAAACCCCCTCCTCGATTTCGGTTCAACTCGGCAAACGCGAAAACAGCGGCTGTTTCTATGTCAGCAGCGCTGCTTTTTGGGACAGAAAATGGTACAGTTAAACGTTTCATGGCGGAGGTTAGCATTGTAGCAGTCAGTGAGGTAGGTATTGAACGCCAACTTTTTTAAAATTATCCCAAAAATTCTATGTAGTACAGTAATGTAATGCTACCTTCAGAAGCGGCGGCGTTTTGCTTCTATTTTCCTGTTTGCTGATATTTCGCGGTGAACTCCTGCCACGATAGTGTCGCGTCCAAATATGCGTTTTTGGACGGCGTGTAGGTTGCGCTAAGGTGGCAGTTGGTGCAGAAGAAGATGACTGTTTTCTCGTAGGTCTTCCTGTGGATTGATAGGGTTGATTTACCGCATTTTGGGCAAACAAATAACATACTATCTGCTGTAATCAACGTACTCCTCTCACTTCAAAACGGAACCTGGCGGCATTAAAATCTTTCTAACCTAAAAACGAAATGAATGGTTTGATTAATCAAGTAACGGATTTATTCTCTAATATAAAAATCGAACAGCAAAAACGACTGGCGCTTAGCAGAAATCGCCGCTGACAACAAACTGTTCCTCAAGACAGAGAAAACAGCGGCTTCACTGAAGTTGCAATAAATTATTAAACCACATAGGGAAATAACGCTAACTATGGAAAACATTAACCCCATCTTCATCTTGCAGCCAATCATCGTCATAGCATTATGCACATTACTGATGGTTTACTGGTATAGGAAACGCCGCTTTCACGGAATGATCTGGCTTTACTCGTTGATCGCTTACGGCGGTGCAATCGCAGCTAAATACGCCGTCCAGTTACCCACAATCGGGCTGGTTATCGATTCGGGAGAAGCAGTATTAGGATTATACTATGGTGTGCAAACGGTTGTTTTCGAGGTGGGGTTCGCTTATCTGGTTGCTTACTTGGCGTTTAAGCGTGGCAGTTTGGATAGGCGTGACGCGGAAGCTTACGGTTCAGGTTTGGGTTTCTGGGAAAACGTGGGTTTTCTTAGTGCGCTCTCGCTTGTCAATTTAGTCGCTTACTACGCTATTCTTTCAGGCGGAAGCTCGCTGGCAACTACCTTGTATGAGCAGCTAAGCGTTAACGCTCCAAGCCTGTTCGCATCCGATGTTGAAGCACTTGGTTTAGTGGGTATCGGTATACTGGAACGTATTTCCGCGCTGCTGGTGCATGTGGCTTGGGGTTACCTCTGCGTAATGTCAGTCATTTATCGCAAGAAGATTCTGTTTGTTATTGCGTTGCCGATGGGCCTAATTGACTTCTTGGTGCCCTACGCGTCGGCTAATGTGCTGCTGTTTGAAGCAATTGTCTTCACGTTAGCAGTAATCTCTATCCTCGTTGCGTGGTTTGCCACTAAGAGGTTTATCAAACCACCTGAAACGCCGCAACCAACCGCAACTCAGCAGCCATTGTCGTGACTTTGCGAAAAGCTTATCCACACTAGCAAGCCAATACCTAACAGAGGCATCTATTTGTCGCTTGAATCAGGCAAAAACCTAGGCTTCATAGCCAGCATCATCAACATAGTAGTCCCAGTCGTCATGGGAGTCGTTCTAATCGCATTCTACGCGGTGCTGTTCAGCCAATTATTCGCCAGTATCCAAACAGGCATAACAACCACACCTTTCTTTGCAGGAACCGTCTTTTTTGCAGTAATAGGCATCGTAATCGCTGCAGGCGTCTTAGCCTTAGTAGGTTATGTACTGTTCCTTGTAGCTATGCATCGCCTCTCACAGTACTACAGTGAACGCTCGGTCTTTAGCAACCTCATAAGAGCGCTTGTAATACAGATAGTAACGGCAGTTGTCATCGCGGTACTGGTTTTTGCATTACTTTTCATATCATATAGCAGCATCATTGCAGGGTCTACAACTACGTCGCCTCCTACGGGTGTACTAAGCTTATTAGGCGTTTACGCGGTAGCGGGCATAGTGGGATTTGTCGTTTCAATCTACTGCGCACTACTCTACAAACGCTCCTTTGATAGGCTAGCGGAAAAATCAGGTGTCGACAACTTTAGGACCACAGGCCTGCTCTACCTAATCGGCACCATACTTAACATCGCCGGCGTAGGCAGCATCATAGTCTGGATTGGATGGATATTTGCAGCGATGGGTTACCGTAAACTTCAGCCACTGCCAGTTGCGCCAGCGCCGTTTGTTCCGCCATACCAAACTGGTCCCGCAGTGGCGAAACGTTGTTCCGCTTGCGGTGTAGAAAACAGTTCTGACGCGTTGTACTGCCGAAACTGCGGCA
>CAYPGY010000055.1:4901-14190 GCA_964410435.1 uncultured Candidatus Bathyarchaeia archaeon
GAGATGATTAGCGAACGCATTTATCTCCTTGATGGGGAAGCTGTAACTAACCCTGAACCGCTCCCTGTAGTCGGTGAAACCTTATTCGATATGATTAGACTCGATCACGCACTTGAGAGCACGGCGATTCTGCTGTACCGAGAAATAATCGCTGAGGCATTAAAACGCGGTGACACCACCACTCGGTTGATGTTTGAGGAGATCGTGAAGCAGGAAGAAGAGCACTTCTTTACATTCGATGACTTTGTGAAGTAAACAGCGTCTCTTTACTCTAGTGTGTACAGCTATCTCAGAGCCTACTTTCTCCCTTATTTAGGGGTTTAAAATGAGGTTTCTTCTATGTAAGGCGTAATTTTTGGGCAAGGAACCTTAAATACGTCTGTTTTCATGTTTGTGCGTGGGTGAAGAGTGCCTGTGATAGGCTGTATTCCTGAACTGCAAGGAGCTAAAAACTCCATCGGTTTGCAGTCCTTGAGTAGGAATAGACTCACCCACAATTTTAACCCATCCTAAAAAAAGCCCAAATTCTTTTAGGTTACTGGCCCCTCTGGTTTCATTCAGTGAAGTTTATGGATAAGACATCTGCAAAGCACTGCATAGACTGCTCAACTTCCCAGCAGATTAAATGCTTCGGCATCGATGTAGTCAGCCGTGGAATTAGTAAAAACAAAAAATGCAACAAGCACCAGACGAGAACAGTGGCTGAATAGATTGCGGGATAAACGTATCGTTGCTGAACACCGGGGTGGACTACTAAAAAAAGAGCAACATTACCAGTTAATGCAGTGGGCAATCAGCTGCTCTAGACATGTGTTACCGCTTTTCGGAGAAAACATCGATGAACGGATACTCCACGCGTTGACAATCGGCGAGGACTGGCGACAGGGAAAAGCAACTGTTGGACAAGCGCAAAAGGCGTCCGTAGCTGCGCATGCGGCTGCACGGGAGCAAACTAATCCTGTTGCGGTTGCTGTGGCGCGTTCTGTTGGGCAGGCGGTTGCGACTGCGCATATGGCTGATCACTCGTTGGGGGCGGCGTTGTATGTTTTGAAAGCTGTGGCGGCGTCGGGTGAGTCAGTGGCTGCTGAACGCTGCTGGCAGGATGCGCAGTTGCCAGCGGATGTTGCGGAGCTGGTTTTCTATTTTAGGGCAACTAGAAGGGGACTGCAGCGGTATTGGCCATCCGTTAACAAATAAAAAACTGATTTAGTCAAACATTAAAAATAAGAGAAAGATTATAGGTTGTCTTGTTTAGCTTTAAGTAAATCCCGTATCTCTTTTAGGGTTGCAAGCATTTCTCCGTCAGCCTCAGCCGTTTTGGCGGTCTGCGTTGTTTTATAGGCTGCTTCTGTTCCGACAACGTAGGGTTCTTTGAAGCGCCGCAGCTCTCTTAGGATGAAGTCTCGGACTTCCTCGTAGAATACTAAACCATGAAGTGCTGTTTCTGGGCCCTTCTGAGGATTAGAGTTTCCGGCGGTTTCGATGTCAACTGTGCCGATTTTGAATAATCTGTCGAAAGGACCTGCTTTGCTTGAGATATTGGTGATTGTTCTGAATGGTATGTGTCTTCGGGTTACTGTAATTATGCCTTGTTTGGAGTAGATTTCGGGCATACTGCTGCCGCTTTCTGCTTTAACGGAGTACTCTATACTGTTAAAGTAAACTGGCGTTAAGGCTAAAGCGGGAACTAGCCAAAGTAGGTTTAGCCCTATGGTCCAGAGGTTTATGGTCCAAACGTAATCGTTTAGTATCTGGTTGGCGTTGGGGTATGGTGGTTCTGCTTGAGCTATGTACGCTGCCGCTATGAAGCAGAGCAATACTGATACCCAGACGATTAGGAACACGAGTATGTTTTGTAGCTGCATCTTGTAGAGGTATGCTTTTGCGGGCTTGAATATGGTGCCGCTGGTGATTGGCTCAACTGGTGGTCGTATGACTTTTTCAGAATTCTTATCCAAATTAGTCACCTCCGCTTCGTTTGTATCTGGGTGACTCTTTAGCTGCGAGTTTGTTGAAAATCGTGATTGCCTGCTGGGTCAAGGATTGCTCTTTTTCGTCAGGTCTAAGTGACAGATTGTATTCTGAGGTTATAGCCTCTAGGGTTTCTAGGCATTCTTTTTCTTTGGGACATTGCGGGCAGAGTTTTCCAGCGTAGGATTCATGCTTGTACCAGATTACTATTCCCAGCTTTTCGGTGTAGACTATGTAAACTTGACTGCTGGTTTGGTAGTCGAAGCCGATTAGGATGCCTTTGTAGTCAAGCAGAGTTTCGATGTCGAGTCGATGGCTGGTGGCGTGTTCTTTTAGGCTTTTAGCGATTTTTTCTCGGGCTCGGTTGAGGACACGGGAGACATATGCGGGTGTCCATTGGGGGTGTTCTTGGGCGATTGTGCTGGTTGTTTTGCCTTTCTGGAAATCGAGCCATACTATTGTTTCGTCTTTTGAGAGGCAGCCCACTTTAAACACCTAATATTTACCAAAATACAGTAAAGATTTACTCATAAAGCATTCGGTTATGGCTACTGTCCAACCATCCTAAATATGCCACGATTAGGCTTATTAATCACCGAGCAGCCACTGAAACCCAATGACCGAATACTCGCTTCACCAAGAAATCAAAACCTACTACTCCCAACCCGGCGACAAATTCGAAGAACCACTAGACGACTACATAATAGACATCTTAAGAGGAGAAATGGCCATCGAAATCCAAACAAAAAATTTCTCCGCGCTAAAAGACAAACTTAAAACACTCACCAAAAAACGCCAAGTCCGATTAGTCTATCCGCTGCCCGAAACAAGAACCATAACCTGCACAGCAAAAAACAACATCGTACTCTATCAGCGTAAATCTCCCAGAAAAGGCGTTCTACTCGACGTTTTCCGCGAACTAGTAATGATACCCGAGATCCTTGGGTCAGACAACTTTTCCTTGGAAGTTCTATTCGTGGATGAGGAGGAAGTGAGGTGTGCGGATGGCAAGGGAAGCTGGAGAAGAAGAGGCGTCAGCATCAAAGAAAGGCGCCTGCTCGGCGTTAACCGCAGAGTTCTCTTTGAGAATAAAGGCGATTTTTTGAAGCTTCTGCCAGATAGCCTAAATAGCGGTTTTACCAACAACGAATTGGCAGAGCAAGCAAAGATTCCTGTGAGGATGGCGCGGCAGATCACCTACTGCTACAGGAAAAGTGGGTTGATACGTGTTGTCGGGAAGAGGGGGCGGGCGTTCGTCTTCCAGAAAAGTTAAGGCAGTTTTTTAAAAGTTCATTCGCTGGCTTTTATGCATTCGATTAACCCGCTGTAGTCCTTATCAGCTTCTGTAGCCTTAAAGAAATGCAGGTTTTCAGCAAGCTCTACGGCGGAGGATACGCCGGTAATGGCGGTGCACACGCCGGGTTGGCAGAGCGCATAGTTGAGCAGTCGATGCGGATTAGAGTTTTCGGGAACATTAACTGTCATGCTTTTCCAGCCTGTCTTGTATGTAGCGATCTTAACTTTTTTCCCAGCTTTGAGCAGTTCGCCGCCGACAAGCGGCTTCATCGCCACCACACCTACACCCAGAGCCTTGCATAAACGCAGTGCTTCATCGCGTGGAGCGTAAAAGTGGTTTGCCACGTTAACCTGATGAGTTACGCAGTCAACGGCGCCTGATTCGGCTGCTAGCTTGATTACCTCTGGCTCGTGAGTACTAAGCCCTATAGCTTTCGCTAATCCTTCTGATTTGAGTTTAGCTGCGAGTGCAACGATGCCTTTGCGGTTAAGTTCCTGCCAAGCGTCGAGGTTTGAGGCGTAGTGAATGTTTACTATCGGCGCAGAAGTCAAGCCCAAGCTGTTGAGGAGTTCTTTGAGGTAAAACTCGCATTCGGCGGGGTCGCGGCTTCGTTTGTAGCGCCCGTCTTTTAGGCAGGAACCCAAATGGAACGCTAAGATGGGCTGTTTGGCGGTGGCGCGCAGCGCTTCTTTTAAGCCTTGCACTATGTTTGGGTACGTCCAGACGAGGTCAAAGTAGTTTACGCCTTCCCGAAGCGCTAAGGTGAATACTTCTGAGGCTTCGCTTGCTGAAACTCCTTTTAGGTATTCAACGCCGACTCCGATGGTGCTTACTTTGAAGCTGGTTCGGCCTAACTCGCGATATTGCATAGTTACGAGTAACGGCTGGGTGGCGCTTAATCTTTTCTGATAAATAACATTGGTGGGGCCGCTGGGATTTGAACCCAGGATCGCATGCGCCCCAGGCATGTATCCTAATCCATGCTAGACGACGGCCCCACATTTTGGATACGTGCTTTTTGGAGGAGCTAAATGAAACAGAGCAAGCCATCATAAAAACCTTGACTTTTCTAAAAGTTATCGGTGGATGAGAAACCTTGAAAAGGCAGGCCGAATCGAAGATTTGCCAAATAGCAAACGGCACCTGTGCCACAGACGGTGTTGAAAAGTAGTTATTCGCATGATTAATTATACAATAACCAAGGTGTAGGTATTAGACTAGCTGGAAAGTTAAGGTGTTGATTGATTTGAGAAAGGTAATACTTGCTTCTAAATCTCCTCGTAGAAAAAAACTGTTAAAGAGAGTACTCCAGAATTTTTCAACAGAAAGCAGCGGATTTACGGAACCGTCGGTTGGCGAAATTGATAATCCAGTTGAATTTGTCAAAGCACTTTCAGTAGGTAAGGCATCAGTGGTCTTAAAAAGAAATATTGATAGTGTGATTATTTCTGCAGATACTGTGGTAATCCTTGAAAAGAGAATCCTTGGAAAGCCAAAGAATATTGAACAAGCATTTGAAATGATTAGGTCGATGAGGGGCAAGGGACTCGATATATTGACAGCGTTCACTATAATGGATATGGAAAAGACTGTAACACGATGTGTAGAATCAAAAGTTTTTATGAGAGACTTTTCGGAAGAGGACATAAAAAGGTACATTAAGAAAGCGAACCCGCTGGATAAGGCTGGAGCTTATGCAGTCCAACATGATAAAGGGTTTCTCGCCAGATACATAGAGGGCGAATACGAAAATATAGTCGGACTTCCGATCAAAGCTCTAAAGGAAGAACTTGAAAGATTTGGTCTGTATGGTGGCGGGTAAGTAACAATTTGTTTGCAGTCACAAGCTGCTCTGATTAAAAACGAGCTTGTACAGTCGCCACAACCAACCAGCAACCCAAACCAAACGCCCAAACAAAAACAGTTGATTCTGCCAAAACTTTTAGAAGATGGTGTAGCAGGGCAGCATTCCCTTCTTCTTCTAATTTAAAAACAAAACTTGAGCTGATGTTAAACGAGAGGTAAAAAGAAAAAGCATAGGTTAGCAAACCTCAACTCGGCGAAAAACCAAAAAACGCCAATAATCAAGCAAGTACACCTTAATCGCTTGTTAATCGCCTATTCAGATTTGGATAAAGTATATAATCGCCTGTTTCGTTGCTTCACCCTAATCTTAGGTGCAAAAGCTGAGTGCAGCCGCCGAAAATCAACTTCACATACAAGACAGTACTGTTTCCACTGCTCGGCATCGCGGGCTTTCTCCTCTACATCTACCTCTTTAAAGTAGACGTAATCGGCATAATCGAAACCGCAAAAACAGCCAACCCGCTCATCTTCTCTTTAGCGGTGCTATGCGGTTTTGTAGAAATCTTTTTCTTCACAGCATCCTGGCATGCATTAACAAGCCACATAAACATTAAACTCTCACTGAGAAGGGCATTCCTCTACGTCTGGTACGGAATTTATGTAGACACCGTTATCCCCGCCGAATCAATAAGCGGCGAAGTAACAAGAGCATACCTTGTTGTACGCGATAAATGCAGCTCGTTCGGTAAAGCTATGGCATCACTGTTCATGCATCGCCTACTCGGCATGACCATGAACGTAGTCATACTTATCACCGGCATCGCACTCTTAACAGTAGACGGCGAAGTCCACACAATCGTCTTCAACACCATCATCTTCGTAGCTGCAGGAATAACCCTCATAACCGCTGCATTAACAGTGCTTGCATTCAAGAAAACATGGATGCTAAAAGCAATAAACTGGGGAACAAACGCAGCAAACAAAATCACACGAGGAAAATGGAACCTAGACAAATACAAAAATACAGCTGTCGAATTCGCCGACCACTTCCACGACTCCATGATAGAGTACCGCCATAACCTAAAACCAGTCGCGGAATCATTCATTTACCTCGCCGTAACATGGCTCTTCAGCTTAGCGATACCCTACCTCGTGTTCCAATCGTTGGGACAACCCGTTCCATGGGGCATAGTTTTCGTTACAGCAGCCATAGTCCTAGCCGTAAAATCCATCCCAGCAGGCATACCCTTCGAAGTCGGAATCCCCGAGGCAACAATGACTACACTCTACATCGCCATGGGCGTAAACGGAGCGTTAGCCGCAACAGCAACCATACTCACCAGAATCATCACCCTATGGTTCCGCTTCTTCGCAGGTTTCGCCGCCCAACAATACCTAGAATTAAAGCCCGCTGCAACAAAATCGGCCGGGGATGGAAAAAACTAAAAACAAAACCAACCTATAGAGTAGTAAGTCTAGATTATGGAATTTCAAATCGAAGCAGCCAGCATCAAGTACCTCGATACATTCTACCGCATCGAGCTTGAATGCTTCAACGAAGAAGCGTTTGCTAAACAGCAAATCGCCTATCTGCTAACAGACTTCAACACCATAGCCCTCGACGCTAAATCAGGCACAGACATCGCAGGCTTCATCATAGCGCAGATAGAGTTCGAAAACCAAGAACACGGCCATATCATAACGCTGAACATTGCCCCAAAATACCGCCGCAAAGGCGTCGCCACAAAACTAGTAGCTGAAACCGAATACTACTTAAAGCAGCGGGGAATCCGAGAATGCCGCCTGGAAGTCCGAGAAGACAACCACGCCGCAATAAAACTCTACCATAAACTCGGCTACCAGACCATCAGCAAACTAGAGCGGTATTATGGTAAAAAACACGGTTTTTACCTTAAAAAGTCGTTATAAACCCAAAAAACAGCCTGTTTGCTATTCGAGTATGGAATAAATGTTTAAATCGGTTTTGTAGGCTAAAAATGGGTAAGTGGATGTAGATGGGAGAAGTACGCAGTAGAAGAACCAATGAGCAAACGCTTGTTGGAACCATAGTTGTTTTGGTTCGTAATAGTACGTGGCGCTGTGGTAAACTGGAGAAATCGATAGTTAATCACCTCTATAGGCGTCACCAGAAATTTGCTAAACCTGAAGCGTCGGTGAAAGATCTTATGACAAATCTAAACATTACGGGCGAAAAAAGAGACGAATGCCTCGATGCGCTTCATAGACTTGAAAAGCGAAACATTGTTGAAATAAAAGCTTTAGCTTAATATAAAGAAAAATTGAGGGTTTATTTTAGCAGTTCCTGCTCATTTGGCGGCTGCTTAATTAACCCGTTTTTCATCAACATTTCTGTTGATTCTCTAGCATTGCGAATAATTGCGGATGCACGTTCATAGAGTTCAGCCCTGCTCGGTTTGATGCGTGCTACTCCCTGCTCGATTGATTTTAATGCGCAGGCTACTGCTTCTCGGGGGAAAACTTCCCACTCGTCCATCCTTGGCAGAATATCATGCTCATTGATGCCGCGTTCTTCGGCGTACTTTGCAAGTTCTGAGGCTGCAGCGATACACATGTCGTCAGTGATGGTTTTAGCTTTAACGTCGAGTACGCCTCGGAAGATTGCGGGGAATCCTAAGCTGTTGTTCACTTGGTTGGGGAAGTCGCTTCTGCCCGTTGCCACGATGCGTGCGCCTGCTTCTTCAGCGTCCCATGGCCAAATCTCGGGGATAGGGTTTGCGCAAGCGAAAACTATGGCGTCGTCAGCCATGGTTTTTATCCACTCCTTCTTTATGGTGTCTGGACCAGGCTTTGATGCAGCTACCACTGCGTCGACGCCTTTTAATGCTTCTGCTACGTCGCCGCGTCTGCCTTCGCCGTTGGTGACTTCTGAGAGGTACTTTAGCCAGCGGTTGTCGTCGGTTATGTCTTTTCTGCCACTGTAAACTATGCCGTATATGTCAGCCATTATAATGTTGGCGGGTTTAACGCCCCAACGCATAAGCACATAAGCGGTTCGGGTGTTAGCGGCGCCTGCGCCTACCAGCGCTATTTGGCTGTCTTGAGGCTTCTTGCCCACGATTTTAAACGAGTTAATTAGCCCCGCTAAGATCACTGATGCAGTTCCCTGCTGATCGTCATGCCAGACTGGAATCTGAAGTTTATCGGCTGCCTTCTCTAAAACGTCAAAGCACTTTGGTGAAGCAATGTCTTCCAAGTTAATGCCGCCGAATGAGGGCTCAATAAGTTCACATGCCCTAACTATCTCGTCGGGGTCCTTTGTTTTGAGGCATATTGCTGTGGCGTCAACGCCGCCAAGATATTTGAAGAGGAGCGATTTTCCCTCCATAACAGGCATCGCTGCTTCAGGGCCAATATCTCCTAAGCCTAAAACACGGGTTCCGTCGCTTACGACAGCGACGTTGTTCCAGCGGTTTGTTAACTCAAAGGATTTTTCGGGGTTTGCTTGGATTTCTCTACATGGCGCAGCTACGCCTGGCGTGTACCATATGGCGAAGTCGTCTACGCTTCTGATTGCGCATTTGGGGATTACCTGCATTTTTCCCTCGTAGTATTTGTGCATGGGTGGCGATAGCTGGGCTGGTTTTTTTGCTTTTGTTAGTAACTCGTCTACTGTTGGTTTGGTTTTTTCTGTTGAATCCAAAGCATTTTCTCCTGCTTTGAGGCTAGTGGCGGCTTTATGTTTTAAGTGTTTTCCAAAGAATAGGGCGCGTGCAAGGGATTAGCGATGGCTAGAAAAAATCAAGTATGAAAAATTTAAAGTAAATAAAATAAAAAAGAAAAACTTTTTTTGTTTTCTAACAAGCTTTTAGATTAGTATCTTGGCCTGTAACCGCCGCCACCGCGACGATCGCCGCCACGTCGGTCTCCGCCGAAGCCGCCTCCGCCACGACGGTCTCTACCGCCATAGCCGCCTCCGCCGAATCCGCGTCCGCCGCCTCTGCCGCCTCTGAATGGTCTGCGTTCTTGCTCGTATGTCTTGCTTGACACGTTGTTTTCTGTGTTAACTTCTGCTGCGAGCGGGGCTTGTGCTGGTTCGAGTTTTCCGTATTTGCCGATGTTTAGGCGTATGTTTCCTTTAAATAGGGTGACATATCCGTTCTCGATACGTACGGTGTCTCCGGCGTTTACCTTCTCGATGTTGTCATCCCATAATGTTAGGTAGACTACACCTGT
>CAYPGY010000056.1:0-14002 GCA_964410435.1 uncultured Candidatus Bathyarchaeia archaeon
TTGCACAAACCTTCATTGATCAAAAAATAGTCAGAGTGGCATGCGTAGGGGACAGCATAACCGAGTTCAGCGGATACCCATTCAAGCTCCAACTCCTGCTTGGCTTAAACTACAAAGTCGAAAACTTTGGAGTTTCCGGATCAACCGCGTCAGTTAACTCGAACATTTCGTACATCAATCAGACTGCCTTCCAGAAGGCTCTTGATTTCCAACCGGACTTCGTAATACTTATGCTTGGAACCAACGATGCAAATCGAGCTACCTGCTACGACACTGATATCACTGATGATTACATGCGGATTGTGCTAGCTTTCCAGAGTCTGCAAAGTAGACCAGAAATAGTTGCAGTTAACTCTCCACCGATTTACTCAACATACTCTGGCTACAACAATACTTATTTGGTAAACAATATTATTCCAGCAATAAATCATGTTGCTGATAATTTGGATCTTCCAACAGTGGACATGTACCATGCAATGAGTAATTCAGAATACTTTTCTGACGGTATACACCCAAACGAAAACGGCGCGACGATTTTAGCTGATACACTGTATGGGGCGGTACAGCAGTATTATGACCCAACAGATGATCCATACACCTAATTTTAAGTTAAAGTTATAGTGATCCGTAATCTGTGTTTGTAAGGTATTCAAAAAATGTTAAATAGTTAATGAATAGAAAGCAGATTAAGGGGACTATGCTTGTACCCAGAAAAATGGGACAGGGTGCTTCCCGTCGATTTAATCCGAGCTGTAGCCATTGTATTAGTTCTATTACTTCATGCATCCACAGAATCCTACAGCGTTGATTTGATGTCCCCGCAGGGTGTGGAGATTTGGTGGGCATCCAACATTTATGACTCCATCGCGCGAGTCTGTATCCCTCTGTTTGTTATGCTTGCAGGCGCACTTCTGCTTCAGCCAAGCAAAACAGATGAACCACTGCGACAGTTTTACAGGAAGAGATGGACTCGCCTTGGGTTACCTGTTATTTTCTGGAGTATTATTTACTTTGCTTGGGCTGCTCTTGTTGATGGCAAAGCGTTAACGTTACAGTATGTAGTGCAGGGGGTTTTAACGGGGCCTTATTACCAGTTCTGGTTCCTGTATCTGCTGGTCGGGTTGTACCTGCTTACGCCCATACTGCGTGTTGCCTTAAAATATGCAAGCCGACACGTTTTGAAGTACACGCTTGTGGTGTGGTTTGTTGGAACAGCTGTGATGCCGCTGTTGACGCTTTTTGGTTCTTACTATTTGAACGCTAACGTTTTCGTTTTCACGGGTTGGCTGGGATACTACGTTTTAGGCGCCTACTTAACACAGGTGTACGTTAAGCGGCGACTGCTCTATGCTGGCTTATTCGGCGGGTTACTGTGGACGATAGCGGGCTCCTATCTGATTGTTGCCACGTTAGGCGAAAGGTTCAGTCATTTTTTTTACGATGGCTTTAGCGTAAATATGATCGTTGCTTCAGCGTCGCTGTTTCTGCTACTGCTGCAGGTATCCCCGCAGAAGCTGCAAGCAAAATTCTCCAGAGGCAACGGTGTATTAAGAATTTTAAGCGCTAATACTCTGCCTATTTTTTTCTTCCACGTAATCGTTCTTGAATCGCTTCGGCAGGGTTTCTTTGGTTTCACGCTAAGCATAACCAGTATTAATCCGTTTATCGCTATTCCCTTATCGACCGCGCTTACACTTCTGATTTGCTTGGCTGTTATTTTGCCGCTTAAGCGTGTTCCCTACCTAAAAAAGCTGATAGGTTAAGGTTAACCAGAGGTTATCCATTAAAGAAGTCTTATGTACTTGCGTTACTCATACAGAGAAGCGATGCACCATGTCAAGCGACCCAGAAGCCCAGATTAAACGTGATCTCCTATCAGAGATACAAATTCTAGATCAAAATTACCGTGTTATAGCAGGGTTCGTCGCGGGCCAAGACTACGACCCGGCAACAATCGGTACAAGCATCCAGTCATTTAAGAACAGTCTTAACCGCTCCAGCGCTTACGTGCTTGCACTATACAACCTAAGAGGGCAACGTGTGACGATACCTTGGGAAACGCTTTTTACTAACTTGGATTTCGCGTTAGCTACCCTTTCAGGTCAATCTGCAACGCTTAAGCAGCGGGATGCGGTGCGCTCGATTCTGGGTATGTCTCAGAATGATATCCGGCAAGTGTTGAATTATTTTGCTGCATTAAAAGAATCCCTAAAGTAAACGCGGCTACCCATAACTTTACTTTTTCAGTTCGGTTTTTTATGCTGTTGGAGCAGGCAGTTTAGGCTAGGTCTTTAATAAAACGGGGAGCAGAATTATGTTTAAAGTCAGTGAAGTACTATGGCGTATCTGCGTGAAGAGAAAACGAAGATAGAAGTCGATTATTCTATCGAGAAGGTTTGGGCTGCTATTCCCCAAGCGGTCACCCGGTTGGAGTGGAAAACTAAAGAAGCCGACGAAGCCAACCATAAACTAAGCGTTTTGACGAAGAAGGGCTTCTTGGCGTACGAGTCCACCTTAAACGTTGATTTGACAGCAGTTAACGATTCAACCACGCAGGTAGCGATAAGCGCGGAGACGCCTGTGACAACGATTACGTCTATGGCTGACTTTGGCAGAACCCGTGACCGCATTGAGCTCTTTATTGAGGCGTTGGCTCTTGTGATGGATGCGATGGCTCATAAGGAGAAGGCCGCCGAGAAAACAAAGAAAACCAAGTGAAATCCCAGCAACGCAACGTGGATTCTGTTGCTCTCAGTTGACCACATCCCATTATAGGGGGCGCCTAAACTTGGGGCTTACCTACCCTCAGAGTAACCTCTCTGGCGCTTACCAGCGGGTTAAAAATATTTTTCAAAATAGAAGAAGAAGGGAATGCCGCCCTGCTACACCATCTTCTAAAACTTTTTGCTTAAACAGCTGTTTCTGGTTCACGAGTTGTTTTTTATTGCAGGTTGGTTGTGGCGACTCTACAAGCGCCCAGTTATTTAACAGACGATTCTTTGTTTTCCTTTTTTAGAGGGTTCCTGTTGTCGGATATTCTGCAGGTAAACGTTAAATTGTTCATGTAGCTACTGGTTTTTTAGGTAGCAACGGGTCGGTGTGTTCAGAAACACCTTTAAGTGTTACACGTTCTTCTCTCAAATCTAAGGAGCGGTTTTATGGCAAAACAGACTGACGCGGGCAACTTTTTTAACGCTTCAACAGCGGCAACCATAAAGCCGCCACTAACAAGCGAAGAACTCATCACGTTACCAATCGAGGAACTCTACAGTCGCCTTGAAACTTCACCTCAGGGATTAAGCTCCGAGCAGGCAGCTGAGAGGCTTGAAACCTACGGCAGAAACGAGTTAGCCAAGCAGCGTAAGCATTCAGCGGTCAAAGAGTTTCTCGCTCACTTCAAAAGCCCCCTCGTAGTCATCCTATTGATTGCTGGCATAATATCCGGCGTCCTAGGTGAACTCGCCAACACAGTAATCATCATATCGATAATCTTCATCAGCGTCATCTTGGATTACTACCAAGAGAGCAAAGCTGAGAAAGCAGCGGAACTACTCAAGCAGAAAGTCACCTCAACCGCAACTGTCCAACGAGACGGGCAAAGACAGGAGATAAAGCTTCCCGAAATTGTACCCGGCGACGTAATCTATCTCTCAGCAGGAGACATCATACCCGCCGACGCCCGAGTAATTAATGCTAAAGACTTATTCGTAAATCAGTCTTCTTTAACAGGCGAGTCTTTTCCAGTGGAAAAAACAGCCGTTCCAGCGTTGAACATTAAAGGCGGTGCACTTGTTGATTGGAACAACTACTGTTTCATGGGGACCTCCATCGTCAGCGGCAGCGGAACAGCGTTAGTAGGCAAAACTGGCAGCGCAACAGAGTATGGTAAAATCGCAAAGAAACTTATAGAGAAGCCACCGGAAACCGAGTTTGAACGCGGAATTAAAGGCTTCGGCTACCTAATTATGCAGGTTACCTTCGTTTTGGTAATCTTTGTTTTCATGATTATTTCTATTCGAAACCCCACCGAGAACGGTGTACTGGAAGCTTTACTGTTCGCGGTGGCTCTAGCGGTTGGGTTAACGCCTGAATTGCTGCCTATGATCATCACTATTAACCTCTCGCGCGGTGCAATAGCCATGTCTAAGCAAGGCGTTATAGTTAAACGGTTATCCGCCATCGAAAACTTTGGCAGCATGAATGTGCTCTGTACAGATAAAACAGGAACACTAACTGAGAACAAAATCAAACTCATCCTAAACGTCAACTTGGAAGGCGAAGAAGACGAAAAAGTCTTTCTCCACTCGTTCCTAAACAGCAACTTCCAAACTGGTCTAAAAAGCCCACTTGATGAAGCTATACTGAAACACAAAGAAATCGACGCATCTAGATGGCTTAAAGTCGACGAGGTACCTTTCGACTTTATCCGCAGACGCGTCTCGGTAGTTCTCGATCATAGCGGTCAACGCTACTTTATCGCTAAAGGCGCCCCTGAAGAAATCATTAAAGTCTGCTCATACTATGAGCTTCGAGGAATCGTCGCTGACTTAAACGATGAAACACGCCGACGAATCGAGCAGAAATATCAGGATTACAGCGCAGACGGCTTAAGGGTTTTGGGCATTGCGTATAAGCGCCTAAAAGAAGAGAAAGCAGTTTACTCGATTAACGACGAAAGCGACATGGTCTTTCTTGGTTTCGTAGCGTTCCTTGATCCCCCTAAAGAGACAGCTAAGCAATCAATTGAGCTTCTCACTAAAGCAGGTATAGAGCTTAAGGTGGTAACGGGCGATAACGAACTAGTTACGCGCAAGGTCTGCGAGCAACTCGGCTTCGAAATCAAAGGCGTAGCACTTGGAAACGACATCGCAAACATGACCGATGAAGCGTTGACGGCGATTGTTGAAGAAAACAACCTCTTCTGCCGCGTCAACCCTGTCCAGAAAGACCGAATAATAATGCTGCTCAAAAAGAACGGTCATATAGTCGGCTACATGGGAGACGGCATTAATGATGCGCCTTCACTTAAAACAAGCGACGTCGGCATATCAGTTGACAACGCAGTGGACGTAGCTAAAGAATCCGCCGACATCATCCTCTCCCAGAACGACTTAACAGTGCTAGCTAAAGGTGTGCTCGAGGGACGTAAAACCTTCGGTAACACTATGAAGTACATACAGCTGGGTGTAAGCTCCAACTTCGGAAACATGTTCAGTGTCGCCGGCGCATCCATTTTCCTTCCTCCGGGATTCCTTCCAATGCTCCCGGCACAGATTTTACTCAATAACCTGCTCTACGATATTTCACAGTCCACCATCACAACCGATAAAGTAGATGATGAATATGTTGAGCGGCCAAAACGATGGGATATAGGCTTCATTAAACGCTTCATGGTCTCTTTAGGTCCGGTAAGTTCACTGTTTGATTACCTGACGTTCTTCATGATGATCTTCGTTTTCCTTCCGCTGATTCCTCTTTCAATGTTATCCCTAAATGATCAGCACTTGTTCCAGACAGCATGGTTCATAGAGTCAATATGCTCGCAGATACTGGTAGTCTTCGTTATCCGAACCAGACGGACACCCTTCTGGAAGAGCAAACCCAGCAAATACTTAGTTATCAGCAGCATAGCTATCATCGCGTTTGCCGTAACCGTGCCTTACACTTCACTGGGCGCCTTGTTTAGTCTAGTTCCCCCGCCGCCGCTATTCTATGCTGCTTTGGCTCTTCTGCTGGGTTCATACATTGCGGTCGCTGAAGTGGTAAAATATTACTTCTACAAGCGAAACGCATACCGTCTCGAGCAAGTACTGGTGCCGAAGCGCGCCTTCTACTTAACTCGTACCGCTAAACTGATGCAGGACATGATTGCGGCTATCAGTCTCAGAGCCGAAGACGAATTCACCGTTAAATCATTAACTAGCGACTTAAACAGCGCAATTGCCTACCCAGTTAACGCTAACCAGATATCGCGAAACATCCAGTACCTAAAGCGTTCCGGCCTAATCACAGTGGATTGGAAACGTCGCGTACTCAGACGCGAAAAAGCCCTAAGCGAATATGTAACCAAAAGCGTAATGGCTGGTCCAAACTGGAATCAAGTTGGACAAGAGTGGGTTAAAATTAACACTATAATCTACAATAAGCACGGCGCCGTCAACCCGGAATACCAGGATATGTTGCCCAAACAGTAAGCTTATGCTTTTGCGAAGTTGGCTTCGCAGGCTTGTTTACTGCATTGGGCTATTATGGTTTTTTCACTGGGCTAGTTAGCGTCGTCTTGACAAGCCAGCGTTTCAAGACTGCAAAGCTACATTGACAAAAACAGTTAATTTAGGTGCATAGCAAACCCAAACCAGAAGAGGTTTCGGAAACGCAATGTCAAACGCATGTTGGGAATGTAACAATAACACGTTGAAACTCAGAGTACTTGTACCCCACGACCGCACCATAAAGGAGTACATGCACCAGACCCATAACCTGCAGTCTGAAATAATGGCGGTTGTAAAGGAGAAACGTGAACAGTATAAGGTTTGGTTCCAATCTGGAAGCGAAACACACCCTGCAACACTAAAAATATTGCATACCTGTAGCCTAAACTGCGGAAAACCAGCCGAAAAGGTCCGTTGTCCATTTTTCAGTTTTAACGAAGAAACCAGCCAAATCAGCACCATAATCTACAGTAAAGCACCCAAACCGCAGGAATACAAAGAAGAGCCAAACATGCAAGCTAACGCTCCAGAGACTGTTATGAGGAGGTAAATTCCTGCAGTTGCTCTTTAGTTAAGTCTCCTCCCGGCTTAACGTCGAGTCTCCTCTGCACTTTTCCTTTTTCCATGAAGAGCACGGTTGGGTAATATTCAACAGCATATTTCTCGCAGAGCCCCTCTTTGGAGTCAACCATAACCTCTAAACATTCGTCTGGGTTAACCTTCGCGTATTCCCTAAATATCGGTAGAAACCGTCGGCTGTGTGGACACCAAGAAGCGTAGAAAATGGCGTACACCTTCGGTTTAACCTTTAAAGTTGCCTCTACATCCTCATCCGCCAAAGATTCCTTCTTAATAGTTTCACCTCTCCTCCTTATACTCCTCTGGGTAGTGACTGCTGTCACAGAACGGTTTAATCATGGATTTGCCGCAGCGGCAAAGCGTCATACGATTGCGAGTTCTGTATAGTTTACCGTCCGCAGAGTAAACTGGGATTCCACCCCTAACCCAAAGAGGCCCACCGACGCCAACAGCGGGATCTTCGATTACGCCTATAGCCTGCTCAAGCTTCGACTCAACAACCTGCCCTACAGCTTTATCAATCACTACAAGGCGACCTGAGGGGCAGTCCGCTGCATTACGCAGACAGTTCTCCTTCAACTCGGGGTCGTCAGTGTGGGGGATTTGATCCCAGATGTCGCCGCCGCGGTGGCAGAAACGTGCTGAAGCACACAGGATTTCCGCGTCTTTAAGCGTCAATGCTGGGCCATCAATGGTTTTGGCCATCTGATCGAATGGTAAGTCATCGTAGTCTTCGGCGCCATTAAAGTTGATTTTGAAGTGGGTGCCGTCGCAGAATGGTTTGTTGTTGGAGTGACCGCAGCGGCAGAGTGCATATTTTTCCTGTGTCCTGTATTTTTCAGCAATTAACCACTCAACTGGAGTGTTTGATTTGCCGTCGCATTTTATTATCATGCGATAGAGCGGTATATTACCTGAAATCAGGTAGGGCCCGTTCTTAGTTACTTGGATTTTAGGTGCAGTACTTTCTCTTTCGCCCATTTTTTGACGCCTTATCGATGATTTTACTAGGTTTTAGTTTTACTTAAGTGTAAAGTGTTTCAAGAGACGCATTATTAAGAAAAATAATCCTTCATCGCCCACCCGTCTATTCTGAAACTGTAAAAAATGTTAAAAAATGTGCTTATCCTAGCATTTTAAATACAAATACCCTCAATAAAGTTTCAATCAAGCGAGGCTCGTCTTGTCATTATACTCGCTTGATAAAGAAATAGGAGAAGAAAAGTTATGAAAGCAATAGTGAAAACTCTATTCGTTGTAGTTCTCATGGTCGTAATAGCTTTTCCAATGGCCACGCTGCCAACCGATGCTGCACCTACATCCGCCAAAGCCACATTTGCGCTTGTTGGCGCCATGCCCAACCCCGTGGGTGTAGGGCAATCAGTGCTTATCGCTACTGGCATCACTGACTATGTAACAACAGCTATGGGCTTTACAGGGTTAACATTAATAGTAACTCGCCCAGACAACACAACTGAAACTATAGGCCCCTACAATACTGACTCTACTGGTATGACTGGAATAACATACACCCCCAATACCGTAGGAACATACTACCTACAAACCCACTTCCCAGCACAATGGTTCAACACCACCACCAGCAACACATACTACAAAGAAAGCTACAGTGAAAAACTTGCATTAATAGTACAGGAAGAAGCAGTCAAATACTATCCGGGCGAAGCTTTACCGACCGAGTACTGGGCACGCCCCATAAACGCGCAGCTAAGAGAATGGTACACAATATCAGGAAGCTGGTTAACGCCAACACCGATTTTACCCACTGATAACCTCTACGCGGCAGATAATGACGATGCACCCGAAAGCGCACACGTGCTATGGACAAAGGATATCGGTGATACTTTAAGCGGCTTAGCGGGCGGAGTCGACGCCACCGGTTACGGTATAGGCGACGCCTACGAAGGCAAATGGGGCGCTATAACAATAAGCGGTATTCTCTGCTACAACAAATACGACGCAGGTCAACCACAACAGAAAGCCGTTGCAGTAGACTTACACACAGGCGAAACATTATGGGAAAGAACACTCGGCGTAAACGATAACATGTATGGAAACGGTAGAATCTCTTTCGGCCAAATCCTGCGGTTCAAATCAATGAATTACCAAGGCGACTTTGCCTATCTATGGGTAGTCTCCGGAACAAACTGGTATGCATTCGACCCCAAAACAGGCGACTGGAAATACAACATGACCAATGTACCCAGCGGCAGCAACTATTATGGACCACACGGAGAAATCCTACGGTACAGTATAAACACAAATGCAGGATGGTTAGCACAATGGAACACAACTTCAACGGTATTTAAAGGCCTCACAGGCGGAAGCGTAGCATGGGGCAGCCAAGTCAGAGGCAAAAGCTTTGACGCACAACTAAAAGGTTATGACTGGAACGTATCTATACCAAAGGGTTTACCTGGCAGCGTACGCACAGTCAACCCAGGCGACCGACTTGTTGGTGCATCAATAAACAGCACTACCGTCCAAATATGGGCCATAAACTTAGATGAATCCAAAGGAACAATCGGAAATCTGCTATACAACAAGGCGTGGAATGCACCCGCACAGTGGGCTGACGGCAACCTAACTATAAGCTGGGCAGCAGCAAGCCTAACTGACAACGTAGCAGCACTGATTTCAAAAGAAACACGCAGCTACTACGCTTTTGACTTAACAGACGGCACATTCCTATGGGGGCCATCCGATCCAGATAGCTACCTGAACCTATACGACCGAATCACCACAATAAACTATGGAAAACTAGTCACGTCAGGCGCAGGCGGAGACATAATATGTTATAACGCAAAAACAGGCGAAAAACTCTGGAGCTACAAAGCAGAAGACCTCACCACAGAATTCACCATAGGTAATGATTGGTGGATGCAGCAACTCATTATCACCGACGGCAAAGTCTACTTAGGACACGTTGAGCACTCGCCGAACCAACCGCTTCCAAGAGGTGCACCCTTCCTATGCCTAAACATAACCTCTGGCGAAGTAATCTGGAAAATGGAGGGCGGATATCGACAGACTTGCTGGGGAGGAAAAGCGGTGATAGGCGACAGTATTCTAGTATTCCAAGATACCTATGAAGGACGAATATACGCAGTCGGCAAAGGACCAAGCTACACTCAAGTATCAGCATCCCCGAAGATTTCAACCAATGGAGACAGCGTACTCATCGAAGGTGCAGTGACTGACATATCACCTGGAACAGAAAGATATGCATTAAAAGCAAGATTCCCCGAAGGAGTTCCCGCAGTTAGTGATGAAAGCCAAAGCCAATGGATGAAGTACGTGTACATGCAGTTCTCGAAACCCACAAACACAACCGGAGTAATGGTCAGCTTAGACACTCTTGACCCTAACGGCAACTACATCCACATAGGCAATACAATTAGCGATGCAAACGGCAAATTCTGTTACCAATGGGTACCCGAGGTTCCGGGTAAATATACAGTATACGCATCTTTCCCAGGCTCTAACAGCTACTATAGCTCAACATCAGAGACGTTTATCGCGGTTGAAGAACCCGAAGCAACGGCAACCCCGACAGAGAAACCGCAAGCTTCAGTCGCAGACACATACTTTATTCCAGCAGTCGCAGGCCTATTCATAGCTATAATACTACTAGGGGCATTAATTATAGCTTTTCAAAGAAAACATCCATAATTCTTTTTCTTTTCTTTTTTTTTGTAGTTGTATCTATACAGTCACATTGGGTTATAGCTTCCAAACGCTACTCTAAGCATGAAAACGGTGCATGAGTGGAAGTGGCTATGGTTGGACGAAGCGAAGAAATTCACCCTGAGCGAACTATCAAAGTTCAATGGCAAGAATGGGCGCCCAGCGTACGTGGGGTACAAAGGCAAAGTTTACGATGTAACCCAGTCGAGTCAGTGGAGTGACGGCGACCACCTCGGACACTAAGCCGGCAAAGACTTAACTGAGCAGATGGAGATAGCGCCACACGCTGACGAAGTTATGGAACGCTTCAAAATAGTCGGAGCCCTAACCCATTAAGCGTTTGTTGGTAAAGCTCTTATACTTTTTTTGTTAACCTGTATTTGGGTAGTTTTATGTTTGATTTGAAGGGTAAAGTTGCGCTTGTAACTGGTGCTGGACGCGGCATCGGAAAAGGAATAGCTTTAGCTCTGGCGAAGTCAGGCGCAGACGTAGTTGTAACTGATATTGCTGACACCGTTTTTGAAACCGCTAAAGAAATCACAGCCTACAACGTGGAGGCGCTGGCGGTTAAATGCGACGTGTCAAACCTAGAAGAAGTCCAGAACACGCAAAAACAGGTTATCGAGAAATTCAAGAAACTAGACATACTCATAAATAACGCTGGAATTTACCCCCAGAAGCCCTTCCTTGAGATGACGCCGGCGGACTGGTGCACGGTTGTTCGAATCAACCAATGTGGGGTTTTCTATTTCACTAAAACCTTTATTCAGGGCATGGTTGACCGAAAATACGGAAAAATCGTTAACATATCCTCTATTTCGGGGCCAATCGCGGTTTTTCCCCATCTTGTACATTACTCCACAACTAAAGCAGCCATAGCAGGTTTTACAAAATCCTTAGCCCTTGAAATGGCGCCTTATGGTGTAAACATCAATGCGGTGGCGCCGGGGCCAATTGATGTCAGCGGCGGCAGGGTGGATGAAGCTATGAGTGCACAGATCGTGCGGGCTATTCCTTTGGGGCGCATGGGCAAACCTGAAGACGTCGCTAATTTAGTAGTTTTCCTTGTAAGCGACGAAGCCAGTTTCATCACGGGGCAGACAATAGTCAGCGACGGCGGATACACCCTTCCATAGCATAATTGGCTAGCACGCCGCAGCCCACATACATATATATCCCGTTTTCTGTTTTCGCCTTTCTGGTGAACTTTTTGTCTGAAGAAGAAAAGAAGAAAATGAGCTACTATTATGGTGGTAAAGAAAAATCCGCTGAAGAAGTGAAAAAGGGCAGCCACGGCGAAATCGCACCGTACTTTACATGGGATCTTCAGCAAGATTTCAATCGTATGATGAACCGTTTCGAACGTGACTTCGAAGACTTTTGGGGTACATCTTCACGTATCGGCCGGGACATGACGAGGCGAGCCCGTGGACAGCTTTCGCCATTCAGCCGCGCAATGATGCCCTCAGTAGATATTGAGGACCAAGATAAAAGCTACCGTTTAACAGTGGATCTTCCGGGTTTCAAGAAGGAAGATGTGCAGGTGGAGCTTGAAGAGGACGAAATAATTATCAACGCTAAACGCTCACAGGTTGAGGATGAACGTAACAAGAACTATGTCCGTCATGAACGCTCTTCGCAGGCTTACTATCGCCGAATTCACCTGCCAGAGCCGGTACGCAGCGACCAATCTAACGCTAAACTGAACAATGGTGTACTTGAGATTACGCTGCCAAAGAAGGAGCCTAAAGAAACAAAGAAGTTAACTGTCATGTAATTCTTATTTCCTATTTGTTTTGTTGTCACCAAATGCAAGATATGGTGCACTATGCATTAAGTGAAGTGTTTTAGCTCAAATTAGGTGGTTTATCACTTAAGCTTAAAACCGTAAACCAACTACAACGGTATGTGGCTAAAAAATGAAAAGGCCATCTTGGCAGTTAGACAAACATACCGTAATAGTAGCCTTAATCATATTAGTCGTCTACTTTGCAACTTCTTTTGATGTCTGCAATTATCCAAGCCAACCTGAACCAAACGATAAAGGTTTCATCTTCAGCGGTTCTTGGAACCCAGAGCATCTGCATACATCCGAATGCTACGCCGTTTTCTATCAAACAGCTGCTTTTTCCGAAGGACGAACCTGGATTACAGAAGGTGTACCGCCTGACCTTTCAACTGACTGCGTCGAAGTCGCCGGTAAATATTACCAAGTGGCGGAACCTGTTACTGCGGCTTTACTTGTTCCCTTCTATACGATGGGGCATCTCTTTTTCGGAGATAATTATGTGATCCGTTCAGTAATGACTGGGATGATGATTTTCACCCTAATCAGTGCTCTGCTTGTCCAAAGAATCAGTCTAAGCTTTTTTCAAAACAGAAACGCCGCTTCTTTAGCTGCTCTACTATTTGCCTTCGCTACCATGGCCTTCACCTATGCTAAGCTACTGTATCCCCAACCAGTCACTGCGATGCTTATGTTCCTATCCATAATGTTTCTACTTAATTTTAAGGCAGACAAGCGTCAGGTTTACCTAGGTTTGTTTGCGTTTTTCTACGCCTTAACCGTATTCTCCTTTAATGTATTCATTATAACAGCCCCATTTTTCCTCTATTACATCTTTAGAATCGACACAGGTTTCTCAAGAAAAAAATTCGCAATCTTAACTGTAGGATTGTTACCCATCACCATTTTGTTTTTTGCATGGAATATTACTACAACTGGCAACCTTTTTGAGACACACCGCCAGCTTATTCACCACAGCATGACTTTTGATGTTCTCTACACAACAGCAGATGGCACATGGCTAAACCTAGAAGGTATCGTGGGGTCACTTTTCTCGCCAGTAGGTATCTTTTTTGTATCCCCAATCTTACTTGCAGCGTTTTTATCCTTTAACAACTTTAAAAAAGACTTCAAAGATGAAGCGTTCCTCTTTAGTTCGATTATTATCATTTTTTGGTTATTCATGTCGTTTGCCAATCTTGGCGGAAGCATACAACGCGACTTCTGGATAGGTGGCTGGGCAAGTATCGCAAGATATATGTACATTCCCTCGACTTTACTAGCGATCTTCGCAGGTTTTGCTTTTCTGAAAATCAGGGCAAGCTCTGGCCTTGTAGGCGCTTGGTTATATTCGCTAGGATTTATAATTAGTTTCATGGCTAACCTGAGTTATTCTGTCCGCCATGACTTAATGGTGGGTTTTTTCAAAGATATCAAGAGTACCAGTCTACTTATTTGGCCTGTACCAATCAGTGCGTCTGAGCTTGAGCTTCTGTTAATGGTTTTGCTTGTTGTTTCTCTTGTTTTTCCAGCTTACTTGTACATTATTAAACATTCGCATAATAGAAAAAGTATAAAAGAAAATGAGACTGCTAATCTGCAGCCGCCGACGAATCCACGATCGCCTTAATTTCTTTATTTAGATGATCTGGCAAGCCCAAGATGCCGACGTCCATGAAGCCGCGGATGATCAACGAAACCGCCTGCTCACGGCTGAGGC
>CAYPGY010000057.1:0-13940 GCA_964410435.1 uncultured Candidatus Bathyarchaeia archaeon
AAGCGTAAAGAGGTTATGGTAATATGTCGATGACTTTCAAGCAACCAAAAAAGACCTGTGACGACCCTAACTGCCCATTCCACGGCACCCTCGCAGTAAGAGGACGTGTACTGGAAGGCATCGTTCACACAGCAAAGATGGATAAAACCGTTATCGTTGACCGAGAATTCATGCAATTCTCATCAAAATTCGTCAGATACGAACGAAGACACGGCCACGTCCCATCACACAATCCACCATGCATTGACGTAAAAGAAGGCGACCGCGTAAAAATCGCAGAGTGCCGACCACTCAGCAAAACAGTCTCCTTTGTCGTAGTTGAAAAAGTAGGAGAGGAAAGATAATATGTGTGCAGCTAAAGCAAAGGGAAGAGGCTTAACTGCTAAAGGCATGATATCTCACGGCCAAAAAATCAGCCGAGGCTTATTAGCAGGTTCAGAAATGAAATGCGCCGATAACACTGGTGCACGAGTTCTACGCTTGATTCAAGCCATGGGCTACAAAGGCCGACTAAGAAGGTATCCATCAGCCACAGTAGGCGACAAAGTGACCGTTTCAGTCCGCCAAGGCTCCCCCGAAATGAGAAAGAAAATCTTCCAAGCAATTATCGTACGCCAGAGAAAATCTTTCAGAAGAATCGACGGCGTATGGGTACAATTCGAAGATAATGCAGCAGTAATCATCACCCCTGAAGGTGAAATGAAAGGCTCAGAAATCAGAGGCCCAGTTGCAAGAGAAGCAGCTGAGAGATGGCCAAGAATCGCCAGCGCCTCAAGCATAATCGTATAGGTGTAGAGAAGAATGCAAACAACAAATCCCGGTAAACAAAGAAAAGCCCTCACCACTGCTCCAGCTCACGTACGCCACAAACTAATGGCGGCACCACTCTCAAGTGAGCTAGCAGCATCAAAAGGCGCAAAAACCCTGCCCGTCCGTAAGGGAGACACAGTTCGTATCATGCGCGGAGACAACAAGGGCTTTGAAGGTAAAGTTTCACGTGTTGACTTAAAAGCCTACAGGATCTACATGGAAGGTTTAACACGTGAAAAAGTAGACGGCACCAACATCTTCATAGCAATACACCCATCTAAGGTTCAAATTCGCAACCTAAACCTTGACGATAAATACCGCAAGGAAACAATCCTTGGACGCAAAACTGCATCCGAGAAGAAAGCAGCCAAAGCTAAGCCTGCGAAAGCCGCTAAGGCTTCAGCTAAAGCAACAAAAGACGGAGAGGAATAAATTTGGGAAAAAAAGGCAAGACCGCACGGCTAAAACGTAAGCCAGCACCAGCATTCTGGCCAATTCACAGAAAAGAGCTACCTTGGGTTGTGAAGCCACAGTCGGGTTCACACTCACTGGAAAAATGCGTACCCCTAACACTCGTATTACGTGACATGTTAGGTGTTGCACAAACCAGAAAGGAAGGTAAACTAATTCTCGCACAGGGCAAAGTCCTAGTAGACGGCAAAATCAGAAAACGCGATGAGTCACCAGTCGGATTAATGGATGTAATCGCCATGCCCGAATCAGGCAAATACTACCGCGTTATGCCCTCACACAAAGGACTAGTTCTTGCATCAATCAGCAAAGACGAATCGAACTTTAAACTGCTCCGCATCGAATCTAAGAATACCGTAAAAAACGGTGTCCAACTTGCATTCCACGACGGCTCTGTCATGCTTATCAAAGTAGCTGATCCAAAGAACCCCGTTGAAGTACAATACGAAACTTTCGACATACTCAAAGTAACCTACCCCGAAAAAACCATCAATGCAACCCTTAAAACAAAAGAGGGAAACTTGGCAATCATCACTGGCGGAAAGAACATCGGAATTACAGGCAAAATTGTGGAAATCGAAAAGACTGAAGCAAAGAAACGCCGCCAAGCACTAGTAACTATCGAAGACGCAAAAGGTGCCAGATACCAGACAATCCTGGATTTCGTATTCACATTAGGTGAAGCTACACCGATGGTTAATACTCTGGAGGCAGTAGCATGAGCGAAGAAGCGATAATGAAAACCTGGGAAGAGCATCCAATGCTCACACCACGCATCGAGAAAGTCGTCGTTAACCTCAACGTAGGTAAATCAGGCGAGCCACTCGAAAAAGGCAATAAAGTCCTCCGAGAAATCACTGGTGACAGAACACCAGTTAAAAAGAAAGCTAAAGCCACAATCCGTGACTTCGGCATCCGCGAGGGCGAGCCAATCGCAGTCGTAGTAACCCTGCGCAAGCAGGAAGCAATCGACTTCCTAAAGAAAATCTTCCCCGTCGTCGATAACAAACTCGCAAAACGCTCATTTGACGCAAGAGGAAACTTTAGCTTCGGCTTAAAGGAACATATTGATATCCCAGGCGTCAAGTATGACCCTGAAATCGGCATCTTCGGTATGGACATTTGCGTCACAGTTAACAGGCCAGGTCAACGCATAAAAGTCCGCAAACGCCAAAGCAAATCAATCGGCCCAAAGCATGTCTTAACACCTGAAGAGTCAATCATCTTCATAAAGAAAACACTAGGAGTCGAAATCGTCTAACTGAGAGTGAATATATGGCAAAGCAACAAGTCAAGAAAGTACGAAAATACGGCAAAGGTTCACGTCCATGTGTAAGATGTGGCTCATTCGGTCCAGTCATCAGACGCTACGATTTATATCTATGCAGGACATGTTTTAGAGAGGCCGCGCCAAAATTAGGCTTCAAGAAATATGAGTAGGAGCTAAGACAAAAATGGATACATTAACAAACGGTCTCGTAACCATAATCAACAACGAAACACGCAACAAGCGTGAATGCATCATTAGCCCCGCCTCTAAACTACTGGGACGCGTCCTTCGCATTATGCAACTTAACGGTTACATAGGCGAATTCGAATTCATCGACGATGGACGTCAAGGAAAATTCAAAGTCCAACTCCTAGGCAGAATCAACAAGTGTGGTCCAGTTAAGCCACGTTTTGCAGTGAAAGCTACAGAGTACGAGGACTGGGAAAAGAAATTCCTACCATCCAGAGATGTCGGTATAATGGTCGTTTCAACTTCTCAAGGCGTTATTGCTCACAAAGATGCCGAAGGAAAGAACATCGGAGGAAGGCTCTTAGCCTTCGTGTATTAGGAGTGCAAGTATATGCGGCTTCCAGAAGTATCAAGAACAATTCAAGTTCCAGACGACGTAACTATAAGTATAGTCGGCAAAACAGTTAACGTAAAGGGTGCAAAAGGTAACCTAACCCGCGACTTCTCGTATGCAACAGTTGCATTAGAAGCCCAAGGCAAAAATCTTCGGATTTATGCCAAGTGGCCACGCAAAAAGGAAACCGCTATGGTAGGAACCCTCTGTGCACACATCAACAACATGATTGTTGGCGTAACAAAAGGCTACACTTACAAGATGAAGATAGTCTTCTCACACTTCCCCGTTACAGTCAAATCGGCAGGCGGGTATGTGTCGATTGAAAACTTTACCGGCGAACGCAGACCACGCAAAGTCAAAATCTTAGGCGACGTAAAGGTCAAAATTGAACCTGAAGACATCATCCTTACCGGTGCAAACCTTGAGGATGTAAGCCAAACAGCAGCTAACATTGAGCAATCAACCAAAGTCCGCGGTAAAGACCCAAGAGTCTTCCTCGACGGTATCTACACCTATGAACGAAATGAGGGTATAGCATAATGACAGAAAAGAAAGCTTCACCATCACGAAAGGCACTTCAAGCTAGAGCACGCGCCAGAAACAAAAAACCAAAGTTCCTGCGAGCAGAAAGCTGGCGTTTCGACCGCTTCAGCACTAGCTGGAGAAGACCCCGCGGCTTAGACAACAAGATCCGCAGAAAGATTCTTGGTTGGCCTGCAGGACCCAGTACGGGTTACAAGGGACCAAAAGTTGCCCGATACCTACATCCATCAGGATACAAAGAAGTCATCGTCTATAACGTAGCAGATCTATCCAACGTTGACGTTAACACACAAGCAATTAGAATTGCACATCGTGTTGGCAAACGAAAACGCGCAGACATCATCGCAAAAGCAACAGAAATGAACCTCAAGATTTTAAACCTCACAGTCTCAGCTGAGACCGAGGAAGAAGAGACAGAGGAAGAGGGAACCGAAGAAGAGGCAGCAGAAGGCAAAGAAACCAAAGCAAAAGAAGAGAAGAAAAAAGTCAAAGAAGAAAAGAAGCCTGTTAAAAAGAAAGAAGCTTCAAAGAAGAAAGAAACTAAACCAAAGAATAAGGAGAATAAGAAACAATGACCAACCTAAGTGGACAAAGACGCTTAGCTGCTCAAATCCTCAAAGTTGGACAGAACCGCGTTTGGATAGACCCAACACGCATAGACGAAGTTGACGGTGCAATCACCCGTGAAGAAGTTAGAAAACTGATTCATGAGAAAGTCATCGTTTCATTGCCTGAGAAAGGCGTAAGCCGCTCACGTGCAAAAACAATCAGAGGTAAAAAACGCCTAGGCAGACGCAGTGGCCCAGGTAGTGTCACCGGCGCAGGCTTTGCGAAAGTTACCCAGAAACAAGCTTGGATGATAAGAATTCGCTCTCTGAGACGCAAACTCCGCGAGCTAAAAGCTAGCAGAGTAATCACAGAAGCCACCTATACACAATACTATAGAATGGCTGGATCAGGCAGATTCCAATCCATAGCAGACATGGAGCGCAACTTAAAAGCAAACGATCAGTGGAGGAAACGTTAAGATGGCAAATAAGGCAAATTACCGTGTACCAGTAAGACGCAGACGACAGGGAAAAACCGATTATCAAGCCCGCAAGGCAATGGTAATTTCCGGTACACCCCGACTAGTTGCGCGTCCATCAACAAAGAATGTTCAAGCACAAATCATAATTGCAAAACCAATAGGCGATATGACACTCGTAGCAGCCAGCAGCCGCGAACTAGCCAAGAAATACGGCTGGAAAGCAGCAACAGGCAGCGTCCCAGCAGCTTACCTAACCGGTTTGCTCTGCGGATTAAAAGCTAAGCAAGCAGGCATCAACGAAGCAATACTTGACATCGGCATGGTAATTCCAACAAAAGGTGCACGCGTCTTCGCCGTTCTACACGGTGTTATAGACGCAGGCGTTGAAGTTCCACACGGCGAAGGCAAAATCGTCGCTGGACGCCACAAAGGCAACCACATCGCAGCATACGCTCAAGAATTAGGCTCAGACTCTGACGAGTACAAAGCTAAATTCTCAAAGTTCCTTGCAGCAGGTATCGCCCCAGAAAAGATTGTTGAACACTACACTGCAGTTAAAGCTGCAATCGTTGGCTCATTCAAGGGCGCAGTAGTAGCTCCTGAACCAGCTGATGAGAAGCCCGCTAAGAAAGCTCCAAAAGCAGCGCCTCCAAAAGAGAAAGCTGCTCCTAAAGCTGAAGCCAAAGCAGTTCCTGCTCCAAAGGCAGAAGCTAAAGTAGCAGAAGCTAAAGCCGCTCCAGCCAAAGAAGAAGTTCCAGTAAAAGCAGAGAAAGCTCCAAAAGCTGAAAAAGCCGAAAAGGCTCCAGCTAAAGAGAAGGCTCCTGCAAAAGAAGAGCCTGCTCCAAAGACTGAAAAAGCAGTAAAGGAAAAAGCTCCTGCAGCTAAAGAAGCAAAAGCAAAGAAAGCTCCCGCTAAAGAAAAAGAATCCAAAGAAGAAAAAGCTCCCGCCAAAAAGGCATCCAAGAAGGGTGAAAACAAAGAATGAGTCAAAGAGATAGAAGTAGAGATGCAGAAAGACGCCAAAGTAGCTTAGACGCTTGGGTTCCAAGAACACGCCTAGGCAAATTGGTTCAAGAAGGCAAAATCACTACCATCGAAGAAGTGTTCCTGTCCGGCATAAAAATCAGCGAATCACAGATCGTTGACTCTTTGATTCCTGACCTGCAAGAAGAAGTCATAAACGTTAATCTAGTCCAGAAGCAAACTGACGCAGGCGAAAAATCACGCTTTAAAGCCATCGTTGCAGTAGGCAACAGAGATGGCTACATCGGTCTCGGCCAAGGTAAAGCAAGCCAAGTCCGCAACGCCATCGAGAAAGCAGCTGTAAACGCACGCTTAAACATTATCCCAGTTAAACGAGGCTGTGGAAGCTGGGAATGCGGCTGCGGTAAGCCACACAGCATACCATTCCAAGTTGAAGGCAAATGCGGTGGTGTCCGGGCAGTAATCATCCCTGGTCCAAGAGGTTTAGGCCTCGTCTCAAGCGAAGTCGCGAAAGTCATCCTTGGCTTAGCAGGTGTTAAAGACCTCTGGATGCGCAGCTACGGCTCAACAAGAACCGTCCCATCTTATGCATGCGCAATCTTTGACGGCTTAAAGAAGACTTACAACTTGATTACAACAACTGATTGGGTGAAGTAAAATGTCACAACAGAAAACTGAAGAATGCAAATGCCTCGTAGTGGTACGAGTCCGCGGTACAGTCAGTGCACTGAAGGAAGCCCGCGAAACACTCGAGCTGCTCCGATTAACCCACACTAACCACGCCATAATCATTGACAGCAGACCAGCATACAAGGGTATGCTACAGCGCGTAAACAACTATGTAACCTGGGGCGAACCCACAAAAGAAACTATAATTGCAATGCTACAGAAACGTGGAAGACAATTAGGCGCTAAAAAACTTGACGCAGAGTACCTTGCAAAAGCAGGCTACAAGTCCATAGATGAACTCGCAGAAGCAATCATTAGCTGTAAAGTTGCATACAAGAATCTGCCAGAGATCGAAGCACGGTTTAAGCTACATCCACCAAGCAAAGGCTACAAGGGTCAAACCAAGAACGCCTTCAAAACTGGCGGAGAAGCAGGTTACCGCGGCGCGGCAATCAACGAGTTAGTTAACCGCATGGTCTAAGCGACCGTCGGTTCCAATTAATTTATTTTTAGTTTTGTTCTATTTTTGTTATGTTTAGACTTTGTATTAATGACTTTGTAGTCATTAAAAACCTAGTTAAAAATGTAGGAGCGTTTTAGTTGATGTTATCGAATTTTTGCTGTACTGAACAGTTGCTTCTCCAAACAGCTTTAGATTCCGCAAAGTATGTTCTCTGCCCCGCGGTTGGCTGGAATATCAAATCCGTTTTTCTCTTGGCAATGTATTCCTCTGCTGCGTGTAGCGGTTTGTAGGTAAAGCTAAAGTACGCTGAGGCGGAGCCAATAAGAAATCCGCTTGCCCAAAGTGGAACTACGCAGAAGAAGAAGTAAAAGTTCCAGACATCTACGGGGCCTATTAATGCAACTTGGACGGGTGGCGGGTATGTTTGATTTGTCCAGTAGAAGCATCCGAGCATGAAGTCAAGTGTGTTGAATCCTAATCCCGTCATGGTTATAGCTATTATGAATGCGGCTGCCAGTGTTATGATGATTTTTCTGGTTCTTTTAAATTCTAAGAAGGCTGTCATTGCTATACCTGTCGCTAAGCCTCCGATTATCATGGTTGCGAGGCCAAATATGGCGTAGGCGTATTGTCCTTCTATGACAAAGTAGTTATTCATGTGCCACTGGTCATGTGCGTTTACGCCGAACCAGTTTTGGCCGATCATAACGCCGATGTGCAAGCTATAGCATAGTAGAAGTATACCTAGAATCAACGTTGCCGCTAAGGCAATTCGTCTTCCCTTCAATTTTTTCTCCCTTCCGAAACATGGTTTCGGATGCATTGTTTTTAAAGTTACTGATGTCTTTTTTGCGTTTCCTGCTCAAATCGGTTCAATTTGCTTGGTTGTTTGATGATTCTGGGCTTGATTCTTTAATTTGATTTCTTCGTTTCGACAAGCGTTAAATAATACCTCAAAGTAGAATTTGGTTCTGGTGATGGTATGCAGAAGTGGGCTGATTACTTAATTTCCGCTGTTAAAACCGTTACTGGCAGCTCTACTGTTGAAGCTCTTGAAGTTCACTCGGACTTCGGAAGTATGGTTTGTGAAACCACAGTCGTAAAAAGAGACGATGTTATTGCTAACCTGAGGCGAGGCGTTACGTACTCGACGGTGTTCAAAACTGCGATGGGTAAGTGGCGTAAAGGTGATGATGTGCACTTGGTTACTATTGACGGTAAGGATTACTTGCGCACGAATAATGAGCTGGTTCCAAGGGATCAATTCGATGAAGTACCAGAACTATAATCCATACTTTTCCTTCTTTATCGACTGACTTTTCTGTTATGCCTAAGGGAACCTATAATTCGAAATTAGCGTCCTAATGTTTTAATCAAATCTTACTGCTCGAGGTGACTCCATAATCACCCTGCAACGTAACCAACTGCAAAATCAGAAACACAGCAGCCCGCAAACCGTATTGAATAGAAGGCGCAGTGGAGTTTGATCATACTCTGCTAATTAGAAAATATTTGACATGGAAAAAAGGGGGAGAGGATAAGAGCAGTCATCTTTTTCTCCCACCAATTTTCATTGTGCTTATGCACCGTTTCGATGCTAGCGATTAACCTGATTTTTGTCGCCGGCGTCAGTCAGCCCTTTGATCTGTAACCTGCGTTAGCCTGCGAATTTTTTTTGCTCTTATCCTCAAAATGACATTGCTCTATTTGTTTTATATAATTTATGCAATTCTAGAAACAAGCTAATTTTGGATTTGATAAAAAATGTTAGGTGGCAGGCACCTTTATGCCTCGCCTCTCGTGGTTTAGATTGTAAAGTTTGATTCTGCTGATCCAGATGGTGTCGATGGCTGTGGCTCTTGTGGTGGGGTTTGCGTTGGTGGTGACTGGTCTGAGGGTTTTGATGGTTCAGCTTTAGGTTTTTTCCGTAACACTAGTATTATTGCCAAGATTACTACTGCAACAATGCCTATTGCTCCTATAAGTACGACCATTGTAAGTGGATCTAAATCAAAGGGTGCTGCGGCAGTCGGTTGATTAGTCGGTTGCTCTGTCGGGGTTATTGTGGGTTGCGCTGTCACCGTTGGTGCAGGTGTCGGCGTAGCGATGGTGCTTAAATCAGGCACAATGACGTTTATGACCACGCTTGCGCTGTTGTTTGCATAATCGGTTAACGTCAAGTTTACTGCGTAATTACCCGGCGATGTATATGTGTGGGTGAAGTAAGAGTAATTGTTGGTTACGTTTCCGTCGCCTAGGTCCCATGTAGCGTTTCGGATACCAAAGTTATCGGTGCTGTAGCGTGCGTCAAAGAATATCGTATTTGTGGAGTAGAGTTCCCAGTATGGATCTACAGTTGGCGGTGTGACGTCTAGTATGATTTCTGCGCTGGCGTAAGCGGTTTGGTTGGTGCTGTCTCGGAATTGTGCATAGATGGTTTGTGTTCCTTCGACGTTTGTGATTGTCCAATTCTTTAAGGTGTCATAGGCTTCCCAATTTGACCATGTGGCGTTATCATTTGAAAAGCACATTTCCGTTGCGTTAGTTGCTGACAGCGTCAGCGTTACTGCGGCGGAGTTGGTGTATGTTGCTCCATTGTTGATGCTTATGGTACCTGATGTTTGTGCATTTACCTGTGGTAGCTGGATGACTACAATTAGGGATATGGTTAATATTAGGGCTAATGCAAAGACGTTTTTTGGTTGGTTTATTGGCTTGATTTTCATCTTTAAGCCTTCAGCATCAAAACCGCCGCTTTGCAATATAAAATTTTACCAGAATTAAGGAAAATTCATGCTCAAGGCGCTCGTTGAGGTGGGCTCAACTTGAATGGCGTTGGTTTGCTGTTGTTGAATTCACGTGGTCTTAGGCGTTTTGGGCTTGTGCTATTTTTCTTTTTATCGTATGACTGCTGGGTTTAGAAGATTCTTCTATTTTTCCTCTTCATAAACCCTATATGCAAAAACAGGTATCATCATTTGAAGCTGTAGCTCATCAGTCTCACAGTCATGTATTCCCGTGTTCCCAGAACAGAGTTCAAGTTTTCCGCTCATGAGACTACAGCTTCACTTTTCATATCAAAAATTGAGAGAAAAAATGTAAAGTTGCGGTAAGTTGGGTTAAAATTCTATTGTGGTTTCAAATGAGCGAATCGATAGAATGAACATGATTAAGCAGAAACCCACAAGGAAAGCAAGCGACGTTATAAGATCAAATGTTGAGGTGGCATAGTGGCTGCCGAACGCGTAGAAATCTGGGCTGATTCCAAAGTAGCGAACTCCGTTGATGAAGTGTGTCAAGGGGTTAAGGTATGAGGCTGTTTTCAGCGCGATGGGCAGTGTGTCTGTTGGGTAAAGTGCGTTGCTTGCGAAGAACAGCGGTAGCGTTAAGAGTGTGATTATTGCTTGGCTTACGTTGTGGTCCCTGACTTTCATTGCTATGGCCGTTGAAAGAAACATCAAGGCCAACGCGAATAGGACTGCGAAGAGCAAGAACCCGGCGACGGCGAAGAGCGTTTCAGTCGCGGTCGGGTAACAGAACAGCTGGATACCCAGAACGTAGCCGAACAGCACGACTATCGCTGTCTGTATAAGCGCTTTCGTAATTCCCCCCAAGGTCACGCCTATTAGTATATGAGAGCGGGGCATCGGCGAAACAACGATTTCTTTCATTAAGCCGTATTGCTTATCGAATTGGACGTTTTGTCCAGCGTATAAGCAAGAGAACAGAATCGTCATGCCAACAACACCTGCCGCCATGAACGTCATGTAACTAACGGATGTTGTGCCTGCTGGGTTTTGACCTCCCGCGAAGAACAGGTTTATGTTACTTGACATAGAGACGCCGTAGAGCACCAGCCACAGCACGGGTTGAATGAGCGTCGCGAACAGAAGGGCTTTTGAGCGGAAAAACTTGATCATGTCCCGCCAGTAGATTGCGATAAATCCTTTCTGCACTATATTTTCCTCCTAGTGTCCGTGTATTATGCCGTTGCCTTCTTGAGTTACGTCGGTGAAGTCGCGTCCCGTATAGTAAATGAAGACATTATCCAGCGTCGGCTTAACTAAGCTGATGTTTTGGATCTCGATGTTTTCCCGCCTGAGCACGTCGATGAGTGTGTTGGTTAATTTGGCGTTTTCTTTTGTGTAGACTGTTAACCCATCTGCTGTGCCAGTGATTTTGCTGACTCCATCTATGGCTTGAATTAACTCGTATGCTCTACAATTATCGTCAGTTTGGACTTGTATACAGTCTCGGTTTAGGGATCTTTTCAGTTGTTCGGGGGTTCCGTTAGCGATGATTTTTCCTTTATCGATGATGCATACTACATCGCTGTTCTGGTCTGCTTCGTCCATATAATGGGTTGTTAACAGGACTGTCACGCCTTTTTGCTTAACTCTCTTTATGTACGACCATATACGCTGCCGCGTTTGAGTGTCTAAGCCAATGGTTGGCTCATCGAGGAAAAGAACTGTAGGCTGAACCAGTAATCCCCGCGCGATTTCCAAGCGGCGTTTCATGCCTCCGCTAAGTTTCTTTGTGTATTCATCTTTTTTGTCAATTAATTCTACAAGTTCTAAAAGCTCTGATATCCGCTGTTTTCTTACTTCTTTGGGTATTGAGTAGATTTTTCCGTGGAAATCTAATGTCTCCCAGACGGTTAGGTCGCGGTCGAGTCTTTGATCTTGGAAGACGACGCCTATTGAGCGGCGCACTTGGTCTTTTTGTGTTTGAACATCGTAGCCTGCAATAGTTACTTTGCCTTGTTGTATGGGTAATAGTGTTATGAGCAGATTGATGGTGGTTGTTTTGCCTGCTCCGTTTGGACCTAGAAAAGAGAAGACTTGTCCTTTTTTGATGTCGAAGCTGATGTTGTCAACTGCGTGTAGTCCGCCGTAGCTGTGGCTGAGTCCCTGCACGGATAATACTGTTTCTTCCATTTTTATTCCTCTAAAAGTTCTTGAAGTGATTTTACTGTGTTTGAGATGATTGGCACAATTTTTTTCGGTGATATTCCATGTGCTAATAGAATCTCTATTTCTCGGATCACAGGGTTTGCAAGAGCCATTTGGCTAGTTGTTTGTGTATCGTTATTGTTGAATGTGTCCTTGATTAGAGATATTGATCCGTTGAGTTTGTGTTCATAGTATTTTTTCAGGGCGCCGTGTGCGCTTAGTGTTGCTTGACCGCTTGGGGTGATTTCGTAAGTGGTTTTCCCGTTTTCGGTGGTTCCTATTATTAGGCCTTTGGTTTGCATGCTTTTTAGGAGTGGGTAGATGGAGCCTGTGCTTGGTTTTTCTCCTGTTAGTTCGGTGACTTTTTTGATTATTTCGTAGCCTGTTGATTTGTTTTCGGATATTATTTTTAGCATTGACATTTTTAGTAGCCCTTTTAGCATATCTACACCGACATGTCTATATCGATATAGTGGGGTGTGTATAAACATAACGCTCCAAGCTGGGCGCACCAGCAATCTCGGCTTAACCGCAAACAAAATAAATCCAACTGCCAACCAACTTTTGAGACGAAAAAACATGAGAATCTGGTTCTGCGTGAAAACAAATCAAACCCCTGACACAGTAGCCCAAGTAGTTTGTGCATTCAACACATTCGACGAAGAAACACCCGAAGGTAAATGCGTTTGGACAATCCAGAAGGGCGAAGGCGTAGAAGAATACTGGAAAATACTATCAAAGCATGAACACCAAGAAACCATGACATGCATTTCCCTCGTTTATCAAGAGGGCGACACAGTCGTACTGGGTGAGGTATCTGATGAGGTTCTGCCGAACTTTTTAGCGCCACTATTGGCAAAGTATGGGTTCGATAATGTAAAGTGGATCGTGGCAAACCCTAAGCGTGACTAAGTTACTTTAAGAATTCCCAAGCGATGTTGAATCGCCATGGGTCGCCTTTTTCTGATAAACGGATTTCGCCGTTTTCTTCCACAATCAAACCTTTAGATCGTAGTTCTTCAAGCGCCTTTGGGAACGCCTCTTCGGGGTACTTGCCATATTTTGCTTTGAAATCCACGCGTTTTACTGGTACACGGACGTATATCATCATCATTGTTTTGCGCATTTCATCTTCTGGCGTCAGCGTTGCGAATCGTGCGATGGGGAAAGGCTGGTTTTTGGCTGCAGCTATGTAGTCCTCTACTTTTTCTATGTCTGAATAGTGGAATTGTCCCAGATGGCCCATGAAAAAGCCTGCGCCTGTGCCGATTACTTCAACGGCGGGGGCTTCTCGGTCCTGTTCTATTCTTGAGAACCTGTTATGGCATGTAGGGAAGTACCCGTTTTCTTTAAACAACTTGTAAGTAAACTTGTAGAATTCAAGCTCTTTTTTATAGTCGCCCGCTGGAGGCAACTGACCGGATTTAATTTTCCTATTTAGCGGTGTATCCTCATATAATTCCAGAGGATAGCAATCGACGCTTTCAACATTCAGTTCAAGTGCTTGTTTAAGGTCGGATTCCCATTGCTCCAAAGTTTGGCCCGGTAGATTGTAAAGTAAATCTATGCTGACGCCTATACTGTTGTTTTTTGCTTCCTTAATTTTTAGTATGGCGTCTTTGCCGCTGTCTCTTAGCAGCAGGGTTTTTCTCATCTCTTCATTGAAGGTTTGAACCCCTACGTCTATCTGGGAAACCTTTTCTTGGGCGAGTAACTTGATTTTTTTCGGGTTCAGGTTGTTGGTGCAGGCGGTAAATTTTATCGCGGCGTCTTTGCTTATGTTAAAGTTGGCTTGGCAGAAGTCAAGTAGGTCTTTTATTTGTGTTTCATTGAGAACCGATGGGCTGCCTCCACCTACATACACCTCGGTGAAGAGGCTTGATTTCACATACTTGCTCTGGGCATAGTTTTGGAGCACTTTTTCCATTGCGGCAAGGTAAGTGTCGTAGACTTGTTTGTCGCAGTTTACTGGGAAATAGCAGAATGCGCATCTTCCGTCGCAGAATGGAATCCACGGCTGGAGTTCTTTCGGTCCATTTGTGTTGTTTTCAGTGTTGAGGTGTTCCCTGAATTTGGTGAGCATTTCTGGTGTTGGCGGCAGATTATTTCTGTAAGTCATAGGCGGCCAATGTGCAAGGGTATCGTAAGGTAGGAGTTCA
>CAYPGY010000058.1:0-13902 GCA_964410435.1 uncultured Candidatus Bathyarchaeia archaeon
TCTACACAGCACAAGCAATGTACTACCGCGAATCAAACGTCCAAGCAGTATCATAAAATTGTCAATAATTTCCCCTTTCGACACTTTTTTACTATTTTTCAATCTGAATCTTGACGCTTTGTTATTTTTTGTATGCACACAATGTGATATTCCAAAAATGCGTATTGCTTTTTCAAGTGAAATTGAAATGAGAAATATACTAAAGAATCGTTTGGCTCTAAGTACAGTCGTTACAACATTGATTATCCTTGTCGTTTCAGTGCTACTCGCCGGTGTCGTCACATACTTTGCAATCAACGTCACATCTACACGCGTCCAAGAAGAATCACTAGCACTAACAAAACAACACGTATGGTATGACGGTGAAGGTTCAGCTTCTTTGGCAGCTATCATGATCATTAACACTGGTGGCCGCGATATCGTCATTGACAAACTATCAGTCCGAGGACAAGAAGTCACTTGGGCAGGCGCTACCCAAAAAGTCTACTACACCACAACTACAGAATCAATATCTGCTGACTTACCATATGTTTCCGCAGCCGAATTAACCGCAGGCAAAGACCTGGATGGCAACTTAACTACAACTACCCTCGCGGCATTAGGTACAACAAGCAGCGACCTTACACTACAGTCAGGCAAGACCATGATCCTCTACATCACATCCCCAGACAGCATTACTATAAACGACATTGGCCTAACAGTTGCAATCACAGTCTTCACAAGCCAAGCAATGTACTATAAAGAGACAAACGTCCAAGCATACGTAGCATAATATTAGAGAGTGTTAGACCCCCCACAAGTCTATCCCCTCTCCCACAATTTATTTTATTTTAATCCAAAGAATAAGTCTAATTATTATCTTTAAATTTTTAATATCTTAGTGTATTTTTTATTACACACAAGTCCACATATCACCCCCGCACCTAACATTTTTACACAGTGAATAAAATGAGAAAACTACTAAAGAATCGTTTGGCTCTAAGTACAGTCGTTACAACATTGATTATCCTTGTCGTTTCAGTGCTACTCGCCGGTGTCGTCACATACTTTGCAATCAACGTCACATCTACACGCGTCCAAGAAGAATCACTAGCACTAACAAAACAACACATTTGGTATGATGCAACAACTGGTCAATCTCAAGCAGCTATTATGGTTATTAACACCGGCGGTCGCGATATCGTTATTGATAAAATGACTGTCCGTGGCCAAGAAGCTGACTGGGATGGAGCATCACAAAACGTTAGCTATTGCGTAACTGACCTTTCAATATCCAACGACTTAACTTTCATAAGCGCAGGCCTAGACGGTAGTACAGACATCGACAGTATAGTTGGTGTTGACGTCGATGAAATGGGAACAGCAAGCAGCGACCTTACATTGCAATCCGGTAAAACCATGATCATTTACATCACAAGCCCAGACTCGATTACCATCAACGACATTGGCCTAACTGCAGCTATCACACTATTCACAAGCCAAGCGATGTACTATAAAGAGACAAATGTCCAAGCAGTCTAAACAGCTGCCTAAAAAATAAGAGTGTTAGACCCCCACAAAGTCTATCCCTCCCCCACTCTTCTTTTTAATATCTAAACACTTCTTTGAACATCTTTAACTAATTGTGAACCCGCGTCTTAGTGCTTCTTCTGAGGGTTGAACCTGTATTAGCTTTGCCTCTGAATGATTTATCCGCCAGAAGAGTCCCAGTTCTTGCAGCAAAACTCTAGATAACCAACAACACCAGCAAGCAATTAGAAAGCAAAACCAAACGGATAAACAAACAGAGCCGCCTATTTCAGCACTTTTTATAGGAGGTAGGGCGATAGTGGCAGAACAAAAGACGCCTGAACTGCTATCCACATACGCTTCTATATGCGCCTTTAACAGTAGATCAAAAAATTGCTGTTTCGTCTGCTCTTGGTTGTAGAAAGCCCACAACCAACCAGCAACCCAAACCAGAAGCTGAACCAAAAACAACTGTTTCTGCAACTAGTTTTGGAAGATGATGTAGCAGGGCAGCACCCTCTTCTTCTACTAATTAAAAAAAATATTTCTTGATCTACTTACACGATGAGGCAAGTGTTACTAAATATAGTAGCGTTTGCTTTTTGGTTTCGAGCCGCTTAAATACCCAGCAGGATACTCACATATCCAAAGGAGACCTCTGTGACTGAAAAGCAGCAATGGCAGCATCTCTATATGCTCCTAAAACTCGCCGAGATGGGCGCTTATAATCGCACCGCTAAAATCTCAACGGAGTATTTGGCCAAGAAGCTGGGTTTTTCTCAGCAGACCGCCTCGCGTTACCTGATCGAGTTGGAGCGCTGCAGCTGGATTCAGCGCAAAGTGACGCCGGACGGCAGCTTAATCAAGATTAAAGAGCCAGGCATACAGGAGCTCCGTAAGTTATACTCCAACCTCAAGGTTATTATGGAAACAAACATTCCGCCCTCAGTGACACTGGAAGGCACAGTATTCACGGGATTAGGCGAAGGCGCATACTACATCTCCAAGCAAGACTACAAAAGGCAACTCATCGACAAACTCGGCTTCGAACCCTACCCCGGCACACTCAACGTCAAGCTTAACGCCGACTACGACATAAAAACACGTAAAGACATCGAAGCCTACCCCGCTTTGGAAGTTATGGGTTTCCAGAACGAAGACCGCAGCTTCGGGCTGGTCAAATGCTACCCCGCTATAATCGGCGGTAAAGTAAAAGGTGCACTCGTAACCGCAACCCGTAGCCACTACGACGCCTCAGTGCTTGAAATAATAGCCCCCCTCTGTCTACGAAAACAACTAAACCTAAAAGACGGAAACAAGGTAAAAGTGGAAATCCTAACCCAATTCTAAAAAGGCGTGTTTCGATACCGGAATTCTTTACTGTAATCAGTTGGTTTACGTCTGGAAGCAATTATATAGCCGAGCACTAAGCCGGCTAATATACCGCCGAGGTGCGCCAGCAAGTTTGTGTTTTCACCTATATTTAGGAAGAACAAGAAAAAGGCAAATATCACCGCGCCTAAAATGGATTGGCGAATTGACCGCCTGTCATAAACTAAGGCAGCCGCGAAAACCGCGAATATTGCGCCTGAAGCGCCAACAGCTGGAGCCGCATTAACACCCGTCGCGAGGTAAAGAAGGTTCCCAGCTAATCCGCCAAGCAGGTATATGCCGAGGTATTCTGGGAGCGAGAACATTTCTTCTGCACGTAAACCGAAGATGAGCAGAAAAAGCATGTTTCCCACCAGATGGAATATTGACGCGTGGATGAAAATGGATGTTACAAGTTGCCAGTACCAGCCGAAGTCAATTACAAAATAGTTAACTTGCCCCCAAGCAAAAAAGACGCTGTCTGGTGTATAGATGGCGTCGCCGCCGATTAATGCACCAGCTATGTAGAGGGCTACGTTCAGGGCAATCAGCACATATGTGGGTTTATACTTCTCGCAGTTTACCATAAGCCATCCGTTTACTTGGCGAGTTTATCGATTATTTTCTGCTTAATCTTTGTTGAGCTATCTAAAATATTCTCCCCATACTTGCCCACTCGCACGACAGAAACAGATAAGTGACGTTTGGCAAGAAAATCTTTTACTTCGGCTTCCATCTCTGCTTGGTCATACCCGAGTGCGATTATGTCAGGATGGATTTTTTCGATTACTTCGCCAATGTCAAATCCTTCATAGCCTAACACTGCTTGGTCAACCACTTTAAGCGACTCAACAAGAGCACAACGCTGATCCTCAGACATAATGGGTTTTCTGCCCTTGAGCTTCTCCGCTGTACTGTCTCTGGCAATTATTACTACGAGTTTAGCGCCGTCGCCGCCCGCTTTTTTTGCGTCTTCTAAGAAGCGGACGTGCCCAAGATGCAGCAGATCAAAGACGCCTGAAGCAAGCACTACTCTTTGCTTTCTGGTTGTTGTCTTGTTGGCCATACGAAGTTCACTGCACCCATCAAGCGTAAACCGTCAAGTAGCCCTTCACAATAAGCTACCGAGGTTAAACTTGTTCCAAGCTTACCCTGATCCTTATAATACTTTGCATCAGCCAAATAATCATGAGCCCAACGCAACACCTCACTCACGGTAGCCTCGTTTACGGTTATCGGGGTTTGCGTTCGCGATAAGGATGCGAGCACTTTCTCAGCTGAGCCAATGTATTTGGCGGCGAGTTCCTCTATGCTCATCGGCTTAACCTCTTAAATTCTGTCGGTGCGCCTGCGAAGGCGATTAAGGCATCTGCTTCCATAAAGTGCATGTCGCCCGGAATAATCAGACTAAACGGTGGCTCACCGAAATCGTAGTTTAATAGGTTCTTGACAAAATCCGCTTTCAGCACTGGATTGTCTCCTCCTGCGCGTGCAAGTCCCAAAGCGGGCGTAGCATCTGTGATTACGCCCAAGTTCTTTTTTGCTTCTACCTCAAGCAGAAGCTTCAAACCTTCGTTGATTGTAAGATAGCGGTTTTCAGCAGCTCTCAAATCTAGAAGGCAAAGAGTATGCAGACCGAGTTTCTTGTTCTGTGCAATTACGTTGTAGGGGGTTTCTGAGAAGTTGTCTGGGAATGGTACTGTGACGGTTTTTCCGAACTTGTAATTGTGCAATCCAGAGAGGCTTACTATCGCTGACATGATTGAGATACCGTGGACTACACGGGTTTTTATTCCTTGTTTTTCTGCGTCGATTCTCAGTGTAACATGTGTTGTGGCTATGAATGGATCACCCGGAATTAAAAAAACTGCTTTGCCCTCTTTTGCCGCTTGTAGAATAACTTTGCCGTTGTCCTCTTCGAGGTCTTGACGCTTGATCACCTTAACGTTTTTCCCCGTCATCTGCTCAAAGCGGGGCATCGAGAAGTCCGGCATACGACTTGTGTATGTCTCCATAAATACTGCGTCTGCGGTTCTGGTTTCCTCTAATCCTTTGACGGTTATGCCTTTATCGTCGTTTAACCCTAAACCCACGAATACTAATTCCATTGCTGCACACTTGTGCACAGATATATAGAGTGACGCTTAAGTCATTTTTCTTTGATTTCGCCCTTCGCTGCTATCTCATCGTAGAGGCTGCGGCAATTCTCCATTGTTACACCATACATTTGACAGAAAATGGGAAACACCGCATCTACTGGTTCTCCGGTTTTCGAGTCTTAATCATCTCTTTAGCGTGCTCGTCATCAACAATTTTTTGCTCATACAAAAAAAAATCCTTCCCCAAAGCTACTAGAACCAGCTTGTGGCTGCTCCAAAAAGTCTTTTGCACAAGATACATTTTGGCTAAAACAATCGAGAAAACCTTTATTACAATTTACGTTAACAACAAACCATAGAATTCAGCGGCACAGGAAACAGACATACATGAAGCCCATCAACAGTTTAGTTAGAGATAACGTTAGAAACCTTAAGCCATGTGTGCATGGCGCAGAGGTTTATGGCGCCGCTGAAGAAAGCGGTTTTAGAATCGAGGAAATTTTGGATTTTAGTTCCAGCGTAAACCCACTTGGGCCTTCAAAGAAGGCACTTGAAGCGATCACGGGTGCTTTCGGCAAAATTGAGGCTTATCCAGATTCGAATTCTACTGTGCTCCGGCAGGTTCTCGCTGAGCACTTCGGCGGCGGAATCACGAAAGACAACATTGTGGTGGGCAATGGCTCAACAGAGTTGATGTATCTTTTCGCTGAAGCGTTTCTGCGTCGAGGCGAGAAAGCCCTTATGGCTGCGCCAACTTTTGGCGAATACGAGAGTGCTGTGCGCAAAACCGGCGAATGCGTAAAATTCGTCAGGTTAGCGGGTGATTTCCAGATTGAAGCTCAAGCTTTCCGGCAGGAAATGCCCGGTTGTAAACTGCTATTCCTGTGTAACCCAAATAACCCAACTAGCAAACTCATACCTCAAAAGGCACTCTCTGAAATTCTCGATGCCGCATTGAGTCAAGATATGCTTGTTTTCCTCGACGAGGATTTCTTGGAGTTTGTCGATGATGAGAAAAGCCGAACTATGATTCATAAAATCCATCGATACCCAAACCTCTTCATATTAAGGTCGTTCACCAAGATTTTCGGTTTAACGGGTTTGCGATGCGGCTACGGAATAGCTAACCCCGAAATCATTAACGTACTGCTTTGCAGTAAGATTCCATGGAACGTTAACTGTCTTGCTCAGCCAGCTGCAATTGCCGCGTTAAAAGATGAAGAGCACCTTGAAGTTACACGAGCATTAATCAAACAGGAAAAAGCTTACATTCAGAGGGAACTAAGCCAGTTCAGCAATTTCAGCTTCTCTGAGCCAGACGCAAACTTCTTTTTCATTGACATTCGGAATACCAACCTCACAGCCAACGCACTGAAGCATCGGATGCTAAAGCAAGGTATACTTATCCGCGATTGCAGCAGTTTTGTGGGACTCAACGAGTTCTATATTCGAGTTGCAGTTAAAACCCATGAGGAAAACGTGCGGTTGATAGATGCGTTTAAGAAGGCGCTTAAAGCGGTTTAGTTAAGATGTTCGCATTTGACCTGTCTTGGTTCATCGATTCAGTTTTTATATTCACCTTAGCGGTTCTAATCGACCTCGTCGTAGGCGAGTACCCAGACAGGATTCACCCAACAGTAGCCATCGGTAAACTGATAATCTTTTTCAAGAAGAAGGCAAAGTCGCCTAATCCACGTGTTGAGAAAGCTAACGGCGTCTTGATGGCGATTGCGATTATGCTAATTTTCGCTGTGCCAGTTGGCGCTTTACTTGTTGGTCTGCGATTTTACTTTGGCTCAATCCCCTATATTATCATCGGCGCAGTGCTCTTTAAAGCGACTTTCGCCATAAGCGGTATGGGGCAGTATACTAAGCCGATTGCCGCTGCGCTTAAAAATCGAGATTTGGACAGTGCACGCAAGTGGCTGCCCTATATTGTTCGCAGAGACCCGAATAGCTTAAACGAGCGGCAAATCGTCTCCGCAGCGGTGGAGTCAATAGCTGAATCCACAACCGACGGGATCACTGCGCCGTTTCTCTTTTTTGCTTTATTCAGTGTTCCAGGCGCTTTTGCCTACCGCGTGATTAACACGCTGGATTCTATGGTTGGCTATAAGACTGTGGAGTATAGAAATATCGGCTGGTTCAGCGCCAAGATTGATACATTAACGAATTGGTTACCTGCGAGAATTACAGCTTACGTGATGGTTGTTTCCGCTTTTTTGCTTGGTGAAAACTGGCGTGAAGCATGGAGTGTACTGCAACGTGATAAACATAAGACTTCTAGCCCAAATGCTGGGTTCACCATTTCAGCTATGGCGGGTGCGCTTAGTATTCAGCTTGAAAAACAGGGTAGTTATTGTCTAGGTGATGACCATGGGCATATTTCCTATGAGGATATTGGTAAGGCACTGCGGGTGATGACTTTAACAGCTGTACTTTTTGGTGTTGTTGTGGTTTTACCTGTTGTTATCTTGCGCATTTACGTGTTTGGACTTTAGAGTCGCTTCATTAGAGATAATCTATTATTAAGCTGTGTCTGTTTCTGATGAATACGAAGGATCAATATGAACTGGTTCCTCACCGTGAACAAGAACCGAGAATAGCAGCGCTACAACACCGACGAAGAGATACGGTAACACTTCGACGAGTACAGTGTAAATGTAGTAGCTTACGGGTGCCCCGATAGTCGTCAAATCAAGCTGCAAGTACTTTACCAGCGCAGCGAGTAAGGTAAAGACGAATGATGCTACTGCGACAAAAAACGATGCTTTTCGAATAGTTTGCACTGTGATCATTGGTTTGCACTGTAGAGTTTTAGTGGTTCACTTACCATTTTAAGGTATTTCTATAACAAATCACAGGTAGGTTTGCTGGTTAACTGCGATTTTGGCTAATACCCTTTACTTACTTTGAATGAATGCAGACAAATCACGGGTTAGCAGTTTATTTGCTATTTGTCTGCGTCTGGGACTGTTCGATTGCATTTGAATCTTTGGCTAATTGGCATTTGTTTTAGAGTCTGCTTTTGTTTTTTTGGGTTCTTTTGATATCAAGCAACCTGCCTACCCCTTATAAAAAGAGTTAAAAATGAGGATCTACCCATCTCAGAGTGTCTCCCCCTCACTTATCAGTGGATCAAATTTTTTTAAATAGTAGAAGAAGAGGGTGCTGCCCTGCTACATCATCTTCCAAAAGTTTTATCAGAAATAACTGTTTCTGGTTCAGCGTCGGATTTGGGTTGCTGGTTGGTTGAGGTGACTCTACAAGTTAAATTTTATTAAACAGACGGTTTTTAATCAACTGAAAAGTGGTAACTTAAGAGCACAAAAACCCTTTTTTTAGGTTTTGAATTTAAGTGTTTCAAGTGCTGGTTTAGGTGGCTTTTGGTAGACTCTGGTTATGTAGTCCAGAGCTTGGAATTTTTCTGCCGGTTCACCTGAGAGGATTTCGGATTTTCCTGTTATCATGTATCCGCCGTCGCGTAGGGCACGATAGAAGTTCATGTGTATGTGTTGTTGGCCTTCTTTGCTAAAGTAGATCATTACGTTTCGGCAGAGTATCAAATCAAAGTTTACATGTAGTGATGCTTGGTTTAGGTCGAATCGTTCGAAGCGTATAATGGATTTTACGAAGTCTTTAACGGTCCAACTGTCGCCTTCATGAGTGAAGTATTCGTCTAACATCTTTGGCGATATTGTGCTGATTTGTCGTGGACCGTAAACGCCACGTTGAGCCTTTGAAAGTGCATCCCTATCTATATCTGAGGCAATTATGTTAACGGGATGATTGGCTAAACGCTTGCCAAGTATCTTGTGGATTAAAATTGAAAGCGAATATGGCTCTTCACCGCTTGCGCATCCCGCGCTCCAAATCTTAACAGGATTCTTTGACATTAACAGTTTAGGTAGAAGCTTATGCTCCAAATACTCGTAAACGTCAGTGTCGCGGAAGAATGTTGTATAGTTAATCGTTAAGTCATTTAGCAGATTAGTGAACTCTTCCGGATGCTTCTTTAAGTAGATAATATAACGTGCGTAGGTTTCAGAGTTGGTTGCTCTTAGACGGATTTCGAAGCGGCGTTTAAGGTATTCGTCGCGGTAGCCAGAGCAGTCTAACCCAGCAGATTCAGCTATCATCCGTTTTACCTTCTGGAAAGCACTATTCTCCAGATAGTTAGCAAGTTCCGCCGATTTTGACTGCTCTAGCACCACGATCCCCCCACAATATCTATGTTCTTAGATACCCATCATACTTTTTGACTTCTCAACTAAGAGGTTCTTTAGCTCCTGAGTTGGGAATATGATTAGTATGCATTTTGCATCCTCGCCATTTCGCATGAAGCGAGTCTCAAAGATCAAAGCGTTCTCCGAAACCATTGATTGCTTAATCAGGAAGTTGTCAAGTATAGCGTCAAATGCGTCGGTAACTGTCTCGGGAGTTGATGGCAGCAAAGTTAATCCTATGAAATCTGAAATTGACGTTAGGAATGAACCGATTAAGATGTTACCCAGTTCCTGAAGCGCTGACGTCTCCATTGCTGGATCAAGCTCTTCAATTGAACCGCACATATTCATCATAGCTGCTATCTTTCGGGCTTCCATTTCTTCGAAAGTTAACAGGATATCCATGCCGTATTTTTCAGTTAAATGCAAGTAGATTGCCGTCGTTGGTCTGTCATGTAAGTCATAGAATCCAGGCAGCAAGTGCGGTTTAATGGTGTGTATTCTTGGTACACTGATAGATATTGTCTCCTGCAGAATATCAGACAGCGAAGTAGCCGCATGTCCAGCACCTATGCTTCCAAGCTCAAGAAGAATGCCCAGATCTATCTCTGGATTCTCCTCTACAGCGTTGCATGTGACTTCTATTTTTTCTTGTGTATTTATCATAGTTTTCTTATTTCTCCATTATGTAATCGAACGATCATGATACCTGAGGCAAGGTTGAAGGTTATCCTTCGACCATGTGAACCGCCGACATCTTCAGCGATAAGTCGAATCCGGTGCTGCTCAAGAATCTCTTTTGTAACTCGAATGTTCTTTGCGCCTATGTCTAAGCCGTTCGCTGATGTACTGGCGAACATATTAGCGCCTCCAGCGATCTTTGCGGTAAGTCGATTTTCCGACTTGGTTATTTCACGTATACCTTTTACGAGGGCGGCAACAGCAGTGTCGGCATACTTTCCTGGAAGAGGTTCTTGTGATCCAAGGCTGGAATGTGGGAGCATAATGTGAGCTAACCCCCCACATTTACGGATCGAGTCATATAGACAGATGCCTATGCATGACCCGACGCTCGTAACAAGCTCAACAGGTCTGCTTTCCACTTTGTAACCTGCCATGTCCACTCGAACCTCCTCCAGGTGCGGATGTGTGTATAGTGTGTTAGTATCAACTACTATTGTTGGCTCTACCTGCAGACAGGCACCTATGCGCTTTGGCATGACTAGCCCAGCGTCTTTTATTCGGTTGCCTTCTGGTAGAGACATCAAGGGATATTCCTCAAGCGTACTTGGATAATACTTCCAGGACTTTTTGTGGCTGGAATGGTTTAATGACGAAATCCTTAGCGCCGGATTTTAATGCTTCAGCAATTAAAGCCTGCTGACCCATCGAACTACACATAACAACCTTCGCAGCAGGATTGGCAGCAACGATTTGCTTTAGTGCTTCTATGCCATCCTTTGCTTTAGGACCAGGCGGCATAATAATATCCATCAGTACCAAGTCGGGGTTGGTATTTTGGAACTGGGTAATTGCATCGTCGCCATTACCGGCTTCAGCGATTACCTCGTGGCCAGCCTGAAGTACGATCTTCTTAAGTACCGCTCGCATGAAGGAAGCGTCATCCACTATCATTATTGTTCCCATATCAGTTTGCCTCTTGATATCGTAAATCTTGCGATAATATATAAAAGGCTTGTGTATTATTGTGTCATGTTTTCGGTGTATGAAATCTTTGTCTTTGTATGGGTGTTTTTTGGGGGTGTTGTTTGCGGTTTTTTATTTGATGTGTTTGTTGTCTGTTTTTTGTTATTTTATTGGTTTTTAGTTATGGTTTTTTCATGTATAACCTGTATATTGAGTAGTGCTAAATAATGCTTATAATGCTGGGTGTAGCCCCTGTAGCGTTGTAGGCGACTTAGTGTATGGTGTATGGTCATCAGGGACTAAAAGAGAAAGAAGCAGCGAGTCGAATGCAAGAAGTCACTTCGCTGAGGCAAGACAAGTTTAAAGTTACTGTAGAACTCGATAAGGAACGTCCGATGTCCACTTCGCCGCTCTACTATAAGTATAACATTCAACGTTTTGATTTGCACCCAAACTACAGTTTCGCCCATCTAGATGACATGATTCCTAAGGGTACACCCGAATATTTGGATCATGGCTTGAACTATGTTGAGCGCATTGTGCGTGCACTCTATTATTTCAAGCAATGCAGCTTAATTGGTCCATCAGGCACAGGTAAAACCCACATCGTCTACTTGGTGGCGGAGTTAACTGGTTTGCCGATCTGGGAGGTTAACTGCGGTTTATCAACGAGCAGCTTCGACTTGATTGGCAGATTCATCGGGCTCGGCAAGGAAAACTGGGTCGATGGACTTTTAACTCAGTGGCTGCGAAAAGGCGGTATAATGTACCTCGACGAAGCCAACATGATGAAACAGGACGTTGCTACGCGACTTAACCCAGTGCTGGACACAAGAGGACACCTTGTTTTAAACGAGAAAGACAGCGAAGTTATCGAGCGCCACAAATATGGCTACATGATTATCTCCATGAACCCTGCTACCGCCGAATTCAGCGGCACAAAACCACTTAACGCAGCTATGCGTCGTCGTATGGCAGTGTGGATTAACTTTGATTTTCTTTCTGTTGGCGAAAAGATTTCACCTGATGAAGTTGAGATGCTTCAGAAGAGAACAAAAGTCAGTCAGGAAGTCGCCTATGGCATCATTCAGGCTGGCGCGGAGTTGCGTCGTCAGTATAAAGCTGGCGATTTGCCTTATGGTCCATCACTTGGCGACTTAATCAACTGGGCTACTTTGGTTCATGACGGCATGACTCCGATGGATGCAGCGGAGGAGACAATTATCGGCTTAACAAGCGATAACGTTGAAGTACAGGCAGATGTCCGTAGAATTCTCGAGGCGGTTTTTGTTAAAAGCTAAGAAGCGGAGTAAACGCTTTGGGTTTTATCGATTACGCTTGGGCTGTTTCACTGCAGAAGGATAATACCAAAGTTAAGATTTTACAGGATGAAACGATAGATCAGCCGCTTCTGCTCGGCGACAATTTTGGTTTTACAATTAAATTGCCTACGGTACGTATCCAGAAGGATAAATCCATATCTTATCTGGGTCTCAAGTTTAGCGGGGATAACTCTGGCAAATCAAAGGTCGGCCGCATTTTCCGCGCTTCAGTAATTCATTTGACAACACATACCTTGGCGCCTTTTTCTAAAGATAGAATCGTCACTAGCCCAAGCGACGGAATACTAACGGCTTATGCGAAGTCACTGGTAAACGACGTGTACCTTAACGCTTACATTCAAGCATGGTACCCTGATCGTTTGTTCGATATTGCCTATGCTAACGCGTTAGCTTACCAGAGGATTAAGCCTTCAAACCACATTTTCATGCCTTCAACTAAGCTTATGACGGCTCTGGTAACTCAATTCTACATTGGCTCGATGAAGAATTCTCCTGGAAGTGAAGAAGAGCAAGTGGTCACTAAGCTTCATGGCGATTTGATGGCGCTGAAGGAAAAGTTTCTGGGTACTATCGCTGGTGATGAAATCAACGTGAACCAAGTGTTTGACGATAATGTTAAACTAATCAAGGAGTCGCTTGAACCGTTCGGTCCCTTTTTAGAGGTTCCTTCATTTAAGCACACTGAGAGCATTGGTCGCTGTAGCGTTTACAGCGAGTTAGAGGGTGAACCGATGAGTGTTGAGGACTTTGAGGGGTTATTTGTGCAGTCTCTGATGGCCATGGGCGGCGATGTTCCTACGGTTGATCATATCGAGCAGTTATGGCGCCCTGAGCAGGAAGCTGAGGCGCTGCAGGCTTTTAACTCTGATTATTACCAGAAAGAACGCGATAAGAAGATACTTTCAAAGATACAGCCTTATCTTGGTTTGACACGTTTTAAATCGATTTCTATTCCAGAGGAAGATTACACTCAGTATTTGAGGGCTAAAACACATGTTCAGGGTACAAGTCGCCGTGTGCTAGATATTCTGCGTTCAGTGTACAATTACTTGGATGAGGAGCCACGTCAAGAGATGGGTATGCTTGATTTAGCTGCGGTTATTCAGTCGCTGGCGGCGAATAAGCCTGCAACGGATGTGTTCAACTTGGATCAGTATCTGCAGCCGAGTTTTGCTTGGTCGCTTATTCTGGATGTTAGTCGTAGTATGCAGGTTAAAGGAGAGTTTGGGCGAGGTTTAGCGATCGCTGTGGCTGAAGCCGCAAAAGAGCTGATGACTGATCCAACGTCATGGACTTTTTTTGCTTTCAGCGACCGATTCTACATCCTAAAAGACAGCTCTGAATCTTATTCTAAACGCACAAGAGCGCGGATTGGCGGTTTAAAATTCGATGGCTTAACCTATATTCCTGATGCGATAGCGATTGCTGGTAAGATGCTTGCTAAACGCTTCGAAGAGCAACGGGTGCTTGTCGTTATCTCAGATGGTTGGCCTTATGGTTACGCTAACATGCCCTTGGCGCTTAAGGAGTCAGTCGACAACTTAGTACGTAAAAACGTCATTGTTATCGGTATCGGCGTGGAAACCGAGCGTATGGGTAACTTCTTCCATTTACATTCGTCTATCTATACACCGAAGGATCTTGTTAAAAAGTTCGCGACTGTTTATGCTCATGCATCTGAGAAAGGCCTTGAAGGCGACAGCTAAT
>CAYPGY010000059.1:0-13853 GCA_964410435.1 uncultured Candidatus Bathyarchaeia archaeon
TGTAGGCAATAAGTTCGTCTGGGTTTTTGCCCACATTATCGCAGTATTGCTTTAGTCGGGTTGTGTATGATAATTCGGTTACTGCACTGTTTTTCATCTTCTTGTGATAAAAGTTCTGTCCTGAAACGAACGATAATAGCCATGTCTTGTTAGCGTCGGTCATGCGGCTCACTAAGCAATCCCTCTCTCAAAAATTAAAAGGTTCTGAATATTCGCAAACTTGGAGAATTTACCAATATATGACCCAAATCGGTTGATTATTCTTAAATATATGTCCATAAATTTCTATTGATAAGGTCGCTAGAGAATGGTAGAGCAAAAATTATGCGCAACCCTAATTACTGGTATACCTATTGAACAGGGCGTTGGAAAAGAACTGGGAAAAGGCTCTGTTGCATACTATGATAGTTGTGCCGTCTACTTCTTAGACAAACAAGATATGCGAAAACCCGGCACAAAAAACGGTTCAGTTATAGTAGAAGCTAAAAAATACCAAGGGAGCATAAACCCCGGAATGGTCTGCATCCCCTGGGGTTCATGGGCAAACTTCATAACCGGCGACGAAACATACAACATGGGTATGCCCCTCTTCAAAGGGTTCCCAGTACCAGGAATCCTAACAGACGAGGAACTCTTAGGCGAAATACTCCCCGAAGTCCGCGCGATTAAAGCAAAACGCGGCGACATGATTGAGAAGCCCGAACTAGAAATCACCCCTAAAGAAGACGTAGAACCATACTGCCCAATTCCAACCGCTGTTAAACCTAAGAAAACAGTCCGAAAAAAGAAGGAGGCCGTCTAAATGACCGAGATACTAATCAAAAACGGTTTTGTAGTTGACCCAACAAACAAGATTAACTGCGAAAAGATGGATATAGCCATCAAAGACGGAAAAATCGTTGAGAAAGTCAAGGAGAAAACCGCACAGGTTATCGACGCGTCAGGCTTAACCGTTATGGCTGGCGGAGTTGATATACACAGTCACGTAGCCGGCGCAGAAGTCAACATGGGCCGCATGATCCGCCCAGAAGACCACTATAAAGACCCAGTAGCTAAAACTGCGATAACACGCGCAGGCACAGGATACTCTATACCTTCAACTTTCGTTACCGGTTACCGCTACTCCGAAATGGGTTACACTTCAGTTTTCAACGGCTCAATAGCGCCGCTTAAAGCTAAACACTGCCACGAAGAACTAAATGATATACCCCTAATGGATAAGGCAACATTCGTTTTGACGGGTGACTGGTGGTTTGTTCTTGAAAACCTCGCAAAAGGCGACATCGACGAATGCGCACGCCTAGTAGCGTGGCTTATGCACTCCTCGAAGGGGTATGCCCTCAAGATTGTTAACCCCGGCGGCCTAGAAAGTTGGGGCTTCGGACGCAACGTACACAGCATCGACGATCAAGTGCCTAATTTCAACATTACACCCCGCGAAATCGTCCGGGGCTTGGTAAAGGTTAACAAGAAACTAAACATGCCGCACACGATACACCTGCACACAAACAACCTCGGTGTGCCAGGTAACTACATGACAACTCTTGAAACCATGAAGGCGCTTGAGGATCTCCAAACTGACGATAAACCAGTGGCACACATCACTCATGTTCAATTCTGTAGCTTCAAGGGTGAAAGCTGGGCTAAATTCAAATCAGGCGCAGAAGACATCGCTAAATACATGAACGGCCATTCACACATGACACTGGACATGGGGCAAGTCACATTCCGCGACACCACCACCATGACCGCTGATGGACCATTCGAGTTCAGTCTTTACGAGCTGGGAGGTCATAACAAGTGGGTTAACAGCGACGTTGAGACTGAGAGTAGCGGCGGTATCATACCGTTCCACTACAAGAAAAACAGCCCGGTTAGCGCGCTACAATGGTCAATCGGTTTAGAAATTGCTTTGCTGATTAAGGATCCATGGAAAATTTTCATGACCACAGATCACCCCAACGGTGGACCATTTTACGATTACCCCCGCGTCTTAGCTTGGCTGTACAGCAAGAAAGCACGCGAAGCCACACTCGCAAAGTGCCACAAGAGCGCCAGAAAGAAGAGCCTACTCCCATCAATTGACCGCGAATTATCACTCTACGAAATCGCCATCATGACACGTTCGGGAACCGCTAAAGCACTCGGTTTACCGAACAAAGGCCACCTCGGTGTAGGCGCAGAAGGTGACGTTGCAATCTTTAACATTAACCCAGAAACACTCGACATCGCACAGAAATTCAGAACAGCACGCAAAGCATTTGCAAACGCAGCTTGGACAATCAAAGGCGGCGTAGTCGTCGTTAAAGACGGCAAAGTCGTCAACAACCAGGTTCCAGGCAGAACCATATGGGTTGATAGCCAAACAAAGGACCCATGCAAAATCACCGAAGACATGAAGCGCAAATTCAAAGATTACTGGACAATCGAATACGAAAACTACCCAGTCTCCGACCACTACGTAAAGGTCCCAGACAAACTAACCGTAAAGGCAAGTGTATAAACAGGATAACCCTAACACTCCTTAAAGCTTTCGATGTTCCAATTCAAGCCCCGACAGTAACCCATGACAACTTCGCAGGCAAAAGCGTGGCTACAATATCGTAATCGTCAGTAAACTTGAAGTCTTGCCTACATTCACAATCGACAGTGTTAAACCAAAAATCAAAGTTGACAACGGAACTAACGTTCAGGGGTCATTCTATCTGTTCCTAGGCGATCTGCCGGAGAAGTCACGCGCTACTGGCTCTATGCATCGATTTTTGCTAAGCAAAACGCTCTGTCCGACTGCGCCCGCTGTGCAAGCGCCATGCAGCCTTTCACTTCATACACTGTAGCTTCTTTAGCATAATTCTCAGCTGCCCTCTGATACGTTTGTTTTGCTATGACTTTTTTTGCCCGTCCAAGCTGTGTTTGAGCAAGTTTCTCTTCGCTTACCGCCGCCCAGAAATATTGCTTGCCTGCTTCGAAGTTGAATGATAGGGTAGCCAGTATATTCTGCACTTCATAGCATCTGCCATCAGCAAGCAATCTTTGTGCTTCTCGTAGCTGCTGGAGCCGGTAAGCTTGCGTTTTACCCATGTCAAAGCAGACGTCGTCTCGAACCGGACCATTGTTTGAGCGTGTTTTAAGGGCGGCGAGGTCTTCTTGGGAATTGATGTTAACAAAGCTTCTGAGCTGCGGGTCTATTGCACTGATTTCTTTAAGTGGCGAAACAAGGTGCAATGAGGCTGCGGCTCTTATTATTGTGTCTGCGTTGGGTTTATTAAATGCAAGCAGCGTCTGCGTAATCTCCAAGCAGCTTGTACGTTCAAGCGTCATTAGCAGTGTTTCTACTGTTCCGTCTGGCCACATCGGAACCGCTACATCATAATCCACACAAGCCTCAAATAGGTAGTTGGCGACTTTCGGATTAAGAAACGGCATATCCGTTGGAATAACTAAGCAGTAATCGGAGTCAACGGCTGCTAAGCCCGAGGTTATGGCTAAGAGTGGCCCTCTAAAGTGGCTGCTTTTTTGGTCAACCACAAAATCTACGCTGTAGAGTCCATATTCTTCCAGAAGATCCTTGTAAATGGATATGCGCTGTGGATCATTGATGCAGACTACGATCTTATCAACTGTGTTCTTGATGTTATCGATTACGTGTAGGAGAAGTGGTTTGCCGTCAACTTGCGCAAGGGCTTTATCCTGCCATGGCTGCCCATCGATTTGGAAGCGTTTCGCGTTTCCGCCCGATAAAACCAGCGCAGCCCGCGTAACCATAGTTATCCCATCAGCATTCTTCTAGTATGTGCCTGATTAGTCTAACTAATTTTTCACCGTCTTTAGGCACTTTAATGAGAGGGATTTCGTTGTATGCTTCTTCGGTTGTTTGCTCAGATACTACTCCTGTAGCAGCTATTATAGGCGGAGATGTTCCATGAAGTGTTCTCTCTAATTCCGCCAGATCCTTCGCTGTGATTATCTTCAGAATATCTGACCGTTTTGCGATAAGGTTATGGAAGCCCTCGATGAACACTATATCAAGGTTCTCTTTTTCAAGCAACCCCAAGATTCGGTTCAAATCGTTTAGTTCTCGTCGCGTCTTTTTTATAATGTCGATTTCCTGCGGGGAAATAGCGACTACTACTTTGCTGCCCGCCGCGGCATAGCGCCATGTATTGGTGCCTTCGCGATCCATTGAGAAATCTTGGTGATGGATGTGTTTTATGGCTCCGACGCTGTAGCCTTCCTCTGAGAAGCGGCTGATCAGGTACTCGATTGTGGTGGTTTTGCCTGATCCGCTTTGGCCGATTGCGGCAACTATTAAAACCGTTATTTTTCGCGCTCCGTCTTCACACAAAAGCGCCCTTTTATAATAAACTATCCATTGTTTTCGATATTTTCAGGATTTTTAACCTGATTTTATTTTAATATAAGAGGCTACAACTGGGTTAAAAGCGAATAAAGGTGCTTTTACAGTATCAAAAAAGTGGCTGTTTTGTCTGCTCTTGCTTGTACTATCGCCACAACCAACCATCAACTCAAACCCGACGCTGAACCAGAAACGGCTGTTTCTGCCAAAACTTTTCATTGATGATGTAGCAGGGCAGCGCACCCTTCTTCTTCTAATTTAAAAATTTTAACCAAAAACATAACACCGCTTGTTAATCGTCAATACAGATTATCTGTCAATTGTTTTACGCACAAGTCTATATCCCCAATAAAGACGCTCATACTACTAAACGCGAAGCACCATAGAGGGTACACCATCTTGAGAAAGCCACATCCACACCTAGTCCGGCTAATGCGCTCTAAGAAAGCGTTAGCTCTGCCAGTGACTTTCCTCATACTGCTGGTATCCACACTCGGAATCGTAGCAGTCACATACTACTTCTCCGTGGAACGCATAAACACCCAAGCGATGACGCTCAAGGTTTCCACAGCAAAACAGAACATTATAGACCTCAACCAAGCAGTAACAAGCACACTATACCAGCCGGGATCCTCAGCAACCTATGAAGTAAGCGATTCAGGCGGCAGACTCCACCTACAACCAACCAACAACACCCTAACACTATCACTCAACGCAGCAAACGAAATCGACGCCGTCATCTATAATGCATCTGTCGGCAGAGTAATCTACGAGTTACCCTACACAGGCGCAGCCGACACAGGACTCTACCTGAAAGGCGACCAAAGAACAATCGCCAACCAAAGCGGATCAACCATGGCGCAGATAGCCATCGCCAACGGGGAACAACACGTCGAACTGCAACTGCGGTACCGCCCAAGCATAACCTACATCATGGCAGGAGAGGATAATGGCTACGCAGTCAACAACATCCGCATCTACATAGTTAACCTAAACAGCTCCGATACATTCGCACTGTTCGGGGTACTGCCACTACAAGCCCGCTGCCTAAACACCCAGCTATCAACACAAACCTACCAAGTAACACAGGCAGTAACCGCCTTAAACGTAACCTCCACCCTAGACGGGCAAACAGGTAACGTAATCGTTCCAATAACAACCACATCAAGCGGTGCAGTAATCAACATAGAAATCGTCGTCTGTAACATAGCAATCGAGAGGTGGATCCGCTAAAATGGTCAGCAGCATCCCCGGCTACATGTACTCGCTTTTCGCTTCGCTGATAATAGGCTCAATACTTGTCTGCGCAGTCAGCGTAGAAACAATCGCTATGCGAAGCCACGCCGACCAGAAGCAACTGGAAAACATCCAGCAGTACGTAGCCGCACAAGCATTAACCCTAATCTCGCAGACCACTCTGGAAGGCCAAACAACCACTCAATACATAGAGATACCTTCAACCATCGGAAACCAGCGCTTCTACATACGCTTAGCAAGCGACCAAGACAGCGCATGGATAGAATCAGGATTCGACTTAAACATGACCATCAGCACCAGCCGCATCGAAGTCCCAGCCAAAGCCACCGCACAAGGAAGCTACCTAAGCGGCAGCGGAAGACCCCTGCTGATGTGCCAATACCAAAACCGAGTTACAACCTTAACATTAACACAAGAGTGAAAACATGCCATTCGGTAAGAAAAAACAGGAAGAAGCTCCACTCAAACCGCAAACCTCAGACGAGGAACTGATAGCTTACCTTGGAATACAAGGCTTCCAGGTACCAGAAGGCTACAGCGAAGTCGAAAGTTACCCGCTTAACCCACCATTCTCCTATGCATGGATATTCCAAGATGACTCAGAAGGAAGCTACTTCTACGTAGTCGACGAACTGCCCATGTCACGATCCGAACGCGAAGCCTTCAAACAACTAAAAGGCATACTTGAATTCGAACTTAAAGCGCCATGCCTAGACGAATCGCTCGTCGAGTCATTCCGAAGACAAGTACCAGAAATCATCGACGCACACAAAGCAATCCTTTCTGGAACCAACCAGGTCGGCGTAAGAAAAATCATGTACTACCTCGAAAAGGACCTTATCGGATACAGCAAAATCGACGGTTTAATCTTCGACCCATACATCGAAGACATAAGCTGCTTAGGCATAAACAAACCCGTCTACATTTACCACCGAAAATACGGCAACGCAAGAACAAACATCATCTTCACAGACGAGGAAGAACTCGACGACTTCATCACACGAATCGTCCACCGCCAAGGCAAACACGTATCCATCGCGCACCCCATCGTCGACTTAACATTACCCGGCAAACACAGATTAGCCGTAGCATTCGGAAAAGAAACAACCCCCGCAGGCTCAAGCTTCACTATCAGAAAATTCAAAGACGACCCCCTGACCATCGTTGACTTAATCATGAACGGAACCATCGACGAATCCATCGCCGCATACCTCTGGATGCTTATGGAAAACAAGATGTCCGTCATGGTTGTCGGCCCCACAGGCGCCGGAAAAACCACCGCCTTAAACGCCATCGCCTGCCTAGTCAGACCAGACTATAAAATGATCTCAGTTGAGGAAGTTCAAGAAATTAATTTACCGCAGGAAAACTGGGTTTCAACCATCGCCAGAACCGGATTCGGAGGTGAAGGCGACGGAGAAGTTACACTCTATGACCTCATCAAATCAGCAGTGCGACACCGCCCAACCATGATTATCGTGGGCGAGATCAGAGGTGAAGAGGCATACGTGCTGTTCCAGGCGCTCGCTACAGGCCACGGCGGTTTATGTACTATGCACGCTGACGACGTTGAAACAGTTATTAAACGTCTAACGCAGCCGCCCATGAACATTCCCGCAAACATTCTATCATTGATGAACTGCATCATCGTGGTTAAGCAAGTTAGCAGCATGGGTTTCGGTGCGGCTGAGCGGAAAACATCGGTGCGTAAATTCACAAAGATATCTGAACTTGACAATATGGGCCAAGCCAAAGAGATATTCACTTACAACCTATCCACTGACTCGTTTGCTAACACACTTGAAAAGAGTTTCCTATTTGAGAAAATTGCGAAAGCCTCAGATGTACCCGTAAGCGTCGTTCTGCAAGAGTTTGAGCGCCGCAAAACCATACTGCTGAAAATGGTGGAGCAGAACCTACGTGACTTCCGCAGCGTCCACAAGTCACTTAACAGTTCACTAAACATTGATGAATTAAACAAAGTAGCCTCTGAGGTTCAGTAATGAGTAAACAAGCGAAAAAAGGCGGCTTTATCGGTAAAATCGTCGGTATGCTTAACAATGCCGCCAGCGAAGAGCGGGAAAAAACCGAAGCGGAGCTGCCGTTCGCGGTTATGATTTTCACGCTTATGGCTGCCAGCGGCATTTCACCCTATGACAGCTGGAAGAAAATGCGTCATATGACTTTCCTGCCAGTGTTCAAGAAGGAAGCCGACGAAGTCATACGCCAAGTAGAGGTGCTGGGAAAAGACCCCTTGACTGTTATGATTCAGCGTGCGGAGAGTACGAAATCCAAGCTGTTCCGGGATTTCCTGGGGGGATTTGTTTCGTCGGTACGTAGCGGCGGAAAACTCACTGATTACATGAGAAGCCAGCTTAAATCGATCTTTGAGTTAAGATACATTAACCTTAACCGCTCAATTGACAAAATCGCGACGCTGGTTGAATCCTACTCGGTCATGCTTATCGTTGTCTTGTGCGTCTATATCCTCTTCGTTATCCTTTCAAGCTCAAGTGTGATGGATGTATTGGGAAGCGGCTCCGCTGTTATTTCGCCTTATATTTCCTACTTAATTGCCTTCGTTTTCCTGCCTGTAATGTCATTTATCTTCATTATGATGGCGCATAATATGCAGAGAAGCTCTTTCCCCAACCTAAAAGATCTCTACAAGAAAGCGATCATCCTAGTGATTCCCGCGTTCGCAGTGATAGCTGCATTTCTTGCGATTCCTGCACTGCAGGAAGCCATTCCAGTTGGGTTACCAGAGATTGCAACTATCATGCTGGTAGGGACAAGTCTGCCTGTGGCAATAATGTATCATCGAATAGCTAGAATCAACTATAACGCAGAGGAATCCATCCCCAGTTTCATCAGAGACATTACTGAATCACAGAAATCAGGCTTATCCCCAGAAAAAAGTATAGTGCAGGCGACAAAACGTAGAGACTACGGGCCATTCACAAAGTTTTTAGATTTAATTCGAAGCCAAATCGAGTGGGGTATCCCGATAAGAAAAACTTTTGATAACCTGCAGAAGGAAATCCGCAGCTGGTTCTGCGTCGTAAACTTCGCCATGATGGTTGAAACACTTGAGATTGGAGGCAACTCCATCCAGTCGCTTGAAATCTTATCGGAGTATAGTGAGAAAGAACGTGAAATGCAAGTTAACCGTCGCGCGCTACTAAAACCCTATATCGCTTTGGCTTTCATGTGGAGCGCACTGATTGCAGTCACTACTACCATCGTTGCTTTAACTACAACTATGATGACGGGCATGATGGGTACTGATGTTGCGGCTAACACTAAAATCGCTATGAGCGATGAACTTAACATGTTCTCAGTAGGCATCATTATTCAATGCTGGCTATCAGGGTTCTTTATTGGAAAAATCAATGAAGGCAACTTTGGCGCGGGCTTCAAAAACGCGGCGCTACTGACGTTAACCGCTTATCTGTCATTGGTGATATCGCAGCAGTTGCTCGGTGGATTATTCACAATCAACAACTTCCAACTAAACTACGGATAGGAGACAAGAACTGTGCCGTCAACCGCCTTTGATACATTCTTTGCCTGCACAATCATCGTAGCAGCTGTGCTGATAGCTACCGCCTTTTTAGGTGTGACGCTGCAGGCAAGAATCGCTGGCACAGACGACACAAATAAGGATAACTACCTAAAAGCTATCGCTGATCGAATGATAACTTATTCAGGTAATCCCTATGATTGGGGGTTAGGAACTGATGTTCCAGCTGATTTTGGACTAGCACGATATTCTTCAGAATATGCATATCAGTTGGATATAGACAAGGTAAGCCGACTAAACAGACAGAATAACAATGTGCTCTCCTATGTTGACTTAGTGGATTCTGCTAAGCTAAACAACATGTCTCTGGCAATATCGGTTAAGCAGGTTATGGATCTCAGTGTTAAGCAGTTAAATGCTTACATTATTGATGATGTTTCCTATGTTGAGTTGTCATTGACTGCGAGTATTAATTCGAGGCCTATTAGTGCACGGCTGAACTGTTATTTAGTCGCCGATAGTTACCTTTACAATGTTTCAGCGGTTATTCCCTCATCTGGCAGTTACACATTGACTGTTCATGTTCCAACAAGTAAAGTTGAGGATGCTTTTGTTATTGTGTTTGCCCGCTCAGAAATCGATGACCGCATTACTTGCTATGCAGTTTACAACATTGACGATGCCACACAGGAATCCGAGCCAGACTCAACCATACTGTCGCTGTCCCCGCAGAATTACCGTTTAAGCTTTACTGAACCCGTGGGTATTACTGTCGAAAGCGTTTATGCGTTTACATACTCGCATTATACTAATGTCACAGATATCACGGTTTCCGACTGCGCAATACCCCGATTCGTTGATAACAGTCCAATAGTGCTGGTTGCCTGCGGAAATAACAATGCCGTGTATTTACAGGAATGGACCGGCTACCCGCAGGTGCCATTTGAAGCGGGATCAACATTCACCAATTCCGAACGTAACGTTTACAGCTACCTTGTTACAGTTGAAGGTGTCTTGTACCGTGTAGAAATCAGTTTAGGAGACATTTACCGATGATGCGGCTGTTGAGAGATAAGCGCGGGCAAGTGCGCGTAATAGAGGCGTTCTTGGCGTCCATGCTCGTTTTAGCTTGTTTGACACTTATTCCCTCGCAGTCAACTGAGGTTCAGCGTTCAAGTATCAATTTGGATTCCACAGCAGAAAATGTCCTCTTATCCTTGGATAGCGACGGTCAACTCGGCAGATTAATCGACAACCGCGACTGGGCGAGCTTAGATAGCTTTCTTGAATCTGCTCTGCCCTTAACAGTCTGGTATAACTTAACTATTTGCGATTCAGACGGCGACTGCCTTAACAGTTACCCCATATGTAACGGCGGCGCAGTTAGCAACCAAGTTTCTTCAATAACCTATGTTTGTGCTAGCCCAAGCAGCACCTACGCGGTTTATGTGATTCAACTTCAACTGGCGGTGCTGGACTAATGGCTCGAAACTTTAGAAATGACTGCGGAGGCCAAGTTATTGTAGTTACCGCGTTACTCGTTGCCGTTATACTGCTAACAACCGCGATGTATGTAATTGAAAATCAGAAGAACACCCCCACGGTCCAAATCGACGACGGTGTACTCGTCGATAGCTACCAAACAAGTATACGCAGCACTGCTGTTAGTGCCCTCGCGAATTTTAGCGGTGGCGGAGATAGCGGCGTCTTTGACTCAGATTTGACTCAACTGCGAAGTGTTATTTTGGCGCATTCCTATAAGGCACAGTTAAGTTTGACTTACAGCCTACTGGAAAGCAGCGGTTATAGTGATGGTTTGCGTGTTTGGTGGGGTAGCAGCGGCGAGGGTGTATCAAGCGCGTACGCAACGGTTACCTGCACCGCCTCTAGTTACAGCGGCAGCTCAGAGGTAACATACATAGTAAACATCACTGACCGTGTCGAGTTAAGTGGTCAATATTCACAGCTTAACGATACCCACAAACTGGTCAACCTCTCGGTGAACCTCTTTGATGAGAGTGGCGGCGCTTTAGCCGACGCTTTTGTTATCAAATATTTAAATGCGTCCAGCTGGATAGCTGCGGATTCGTTTTCAATTAGCAGTAACGACGATGGCACCTACGCCTTGTCTTTCTATGCACAGACCGGGCAAATCGGTGAGTCGCTTGATGTATCAGTAGTTTGCCTGGATACGCGAGGTATATCTGTAGGAGCAACTGTAACATGCAGTCGTGTGACTTAGCAGTTGCCATCGGGAGTGGTGCCTGAGTATGAATAGTATAGTTAAAGCCATAATTGCCCTGCTAATAGTAGCCGTAGCTTTAAGCGCTATTGCCTTCACCCAGACATCCCAGCCTATCTACGTTAATGGCTCGTTAATCAATGTATTCAAAGGCGAAGCTGAATGGGTCAAGGTTTACGGCGGCTCCCAAGACGACCGCGCCTTCAACGCGATACCCGTTGGATTAAACTACCTTATGGTCGGTTCCACTAAATCCGCTGGAAACGGCACTTTGATGGGGTGGGCTTTAATGCTAAACAACGACGGTAGATTGCTTTGGAACCAAACATACCTAGATGGTGACGGCACTGAGCTCCGTTCGGCAGTAGCACTCTCAGATGGGTTTTTATTAGTCGGAAACCAGTACCTCAAAGGCGACATAAACGGCTATGTTGCTAAAATCACCTCGCAAGGCGACTTAATTTGGCACACAGTCGTTGGTGGCGCAAAAATTGACAAACTGTTTACAGGTGTAATATCTGGTGACGGGTTCATTGCGTGCGGCTTAAGTTACTCTTATGGCGGTAATCAATCTCAGGCTTGGGCAGTAAAAGTGGACGGTTCAGGTTCCGTTGTCTGGAACCATGTTTACGGTGAAAGCAGCATTGATTGTGCTTTGCGTTCTGCCGTTGCAACTTCAGACGGCGCTTGCGTAGCGGCAGGCTACATTGACAGAGGTAACTCAACTTATGACTTCTATCTGCAGAAAATCAGTTCAGACGGCAACCTCCTCTTGAACCAAACATACGGCGGCATCCACAGCGAAAAAGCGTACTCAATAGCCACTGCTCCAGACGGCTTTGTGCTTGCCGGCGACATAACAGCATCGGATTCCCCTACAGACGCCTGTGTAATACGTGTTGATTCCATTGGCGAATTGGTTTGGAATAGAACAATTGGGGGAAGCGATGTTGACTCAGCTGCATTCATAACCCCTGCAAAAGACGACGGCTATTTGGTGTGTGGATTTACTTTCTCGTTCGGTGAGGGACAACGTGACTTCTGGATGTTCAGCATAGATGACGATGGTAATGTTGGGTCAAGCTGCACCTATGGCGACTCTGCATTCCAAGAGGCTTACGCAGTTATTGATGCCGGAAACGGCGAAGCCGTATTGTTCGGTTGGACTGACCCGATCGGCGAAACCGACTTAGTTGGTAAGGCAACCTACGAGTTTTACATAGTAAAATTGAACTTTATGTCCAGCGGTCCTTCGATTGTAACTATAACTTTGTCAGTAACGATATTTGCTTTATTAGTGGCGGCTTTGGTGTTAATGCTTAAGATTAGGAAAAATAAAAATTAGCTTTAGCCAAAAAATGGCGTTTTACTCGTTTGTTAATTTGCTGAAGAGGGTCTGCAACGTATTTACGAGTGCCGTGTAGTTTGTCCAGATTGCTGCTGTACGGTACTTCTTCTTTATATCGTCTGAGTCCTCTGTGTCTTTTTCGTGGAACGCAATTAAGACTTCTTTGTTATCTGCAATCATGAAGCATGGAAGATTATTATCATCGCTGATTCTATGTTGTCCACTGAGCCAAGTCATTTCGCCCAGAAAGTATGCGCTTTTTAAACTTGTGTCTGTAACGACAGTTACTTGGACTTTGTCTGCTTGTGCTTTTAGTTTGTCGCTGAAGTCGTTGTAGTATAGGTCTGAAAGGTAGTCCGCTGAGGCGTAAATTTGGAAACTCTCGACGCTACGTTCCAAGAGTTCGTTTGCTTTCATGAGTACCTGTTGGTCGCCTTCTAGCATCTGGAAGAGTTCTTTCTTTGCTGTTTCCTGTTTTGCTTGTGGCATGCTCTGCCAGAGTTCGACGAGACTTGGTTTTTCCTGCTCTAGTAGTTTTATCTTGATTTTTTGTGCATCAACAAGCAGGTCGATGGCTTTGTCGAGTGCGACAGCGGTGAATTTAAGTGGCTTCTCAAAGATTGAGAATACGATGCCCTTCTTTTCTAGGTCGCGTAGGATGCGGTAGGTTTCTGTTCTGTGAAGCGCTATGGCTTCTGCGATTTCGCCTGCCTTCTTTTCGCCTGCTCTGGCTAGGTAGAGGTAGACGCGGATTTCGTTTTTGAGGAGGCCGAACCTTGCGAGGGTTTCCTCGATTGTTACTAACTGTTTTGTTACTTGCTGGTCTTTCTTTATGATTTTGTATCCGTCATTTTGTTTGTTGTATACTTTCATTACGTTTTCCATTGATAGTGCCATTGTGGGGGTTCATCCTTATTGGGGGTATTGCTACTCGATTTAGACGGAAAATATATAATACCATTGCGACTTAGCAATATGAATTAGTAATTCATATCCAAAATAACTCTTTCACCATATCTACAAAGTTGCAAATAATGCAATAATACATCAACATTAATGAACGTAATGCGATTATTTGTATAACCAATCTGGACGCACAGAAGTGTTTGTCGCCAACCTCACGCAT
>CAYPGY010000060.1:0-13841 GCA_964410435.1 uncultured Candidatus Bathyarchaeia archaeon
TAGAGAACTACGTAAGTATGATCAAAGGTGAACTCAAAATAGCGCATTCATGGACCGCGTTAGCTACTTCCGAAGTTAAAGCGGGGGAACAAGTGGGTTTGACTGTTCGCGGTGGTGTCTTTTATACTGTGCCCACGAATCATTATGACGTAAAAGCATTAGGTACCGCTATTTCAGATGCGAATACTGGCGAAGATGTTGGGTTAAAAAATTTGAGCGGTAAAGTGAAAATCAAACAAGGGAAAGTGCTGATTGTCAGATTACCGGGCATCCGTAAAGGCGGCTCAAGAGCAGCGGATTTAACTAAACTTCGGGGATATTGCGATGAATTCAAACCTGAACATATTGGTGTAATGGGTGCTGTTGCAAGATCTGTTGCTAATAAACTTGGCCTTGCGGTTGATTTCGAATTCGGTATTAGTCATTCGGCTACAGTTGCCGCTTCAAGAGGTTTGAACGTTTTAGTCTTAGTTGTTGGAAGAATGACTAACGAAGTGATAGAGGAAATTGATAACCAAAACTTGAGGTTTGGTAGTAACATAATATATGAAGTAAGAGATGCTCAAAAGATTATATGATTCTTGCTAGCTAATTCTTTCTATTTTTTCAGATGTGTTTATTGCAGTATATGTAACTATCTTGTCAGATGCGCCTCAAAAAAGCGACTCAGTTGAAAGTTTAGACGAAATAGAGAAGAACATAAGCTACATCAACAAGATCGTCGTCGATTTACAGGATTACTCAAGGCGTATCACACCAGAACTGAAGATTGTTGACCTATACGAGTTGATAGTTAACTCTTTTGAACGATCGAAATCCCCCAAAACATCAACCCCAGAATAGAAATCGATACACAGATTTATCTTAAAACGGATACTACGCTTTTCATCCGTATCCTCACAAAATTGGTCATTAATACAATTCAAGCTATGCCAGATGGCGGCGAATTATCTATAACGGCTTCAAAAGCGCAGGACACAATAAGTCTATCCCTCACGTATACTGGCGTCGGTATTCCTGAGGCTGTTAGACAAAAAAAAATCGTCACTTCAATCACAACGAAAAAATCCAAGAGACACGGACTGGGCTCAGCTGTGGTTAAGCGGCTGGTTGAAGCATTGAACGGAACTATCACTTTACAAAGTCAAGAGGGAAAAGGAAAAAAATTCACGGTGGAAATACCCGCTAACTTGTGCGCTTGAAGTGTTTGCAGATTTCTAAACGATATATTGCATTGCGCTTACAGGTAACATCACAAGTTTCTTTATGTTTCCGCCGCCGAGTTCAGGCGCGTTGGACAGTATCCACTCAGTCAATCCTTTGCATTCGTCTGGGTTGCAGCAAAATTTTTTTTGCTTCTTAGCCCACGAGCGGCAGGATGCGCATGGAATCTCAGCCTGTTTAGCCATAACAGTCCCACTTGTATTTAAGAAGAAATTGGATAAATCACTTATGAAAGCTGAATCAAGACAAAAACAAATTATTTACAATCTGAATAGAGGAGAGAAGTGGCGCCCAGGCCGGGATTTGGACCCGGGTCCTGCGGGCGACAGCCGCATATACTGGACCGAACTATACTACCTGGGCAAACTGATGCGCCGCAACAATACACGACAATTCGGTTAATTAATCTTCCCGTTTTTGTACGCTCAAGTTTAGGGTAAACCCACAGACAGACGCTATCTACATACGGTTTAGGTTAGGACTCGTACGTCGGGGAACTTGTTGATCGCCACCACACCGACGAGGTTGACTATTACGGCAATTATAATGAGGATTTTATGGTACCACTTGAGCTCCGCACCCATGCCCTGCACGGTCAAGAGGAAGAGGAAAGGGTAGAAATCCACCGCGTAGCGGTACCCAAACCCCCATCCCGTTGCGGCGTTTGTGAAAATCACTGCGCCGATGCATAGAACCGCAAGCCAGCTGCACCAGGTAACCCTGTCCCGAATCTTGGACTTAAGTGAAAAGATGAAGGCGGGGGTAGTGACCCAGATAGCCATGCCGCTCATCGGGAACGCCACGTAGGGTGCAGTTGAGGTCACCATAGGCAGCCCAAGCAGGAAGGGCTTGAGGTTGTCGGCTATGTAGAGGAGGCTGAAGTGCCCGTCGTAGAACCAAGGGTCATCCAAGACGCCGGGGATCATCCAGTAGCCCACGTTAAAAACGGTTCCGAAGCGGGCATAGTTGTAGGCGAAGTCTAGTAGCACAAAAACCGCCATTCCAGCAGCTAACTTGGCGAGGTAGGGCAGTGACGCCTTAAGCTTATCAAGCCACCCAGGTTGCGTCTGCTGAACGATCGCTAACGCGGCGAAGAAGAAGATACCCAGCGCCGTCGGCAACCGGCACCAGAAAGACGCACCCACAAGCAGTCCAACCAGAAGCGGCCTGTTGCGGGTAAAGCCTTCATAGAGCGCCAGCATCATAAAGAAAGTAGCGATTACCTGAGCGATAAGCCAAACCGAGCCGATGCTTGAGAGGTACCAGAATATTGTGCCGAAACCAAAGAGCACCGCGAACCAGATGCAGGTTTTTCTGCTGAACGCGGCGTGGGGCTTTAGCTTTTGCAATACAGCTCTTGATACAAGATAAGCTAGCGGAACTGTTGCGGCGGCGAAGAACAAACCAAACAACGTCTGATTAAGACCCAAACCCCAGATCGCTACAAACGGCGCCATCAGCACCGCCGGAAAAGGCGGATAAACCACAAAATAGCCTTCGCCGGACGGGTTGGGTATAAGCTCATTTAGCCAACTCGGGTTATCCATCAAGTACAGTCTGCCATGGAGAAACGCGTCGGAGAGCCGCACGTAGTAGTCGTACCATGTCGCGTGGCCCTCGCCCGTAGCAAAGTAAATTAAAAACGCGGCGGCGAAGAGGATAAGCAGCACTAAAACGGTTCTCATGCTTAAGGAACAGGGCAGTTTTATGCCGCTCATAGCTCCTTGAAAAGTGAAAAGTAGTATTTTATCGTTTATCCAATTCACTTAAAAATCGGTGCAGGTAGCTTCTAGCAGTTTTAATATCGCAGGCTGTTTAATGGTAATGCTCTTGAGGTGATGGCAACGGCTGCGGTTAACACAGATACTTTGCAGAAGTACTGGATTTCGATAGTGCTATTCGCCGTTGCGGCAGCTTCATTCGTCTCAGGCATAGCCGCACTCGCTGCCGCATTTATCTTCACCTTTATTGTGCCGGGTTTGGCGTTTTACCGCTTCTTCCCGCTGCAGAATTATGAGCGGTGGGCGTTTATCCCCCTCTTCAGCGTTATGGCTAGTGTGGAGTTGATCTACTGGGTTTCGCTTGCTGTGGGCTACTCAACAACCACGATCTTTGTATGTTTTCTAGTACTCGCAGCCATCTACACAGTAGTAGTCTACAAAAAAGGCGAAGAATTCAAGCCCCCGCAGCTCAAAGAGGCAATCGGCAGAATCAACAAACCGGCAGCTTTGCTATTCATCGTGATCTTGTTGATTTCGCTGGTTGTGCTTCTGCGAACGGTCTGGTACACAACAGCCGACGGCATCGTACTCACCGGCGTTAACTGGCAGGACGGGCCTTTCCATTACGAAATAGTGGAGAGCATCAACTGCGGTAACTTCCCGCCTCAAACCCCCAACTACGTTGGTACACCGCTGAGTTACCATTACTTTGTGGATTTCCATACTGCTATAGTTGAGAAAGTCTATGGTTACTTGCCTACGTTGCTGCCGGTTCTAAATGCTTGTCTCATCGCAGTCTTCGCCTTGTGCATGTATGCTTTAGCGCGGCCTTACGGCAAGCAGGCGGGATTCATAGCTGCAATCGTAGGCGTCTTCGGGTGGGGCTTCAGCTACATCGGCATGTTCCAGAACCTCTTCGAGGGCGGCTCGCTGTCTACCGCTACGTACATGCAGTACGGCGGATTATTCGGTTTACCCCCAATCTACGATAATCTGCTGAATCAGCGTCCAGTTCTTATTGGTTTACCAGTATTCATTTTGGTGCTTGCGTTGCTGCGGAATATGGCTGATAAGAAGCGGCTGCTGCTCGCGGGTTTGCTTACTGGATTGGTTTATCAGTTTAATAATGTGGCGTTTTTCTGCTGCGGCGTCGCCTACGGCATCTGCTTGCTAGTTAACATTAGAAAATTCAGAAAAGAGCACCTCTATTTCCTGCTGCCGGCGGCGTCTGCGTTGCCGTTTATCCTGTTCGGCGGCGGCTCATTTAGCTTCAGCTTTGGCATGGCGTGGGCGCAGGAGTTTGTAAAGTTTCCGCCGCTGTATTACTTTGCGAACCTCGGTATACCCTTGATTGTGGCGCTGTTGTGCTTTGTCAAGAAGGGTAACTGGCACCTTAAAGGCACGCTGCTTGTGTTGCTGCTTGTACCGCATTTTTTTGTTTTTACGCCAAACGTTTGGGATATGTACAAGTTCTTTACCTTCGCGTGGGTTCCCATAGTGGCGCTTATGGCGATTTATCTTGCAAGGTCGCGGAAGGTGTTGGTGGCTGTTCTTGTTGTGTTGTCGGTTTTGACCTCTGTCAGCGTTATTTCTTATAACGTTAGCACAAGCTATCTTGGTGCCACATGGAGCGAATACGATGTGGGGATGTGGGTACGCGAAAACACGCCAGAGGGGTCAGTTTTTCTTACCTACTACAATATTCATTGCCCAACCAGCCTCGTCGGCGGCCGGCTGCGGGTTTCCTCGTATATTAATTGGCCCTATGGACACGGTGAACCTTTGGGGGAAATTTTTGAGCGCCAAACCGCAATCGACAACGCTTACAGCGGCACCGAAGAGCAACTCGAAAGCTTGGTGCGCACGTACAACGTCAGCTACGTTTATGTCGGCAGCGAAGAACTAAGCAACTACCCCAACTGCATCGCTCACTTCGACGCCATAAACTGGTTATCGCAGGTTTACGCGCAGGGCGGACAGTACGTCTATAGAGTTGAATGGGCAGAAATAGTGGATTAAGGCTGCTTTGGCGGCGCCTGATGCTTCTTACCCGACATGTAGGTTAAATCGATTTTGCACATCGTAGTCTTAGCGAGTTTTTCAGGTTTAACTTTGGCGAGTTTTTCCTTTGGCGTATTTGAGGTTTGATAGACAAGTGTTTCAAGTGCATGCCGCTTCTCCTCTGTGTCGGTGATTAGGGTAAGTTTGCCTTCGAAGTGCACACTGGTGTAGGCATAGTCGCATTCGTCTGTTACGCCGTAATCTAGTACCGCTTGCCCCCAGACTTTGGGGTTAGCCTGCGCGTAGGCGAGTTTTTTGCCTTCGGGTGCGCAGTGAAAGTAGAGGCAGTTGCGTTCTTGGTCGTATCCGTGGCTGAGCGCAACAAGGTACGGCTCGTTATCTCGGCAGAGCGCAATAGTAACGTATTTTGTGGCTTTCAGCACTTGGCGCATTTCGTCGGGGTCGGTGATTTCCCGGTCTTTTCGGCGTACATGGAATGACATAGCAAAAAATGAGGTGGCATGGAAATATTAACTTTTAATTGGCTTGCTTAATTTTTTGGCTGGCGCTCCGTACTTTGTCTGCTATGTAACCGACTATGGTAGGCGTGAAAATCGACAGCGACGCCAGCAAAAAATTCAGCGGGTAAACGCCGGGGAACTCGAAGAGGTTACTGCCGTAGCTGGCGGTGATGTTGACGAAGTAGCCGACAAACTGGAAAGCCGAGAACAACGAAACGTAGCATAGCGCGCCAGCTAAGCGGTAACCGTACATACGACGCCTGCTAATGGGTTGATCGGCGTTTTTGGTTGTGAAGTAGATTTCGCCCGCCACTGCGCCTGATGCTCCGGGAAAGAAGCCGTTAACAAGGATTTTTTCAACCAGATTCGCTGGGACGAAATGGTCAATCCATGGCGTCTCAAGCAGCCCCAAAATCGGCAGAACCACGTTACCTGTAACCAAGCGGATGGCGACGGGTGTAGCGTAGATGGCTGCACCTGCGAGTTGCCAGATCCAGAATCGGCGGCTATATAGTGTGGCTTTAAGGGCACATAGCGACATAGGCAGATACTATGCATAAAGAGGTAAAAGCCTTACCGAAAAACCGCCTCAGATGCGCTACCTACCCAAAAACTTGATACAAAACTATTTCAGCATTTATTCCTTACATTAGAAGAAGAGAAGCCAGACCTACTACATCATCTTCCAGAACTTTTAGCAGAAACAACTATTTCTGGTTCAGTGTCGCAAATGAGTTGCTGGTTGGTTGTGGGCGTTGCACAAGGTAGTTTGGACGCGTCTGTATTGTACTCTACGTCTGATACGGATTGCTTGCTGGCTGTGGGAGATTTCTAAAAGCAGAACAGACAAAAAAGCAACGTTTCTATTCAAAACCACGATAGCGTTCCGTTTTTCCTCGCGGTCTTCAGGCACAATGCGTAGACGCCGTACCCAAGCGGCATGATAACCACAAACATCAGCGCCAGAACCATCAGGTAAGGTAGAATCATCTCAATCGTCCAGCCAGTGAGCATTAACCGTATACTGGTAAAGAAGTAGTACTGGGGCAAGATGTAGCTGATGGCCTGAAGCAGCGGCGGCATAACCTGCGGCGGAAACAGCACGTTACCAAACAACGTTGTCGCAATGGTTATCAGCGCGGTTACGGGGTCGCCCTGCTTAGTCAAGATGAGGATGCCAGCGCCTATCATGCTAAAACCCAGAAACGTGCCTACACCAAGCGCCAGCACAAGCATCGTCCCAGCCACGTTGACGGATAAATCTACTCCGAAGAATAATACGCCGATAAACAGGTACACTACGACGACGGCGGTGCTCCAGACGAAACCCCAAAGCGAGCTGCCCACGATGAATGTTCTCAGCGAAGTCGGGGAAACCAGCACTTCTTCGAGCGCCCACGGGTTAATCGTCTTCTGCACCAATGTAAGCGACTGGGTTAGGTAGCTGTTGAATGCCAAACCGATTATGAGGTAAGTGGTGAAGTCCATGTCGTACATCTGCGTGACGGCTTCGCTGACCGCGCTGTTACCCAAAAAAGCGAAGGATAATGCGCCGAAGAGCGCGGTGGCGACAAGTATGGCTATGTTGGTTTTATATGTGCTGAAGCTGATGATGTCGCGCTTCATAAAGTAGTAGATTTTTTCAGCTTCAGCCCAGAAGCCCAAGCTAAGCCCTCCCCGTCAGCTCGATGAAGGCGTCTTCGAGTGTCGGTTCCTCCCGATGGAAGTTCACAAGCTTAATGTTTTCTTTGTAGAGATAGTCGAATATGGCGGGTACTTGGTCAACGCCTTTTAACTCGAGGCGAAACCCCTTCTGGTTACCCACCGAGTAGTCACTGTTTTCAGAGACTTTAGTCACAGCTGGCAGGCTGCGGAGTTTCTCTGTCTGCTCCGCGCTGATTTGGTCTACGACGATGTAGATAAGTTCGCTTGTCTTTATCAATCCGCGGATTTCGTTGGGTGTGCCGCAGGAGATTAATCTGCCCTTTTTCATGATGCCGATTTTTGTGCATATCTGCGCGGCTTCCTCAATGTAGTGCGTGGTGTAGAAGACAGTTTTGCCAGTTTCGCGGACAGTTTGCTGGACGAAGTCGCGGATGTTACGTGAGGAAATCACGTCTAAACCGACGGTCGGTTCGTCGAGCAGCAGCACAGGCGGGTCAGGTAGTAGCGTCCGCGCAAGGGATAATTTTCGTTTCATGCCGCCACTGTACTTCTGGTACAAATCAAAAGCGCTGTTCTCTAACCCGACGAGGCGCAGCACTTCCATTATGCGTTCATGGCGTTTCTGCCTTGGCACGTTGTAGATGGCTGCAAAGAATTCGAGGTTGCGGTAGCCGTTGAGGCGCCAGAAGAAGCCACGTTCGCCTACACTGAAAAGCGTGCCCAACGAGCGCTTTACATCCATCTGCTGTGCGGTTATGTCGTAGCCGTTTATTTTGGCGGTGCCGCTGTCGGGTGGAAGCAGTGTGCAGAGCATCTTTACAAGTGTGGTTTTGCCTGCGCCGTTGGGTCCGAGTAAACCAAATAATTCGCCATGGTCTATTGCTAAGTTAAGGTTGTCCACTGCGTTTATTGCCACGGTTTTTTTACGTTTGAACATGCCGTTTTTAGTCTGTGTTTTTGTTTTGAACGCCTTTGTCAGGTTAACTGTTTGGATGGCGTACTCTTTTTGCATGTATTCACCCGATTTTTTGGCAGTGAAGTGTGCACAAATATCATTCGCCGCGTAATGGGAGCAGGGGTTTTTGGTGGTAACTTGGCAAAAAAGCCTCAAATACGAAGCGGCATAAACCAGTTGTTATGCTGCCAAAAGTAGTCTTGTATAATTCAGTTAGCGTTGACGGGGCAATTAAGGATTTCGAATTGGATATAGCGCTGCATTACCAAGTGGCGGGGCGAATCGGCGCGGAGGTTATGCTGGTGGGCTCCGACACTGCCAAGTCGGGGATAGAGATGTTCATGGAGACTGTTCCCTCTGAGCAGCCCAGCGACCGCCAGAAGCCAGCAATTAAAGAAGGCGATAACCGCGCTTACTGGGCTATGGCGGATAGCAGAGGCAAACTGAAGGGGCTAATGCATGTTTACCGCCAGTCAGGCTACGGCAAAGACGTAATCGTACTCGTCTCAGAATCTACCCCGAAGGATTATTTGGATTACCTCAACGAGAGGAACTACGACTTTATCGTTGCAGGCAGCGACCATGTGGACCTCCGCATGGCGCTAGAGGCGCTGAACGGGCGCTACGGTTTCAAAACGGTGGCAACCGACACGGGCGGAGTATTAGCCGCTGTTCTCTTAGAAGAAGGCTTAGTGGATGAGGTGCAGTTGCTGGTTTCCCCAGAGATAGTGGGCAAAAAAGCAGTTAACCTCTTCAGAGCCGTTAAAGCGCCTGTGAAGCTGGAACTGGTCGGTTGCGAAGCAATCAAGAACCTTGTGCTGCTAAGCTACCGAGTTAAAAAGCCTAAGAGTTAGGCTATCTGCACTTTTTTACCCAGCGCCGAGTAAATGTTTTTCTCAACAAGCCGCTTTTTATTGTTGATTTCATCAACGGTGGCCTGATAACTGTTGGCTTTAACGGTCTCGTGCGTTTCCACGCTGGTTCGGCGGGCTTTAAGCTGCACAAGCTGCTCCTGACACTGCGCTAAGCTACGGTTGGTCTCGTCAAGCTTTGATGACGTTAAGAGGTGGTCGCGGCTCTGAGCCATCTCTTTACAGCGAATCTGCAGGCTGTCAAGCTGGTTCTTGCGGAGGAAATCGTTAATTGACTCTTTGGCTTTGCGGGCTTTATCAGGTTTGAGTTTAAGCGTGTCTTTCTCTATCATAACCTCGAGTTTCTCAAGAATCTCTTTAAGCACGGGGTAACCAGACTGCTCCTGTGAGAGGGCTTCAAAGGGCTTGTCTAGGTACAGGTTGATTTTCTGTAGCTCATCAGGGGTTACGCCGCCTCCGCCGCCTGAAGTTGCAAGCGCCTGCATCTTAACAAAGGGCTTCTGGAAATGCCGCAAAGCTTCTTTTAATTCGTTGTTTAGTTTCTCGATTTCCGCGTTTACGAGGTTCAGTTTGTCGATTGGCCCCTGACTCTGCAACTCTGTAATTTTCTTTTCCAGCTCTGCGATTTCCTGCTCGATGGGGAGACGCTCGTTCGTTATGCGGTTCTTGTCTTCTTGGATAGATAACAGTCGCTGCTCGTCGGTTTGCAGCTCGTTTAGCTGGCTTAGGGCTTCTTCAAGTGCCTTGGTTTTGACGTATTCTTTTGTGACGAAGTCGTTTAGGTTATTGTAAACCTGTTTGGCTTTTTCATAAACCGACTGGGCTTTACGCCGGTCCATGATGAAGAAGGGTGAGATGTGGGGAAACCAATTCTTTATGTCGATGTCTGTGACGAGAAGTAATTTCTGGGTTTCCTGTACATAGGCGTTCATGGAGTCGTAGGAGACCTGCTCGGGCGGAGTGAGTTTCTTTAGCCTGTCTAAGAATAGGCGGGCGAGTTTGTTAAGTGCTCTTGCGCGGTTGTAAACTTTCATGTTTCGTCGTTCGATTTCTTTGCTGCTGACGTCTAGGAGCTGTTTGCTGACGTCGACTAAGGCTTGGATTTGGAGGTTCATTTCGTCGCGGAGCCGTTTTGCTTTGGCTTGCACTGGGGTTAAGACTGAGTTTGTCTGTGTTTCCAGCCAGCGTTTGGCTTCTAGGGATGTTGAGAACTGGGTGGTTGATTCCGTCAACAAGCTTCACTATAGGTACATGTGGGTGGTGGGGGTTTATGTATTTTAGCCATATTCCAACCAAATTTACCCACTAATTTTTAGGTAGCTACTCTTAAATAGGTATCAACACATGAACACCAACCGAGGAAACAAAAGTGAACACCCGAAACAGCACCAAAACCATCGGCTTAATCATCATATTCGCCGCGCTAGCAATAGCACTAAACCTATACGGGCCAAAAATCCCCTTCCCCTTAGCAGACTTCCTAATCTTCCAACTCTGGGAAATCCCCATAGTCGTAGCCTTCCTACTAATCGGACCCAAAGTAGGGTTAGCAGTTGCAGGCCTAAACACAGTCGTCCTATTCATGTTCTTCCAAGGAGGCTTACCAACCGGTCCGCTCTACAACCTAATCGCAGTACTCTCCATGATGCTGGGCATATATCTACCATACAAGATAGCCACACGAAAATGCAAATCCGAAACCTTACCTGCCACGCTGAAAAGGCATGTTGCCCTAATCACCGTCTCCGCAACCGCGCTGGGTATACTATTACGAGTCGCAGTCATGTCAGCAGTCAATTACGTCACCCTCCAGCAAGTGTACCCCATCGGTTACGAATTCCCAGTGACCGCCATTATAGGTATCACGCCAATCATAGCAGCCTTCAACGCTATAGTAGCAGCATACACCGTGCCAATCGCAATAGCAATAACAGCAGCGATCCTGTACCGAGTAAAAATAGACTAAAAAGAAAAGAAGAAAGTTTAGAAGCCCAGTGCTTGGGCTAAAACTTTCGGATTTATCTGTCCCGCCTTGAACGTTCTGCCGGTTTTAGCGTTGTTAATCATTAATACGGCTGGGGCGAATAATCCGGGGTCGATTTTGTAGAAGTCTTTACCTGCATTTAGGAAGATGTCTAGGAATGGTTTGCCGTAGTCTTTTGAGTTGATTGACGGTGCCTTGTTGACGAGTTCTTGTAGTTTTGCTTCGTCGTCGTAGTCAACGGTTAGATACACGGTACCGCCGTATAGGATAACGTCGTTTGTGCGTGCCATGGCAACTTCGAAGTCTGGGCCAACTGGCGGAATCGGGGCATAACCCATCGCGTACCGGATACACTTAGGGTCTAAGCCGAGTGTGTGTAGTTTGTGGATGCCTACCTCTACGACGCGGCCAGCGACCTGTGTCAAGCCAGCGACGCTAGCGGTTGGGGCAACCACGATAATCAGGTTCTCGGCGGTGATGTTTGATGCTTTACAGACTTTCTCAACCAGCACATCCGATGGAAGCACATTGCTCTCCAATGTGATGACAGCTTTGTCAGAGGCGTCCGTATAGTGGAGTTCTTCATAGATTTCTTTGGGTTTCAACGCGATGGCGCGCACTGGGCCTGAGCCGATGGCGATGTTGTCGCCGTCTTTTATACGCCAACCCGCGAATTGACTACCGAGCATAGCGATTGCCGGGTAATCAGAGGTGATGGTTACTGACGGGAAATCTAGGTCGCCGTAGCTTTTGTAGCCTAATTCGGCTTTGCCTGCTCCGCCGAGGCAGAGTTCAGTTAAGATTTTGCCTGCTTCAAAACCACCGGGTGCTTTGACGCCTGCATCGATGATGGTTGCGCCGGCGGCGGATTTGGTGATTTCTACGCCGTAGTAAACGGGGTTATCAAGGAGTTTCTGGGCTTTTTGCCAAGCTAGTTGGTTTACGCTTATTTTCGCCATAACTGATACACCATTTTTGGGCGCATATTTGGAATCAGGCTTCAAAACTTAAAGGTAACGCCTAAAAACGTGGCTTTGTGCATCAGAGGGTTCGATGTATTCTTATCTAAGAAAAGCAGTGCTAAACTGATTATCATGCATTTCGAAAAGAAAAACCTAAGAGTGCTACCTCAGGACTCGGATAGTTTCGGGATAATAAACTGGGAAACCTATGTCCGCTACTGCGAAGAGGGCGAAATGGGCTTCATGGAGATGCTCAGTTTCAGCTTCACATACTTCTACACTAAACAGAGAATTTTCTTTCCAAGGCGCGCGGCATGCTTCGAGTACCTCTCGCAGGTAAAGCTGGGCGACTACATCGACATAGAGACGAGTGTGAAAAAGATTGGTCAAACCTCATTTACGCTGGCGCACCATTTTTACAAGAAAGAAAAAGAAAACGCTGAACGTGTTTTGGCGGCGAAGGCGGAGATAACAGCCGTGGCTTTCGACGAATCTACCCACAGCAAAACCGGGTTGCCCGAGGAGCTAATCGTAGCGCTGAAAAAATGCCTGCAACCCTAAAAAAGAGTTAAGTTAAGGGCGAAATACGTGATCCGCCCGAAATATCCTGTGAACCCATAGTTGGGTTGCCCCTGTACTGAAGCTGGCTGCCGCCGCTAAGGTTCACATCTAACCTGCCGGACGCGTTTACTTTTGCTTGGCTTCCCCCACTCAAGTCAACGCTGGCGTTTTGAACCTGTAGGTCTCTTAGGTCAATGTTTGAGCCTCCTGAACCTGACACGGTGAGGTCAACTGCTTGACCGCTTAGTGTTGCTCTGCTGCCGCCCGAGAAGTCTATGCCCAAATTCGTTACCAACGTGAGGTTCTGTCCGCTGGCTTGGGAGCCGCCGGAGAGCTGCAAATTCATCAGGTTCGGCATGGACACTTCAACCTTTAACTGGGTAGTTGTTATGCCGAAGCCGGGTTTGAGGCCAACGTAGAGTGCGCTTCCGTCTTTATGCACATCTACATATTGCTGTATGTTATCGTCAGTGGTTACTTTAACCTTGTAGACGCTGTCCTGCGTTATTACGACGTTGAAGCCGTGGCTGGCTGAAACCGCCGTAAAATCAGTTAGGTCATACGGCTGGGTTGTAACGTTGCCTGAGCCGATGGTGCCGAAAGGCGCATTGATACCCGGTAACACGCCGACAGCTAAAAGCGCCACAATCAAAATTGCCACTGCAGCCAATACGCCCACAACTACTAAACCGACTGAACGTATTACCTTGTCTTCTTTAACGTAATCGCGACTACTCGGTTGGTTGACGGCGGCGCCGCATTTTGGGCAGTACGCCATGTCGTCTTCAAGTTTGTTTCCGCATTTCCAGCAGTAACCCATAATATACCCCTTAGCGATAGTCTGCAAACAGTTAATATAAAACTTTCATCGACAGCGCTCTGCCGCAGAAAAATAAGCTAGAAAGTGCCTTTCAAGTTAAAAGGGCAGGTTTAAACCGGAACTTGAGCTAAAGGTTTAAAGGCAACGCATATGCTTATTGTGCAAAAGGTGTAAAATATGCCAACTCACGGTTCACTCTCAAAAGCTGGAAAAGTACGTTCTCAAACGCCTAAAGTAGAGGCAAAAGTGAGAACATCTGCAAGCCCAAGAAACCGCAACAGACGTAACTTCGCTAAACGGGTTATTCTGCAGCGCAAGGCCGGCCAAAACTGGATGACTTAAGTCACCCACTTTAATTCCACAAAGCGTTTATTAGGTTATTTTCTGTTTTTGTCAAATTATCAGCGTCGTTTATTATTTTTAAATATTCCACCTGTTTAATGTTAACTTACGGCAACTATGAGCTATCCAGCTAACTGAGAAAGTAACTTTGCGAATAGGAAAGGCGAAAAATTCTGTTTCATCCAGAAAAAGCCAGCGGCGCAGAACTGCTAT